>DAOOVM010000225.1:0-5109 GCA_035370085.1 Rhodanobacteraceae bacterium | reverse complement strand
TAGACCACCTGCGACTGGACGGACACCACGTCGATGGCCAGCGGGCGCAGTGCGGGCGCGGTCAATGCGTTTCTCCGGCCTTGGCGTCGCCCTCGCTGGCCGACGGCCAGTAGTACGAATCCGGCATCGGCCGCGCGCCGAAGATGGCCTGGCCGACGCGCACCACGGTGGCGCCTTCCTCGATGGCGATTTCGTAGTCGCCGGACATGCCCATCGACAGTTCATCCAGGCTGATGCCCTGCGGCACGTCCTGGCGCAGCCGGTCGCGCAGCTTGCGCAGCAGCACGAAGCATTGGCGCACGCGCTCGGCTTCGGCAGAGAACAGCGCCAGCGTCATCAGCCCGCGCACGCGCAGCGCCGGAAACGCCGGCAGCTGGCGCAAGAAGGTGGCCACGTCGTCGGGGTGCAGGCCGTACTTGCTGGCCTCGCCCGAGGTGTTGACCTGCACGAACACGTCCAGCCCGCGCCCTTCGGCCTGCAGGCGCCGCTCCAGCGCCTCGGCCACGCGCAGGCTGTCCAGCGCCTGAAACTCGCTGGCGCACTGCGCCACCAGCTTGGCCTTGTTGGTCTGCAGGTGGCCGATGACGGACCAGCGCAGGTCGCCCAGGTCGGCCATGGCCTCCCATTTGCGATGGGCTTCTTGCGGCTTGTTTTCGCCCAGCATGCGGCAGCCCGCGGCGTAGGCCAGGCGCAGCACGGCTTCGGGCTTGGTCTTGCTGACGGGCAGCAGGCGCACGCTGGCCGGATCGCGCCCCGCGCGCTCGCAGGCCGCCGCGATGCGCGCGTGCACGGTGGCCAGGTTGTGGCGAAAGTCGTCCACCGTTTCGGCCTGCGGCCATTGGCCGTGCTGGTCGTGGCGGGTGGCGGTGTCGAGGGAATTGTCAGCACTCATGGGTCGGTCTCGCATCCGTCAAAGCATATACCCGCCTTGACCGGGACCGGAGCCTACAAACGGATTGGACCAGTCGGGCCGCGCCAGCCTGATTTTTTGATCAAAGATCGTGAACACGTTCTTAGAGTGCCTGCACCGTCGGGCGGAACAAAATCTCGTTGATGTCGACGTTCTCCGGCTGGCTCATGGCGAACAGCACGCAGCGCGCGAAGCTGTCGGCGGGAATGGCGTTGTTTTTGTAGTACTCGGCAATGGCGGTGTTGACACCGGGCGCACCGACCGAGGCCGGCAGCTCGGTATCCACCGCACCGGGCGAGAGCACCGTGGTGCGGACGTTGTAGGGCTTGACCTCCTTGCGCAGCGCCTCGGAGATCACGCGCACCGAATATTTGCTGGCCGAGTAGATGGCACCGCCAACGCTGATGGTGTGGCCGGCCACCGACGAGACGTTGATGAACTGGCCGCTCTTCTGCGTCTTGAAGTACGGCAGCGCCGCGGCGATGCCCCAGAGCACGCCCTTGATGTTCACGTCGATGCACTGGTCCCACTCATCGAAGCGCAGCATTTCCAGCGGCGCTAGCGGCATCAGCCCGGCGTTGTTGATCATCACGTCGATGCGGCCGTGCAGCTTGACGGCGTGATCCACAAGCGCCTTGACCTGTTCGCGGTCGGTCACGTCGACCTGGAACGCGGCGTCCTTGGGCAGGCCCAGTTCGGCGGCCAGCGCATGCAGGCGGTCCAAGCGACGTGCGCCCAGCACCACCTTGGCGCCGGACTTGACCAGATGGCGGGCGGTTTCGGCGCCCAGGCCGCTCGACGCGCCGGTGATGACTACCACTTTGCCTTTGATGTCCTGTGTCATGCTGGTTTCCTCGTTTGAAAATCCCAAGCTCACCGATGCTCAGCGAGCGGCCGCTCCGCGATTCGATCGATCGCCCGGCTGCAGCGCGCCGATTTCGCGCAGCCACTTGCGGACCTCGCCGCGTACGGCTTCCCGGCGCTTTCCCTCGATCGCGAGATAGATGCTGTCGCGTTCCAGTCCACCCTTGGTGGAGTAGCCCTGCTGCACGTTGCATCCCGTGCACAGGCTCCGTACCTGCTGGATGCTGCTGCCCACGCCGTAGCCGGCATTCGTGTTGAACGGGATCACCGTCTTGCCGCGCAAGTCGTATTCCTTCAGAAAGCTCTTGATCGGCGGCGGCAGCTGCATGCCCCAGGTCGGGAAGCCGATGAACACGGTCTTGAACTGCCGGATATCCGCGATGCGGGTTGTCAGGGGTGGCAAATAACCGGCTTCATCTTCCTTGGCCACCTGTGCCACGATCGCGGCGTAGTCCTCCGGATACGGCGTTTTCAGTTCGAGCCGTACCAGGGTGCCGCCGACCGCGTCATGAATGATTTCGGCGACGGCTTGCGTGTTCCTTGTTCGGGACAGGTAGACGATCAGAACGTCTGCTTTATCCATCACTGCACGGCTCGCGCCTGGGTTCTGTGCCATTGCCGTGGCGCACACCAATCCGAGGAATGCCGCGCACACCAACGTGGAAATCCATTTGTATTTCATGGTCAGCACCTATTGGCTTCAAATCGCGCTCATCCGCTCACAGGCGAGCCACAGCGTTACTGCGGCGGGGCCTCGACGCCGCTGAAGGCAAGCACCGCGGGCGGCAACCGTTCACCTCGGATCGAGATCGCGGCAACGGCGGCATTCAACTCCCGCAGCTCGTCGTGGCCGAAGGTGATCTGGGATGCGCCGATGTTTTCCAGCATGTGCGTCATCTGTGTCGTGCCGGGGATGGGCACGATCCAGGGCTTTTGCGCCATCAGCCACGCGATGGCAATCTGCGCGGGCGCGGCCTGCTTGCGATCCGCCCAGGTCTTGATCAGATTGACCAACTGCATGTTGTGGGACAGGCTCTCCGGCGAGAATCTCGGTGTGACGGCACGGATATCGCCAGGCGCGAATCGCGTGTTGGCGTCGATCCAGCCGGTGAGCAATTGGCAGTCCAGCGGCCACCAGGGCACGAAGCCGATGCCCAACTCCTCGCAGAGCGGGATCAGTTGGATTTCCGCGTCGCGGGTCGCCATCGAATACTCGTTCTGGATCGCGGTCAGCGGCAGCACGGCATGCGCGCGACGGACGGTCTGCAGGCCCGGTTCGCAAAGTCCCCAATGCAACACCTTGCCCTGGTCCATCAGGTCCTTGACCGCGCCGGCGACATCTTCGATCGGCACGGCGGGATCGACGCGGTGCTGGTAGAGCAGGTCGATGCGGTCGGTGCGCAGGCGCTTGAGCGAGCCCTCGACGGCGCGCCTGAGGTGTGCCGGACGGCTGTTGAGTCCGGGCCCGCGCTCGCCGGTGTCAGGATCGATGTTCCAGCCGAACTTGGAGGTGATCCGGACCTGGTCACGAAACGGCGCGATGGCCTCGCCGAGGATGCGCTCGTTCTCGAACGGCCCGTAGGCCTCGGCCGTGTCGAAGAACGTGACGCCGCGCTCGAAGGCGGCGCGGATGATAGCGATCATCTCGGGTCGGTATGGGACCGTCGTCTGGTAGGTGCGGTCCATGTTCTGGACGCCGAGCCCCACACTGGAAACCTCCAATGATCCAAGCTTGCGGCGCCCGATCACGCGCGCTGTGTCCGCATCGCGAGTGCCGCCAGCTTGGGCGTTCGCGGGTGGCTTCGCGAAGGCCTGGCTCGCGGCCATCTCGGTGACCAGCGGCACTGCCGCCAGTGCGCCGGCTCCCTTCAGAAAACCGCGGCGATCAGTGTTGGCTGCGTGTTGGTCCATTTCTCGCTCTCAAATGCTTCTCGTGCCGAATCCGGACGGCGGGTTCAGGCCTCCGGAATGTCGCGGCCGTAGTTTTCGAGCGTGATGTCGTCGGGCTCGGGACCGCCACGCACGCCGGTGTCGAGCGCGTCGATCGCGGCAAGTTGTTGCTCGGTGAGTTCGAAGCCGAAGACGTCGAAGTTCTCGGCGATGCGCGCGGCCCTGGTCGACTTCGGGATCGCCGAACGGCCCTGTTGCAGGTGCCAGCGCAGCATCACTTGCGCGGGCGACTTGCCGTGCTCACGCGCGATCTGTTGCAGCGTCGGATCGTCGAACGTGCTCTTGCCACCACCTCGGTAGGATGTGATACCACCGATGGGCGACCACGCCTGAGTCAGGATGTGATGCTTGGCATGCAGGCTTTGCAGTTCCTTCTGTTGGAAATACGGATGGACCTCGATCTGATTGACCACGGGCACCACGGACGTTTCAGCCAGCAAGCGATTCAGTGGTTCCGGCATGAAATTGCTCACGCCGATCGCGCGCACCTTGCCGTCGGCGAGCAGTTTCTCCAGCGCCCGGTAGGCGTCGAGGGTGAGATCGAAGCGACTCGGCAGCGGCTGATGCAGGATCAGGAGGTCGATCCGATCGACACCCAGCTTGCCCGCACTTTTCTGGAACGCATGCAGCGTAGCGTCGTAGCCGTAGTCGCTGATCCACACCTTGGTCTCGATGAAGACCTCGTCGCGCGCGATGCCGCTGCCGCGGATGGCGGCGCCGACCTCGCGCTCGTTGCCGTAGGCCGCTGCGGTGTCGATGTGACGGTAGCCGGTCTTGAGTGCGTCGAGCACGGCGGCAGTCGTCTCGGCCGGTGGCGTCTGGAACACGCCGAAGCCGATGACCGGGATCTCCACACCATTGTTCAGGGTGAAGTGCGGGATGGTGGTTTCGTTCATGGTGGTTGTCCTGTATTGGTTCAGCGGCTTGCCGGCGGCGCGTCACGCCCGACCATCGCCAGTTGCTGCGGCGCGTAGCGCTCGCCCTCGATGTGGATCTGCGCGGCCGCCTGCTCGATCTCGCGCAGGTCGTCAGCCGACAGATCGACGGCGGCCGCGCCGATGTTTTCCTCCAGCCGGTGCAGCTTGGTGGTGCCCGGTATCGGCACGATGTAAGGGCGCTGCGCCAGCAGCCAGGCCAAGGCGATCTGCGCAGGCGTGGCGCCCTTGGCTGCGCCGACGCGACGCAGCAAGTCCACCAGCGCCTGGTTCTTTTCCATCGCCTCGGGGGCAAAGCGCGGCACCAGGCTGCGGAAATCGCCCTCGCTCAGCTTGGTGTCCTTGTTCATCGCGCCGGTCAGAAAACCCTTGCCAAGCGGGCTGTAGGGCACCAAGCCGATGCCGAGCTCGTCGCAGGCGGCCAGGATGCCGTTGGTTTCCACCCCGCGC
>DAOOVM010000224.1:0-5161 GCA_035370085.1 Rhodanobacteraceae bacterium | reverse complement strand
TTCCCGTCGTAGAAGTTGCCGGTGTTACCGCCGGCGGCATTGAGCTGCTCCAGCGAGTAGGGCATGGCCATGTCGTAGATCCTGGCTGAGGCAAACAGCCGGCGCATGTGGTCGGTCAGGCGGAAGATCGCCGGACCGTTCGGAGTCTCGTAGCAGCGGATGCCTTCGAACACCGAGGAGCCGTAGTGCAGGGCATGCGACATGACGTGCGTGGTCGCCTCGGCCCAGGGCTTGATGCCGCCGTTGTGCCAGATGTAGTGGGGATAATGCTGCGCCATGGACATGACCTGCGCGGAGGGAAGACGTCAAAGCGTAGCGATGGCGCCGTGGCTTGCCTAGCGCGGGTGTCCAGACAGGACAGACGACGGCCTGCCGTGCGCTGGCGCAGGGTGAAAAAAAGTTTTGCAAAGTTCACACACGGGGCAGTTACTGCCCCGGCTGTCGACGGGGCCGGCAAGAGGCCGGCGTGGACGGCCGCGATGGACGCGGCCAGGCAAGGGGACTCCTCATGAAGAATTCACGTGATCGCGCGCACCGCCGCAGCGACGGATGGCGCGTTTGCGCCGGTTTGTGTCTGGCGGCGACGTTGGGGCCGGTGGCGGCACAGAACCTGGCGCAGAACCCTCGCTTCGACGGCAGCGTCGCGCCCTGGGCCACGGTGTTCTCTGCCGCACCCGACCCGGTCGGTGCCGGCACGGTTGCCTACAACGGCACACAGGACGTGGACGGCAACGCGCCCGGTTCCGGCTCGGTGCAGCTGGACGTGCCCTCGGTCGCCGCAGCGGGCACGGCACGCGCCGAGATTGCCGCACGCGAATGCCTGCCGGTGCCCGCGGGGCAGCAGCCCGTGACCGAGGCCCGCTACAGCGCGCGCCTGCGCGTTCCGGTGGCGGGCAATGCCGCCGACAGCCTGCTCAACGCTTCCATCGAAGTGCAGTTCTACTCCGACGCCGCGTGTGCGACCGCCGTCGAAGGCGGCAGCGTGGGCGAGGGGCGGGTGCTGGGATCGGGCGTGCCTGACGACGCCTTCTGGTACACGCTGGCCGATCCGCAGTTCATCCCGGCCGCGCCGCTGGGCGCGCAGAGCGTGGAGGTGCGACTGGCTGTGACCAGGCTCGCCGACACCGGCAGCGCCGCGAGCGTGCAGTTCGACAACGTGCTGGTGGCGCTCAACGGCACCACGCCAGTGCAGCTGCAGCACTTCGAGGTGGAGTGACGGCCATGGAGACCACCGTGAAGAAGATTCTGAAGGGATGCGCCAGCCTCGCCGTGTTTCTGCCGCTCGCCGCCCTGGCGGCGGCGCCCGACTGCCCTCCGATCAAGATCCTGCCCAATGGCTCGTTACCGCAGGCCACGGTCGGCGATGCCTATGCGGCCAGCCTCTCGGCCACCGAGGGTGGCAATCCCATTGCCGCGCCCGCCTTCAGCGTCAGCCGCGGCGTGCTGCCGGCCGGGTTGTCGCTGTCCGCCTTGGGCGTGTTCAGCGGCGCGCCCAGCGCAGCCGGTAATACGCCGGTGCGCTTCACCGTGGTGGACACCGCCAACGGCTGCAGCGGACAACGCACCTACGTACTGCATGTCGTGCAACTCAACCATCCGCCCAGTTTCACCAAGGGCGCTGACCAGACGGCCCTGGAAGATGCCGGGGCGCAGACGGTGACGGGCTGGGCGACCGCCATCAGCGACGGCGACGGCGGCACGCAGACGCTGACTTTCGCGGTGACCAACAACACCAATCCGGGACTCTTCAGCGCGGCGCCCACGGTCAACGCCTCCGGCGACCTCAGCTATACGCCGGCGCCCAACGCCAACGGCGCCGCCACGATCACCCTCGTCTTGCAGGACGATGGTGGTACGGCCAACGGCGGCATGGACACCTCCGCGCCACAGACGTTCACCATCAACGTTACGGCCGTCAACGACGCCCCCAGCTTCACCAAGGGCGCCGATCAGACCGTGGCGGAAAATGCTCCGGCGCAAACAATCCCGAATTGGGCCACCGCGATCTCGCCCGGGCCGGCGAACGAGTCGGGCCAGAGCGTCAGCTTCCAGGTCAGCAACGACAACAACGCCCTGTTCTCGCTGCAGCCGGCCATCACGCCCAGTGGCACCCTCAGCTTCACGCCGGCTCCCAACGTCAGCGGCAGCGCCACCGTGAGCGTCACCTTGAAGGACGACGGAGGTACCGCCAATGGCGGCGTCGACACATCCGCCGCGCAGACCTTCACGATCACCGTGACGCCGGTGAACCACGCGCCCAGCTTCACCAAGGGTGCCGATCAAACCGTGCTGGAAGACGCCGGCGGGCAGACGGTGCCGGGCTGGGCCACCGCCATCAGCGACGGCGACGGCGGTACGCAGACGCTGACGTTCAACGTCACGGGCAACACCAATCCCGGTCTGTTCAGCGCCGCCCCCGCGGTCAGCGCCAGCGGCGTCCTGACCTACACCCCGGCCGCCAACGCCAACGGTTCGGCCACGCTCACCCTGGTGCTGCAGGACAATGGCGGCACGGCCAACGGCGGCGTCGACACGTCCGCGCCGCAGACGTTCGTCATCAATGTCACGGCCGTCAACGACGCGCCGAGCTTCACGGCCGGGCCGGACCAGTCCGTGAACGAGGATGCCGGCGCACAGATTGTGAGCAACTGGGCCACGGCGCTGTCGCCGGGTCCTGCCGATGAGTCCGCGCAGACGGTGAGCTTGCAGATCACCGGCAACAGCAATCCCGGCCTGTTTGCCGTTGCGCCGGCCATCGATGCGGCCGGCACCCTGACGTACACGCCGGCGGCGAACGCCAACGGCGTGGCGAACGTCACGGTGGTGGCCAAGGACAACGGGGGGACGGCCAACGGCGGTGTCGACACCTCCGCACCGCATACCCTGGTGATCACCGTGATCCCGGTCAATGATGCCCCGAGCTTCAGCAAGGGAGCGGACCTGACCTCTGAACTCGACAACGCCGGGCCGCGCACAGTCACCGGCTGGGCCACTGCCATCAGCCCCGGTCCGCCGGACGAGGCGGGCCAGGCGGTGGACTTCATCGTCAGCAATGACAACAACGCGGCGTTCGCCGTGCAGCCCGCCATTGCGGCCAACGGCACGCTCACCTTCACGCCGGCGGTGCAGACCGCCGCGGGGAGCAAGACCGCCAACGTGACCGTGCAGATCCACGACAACGGCGGAACCGCCAATGGCGGCGTCGACACCTCCGCCGCACAGACCTTCGTGATCACCATCACGCACGCCAACGTGGCACCGACGCTCGGCACGTCGACGATCAGCTACAGCACGCTGGGCAATACCCAGCTGCACGTGGCCGGCGCGCTGCGTCCTGGCGTGGCGAATATCATCGACACCTCGAGCATCATGGCCAAGTCGAGCCCCGCCGACAGCGATGGTCCCTCGCCGGTCAGTACCGTGGCCGTGCCCAGCGGCAGCAGCGCCAACGGCGGCAATGTCACCATCAACACCGACGGCTCGTTCACCTACGTACCGCCGGTCGGCTTCTCCGGCACCGACACGTTCGCCTTCCAGATCACGGACGGACAGGACAGCGTCGCGGGCACGGTCAGCGTCAGCGTCGGCAGCAAGGTGTGGTACGTGCGTGACCTCATCGATCCCGACAATCCTGCCGGCGGCGACGGACGCTCCAGCAATGCCTTCGAAACGCTGTCCGCGGCTCAGTCAGCATCGGCGGCCAACGACATCATCTTCGTGTTCCGCGGCAATACCGGCAGCACGCCGCTGTCCGCCGGCATCACGCTGAAGAATGGCCAGAAGCTCTGGGGTGAGGGTATCGGCCTCACGGTGGCCCCCTTCGGTACCCTGGTGGCTGCCGGCAGCAAGCCGCGCGTCGTCACCACTGGTGCGGACACGGTTTCCGTGGCGGCGACTGCCGGCCCGATGCAGAACGTGGAAATCCGCGGCCTGGATCTCGCGTCCAGCGGCGGTACCACCAATGCGGTGGACGTCACCGCCAGCGGCGCCAATGCCGTGGGCGTGACGATCAGCGACAACGCCATCAGCGGCTCGGCGCTGGAAGGGATCGACCTCAACGACGGCTCGTCCGGCACCTTCGTGGTCAGCGTCGCCAACAACACCGTGACGTCGACCGGCAACGGCATCGACGCGCGCACCAGCGTGGCCGGTGCCAACCTTCAGCTCGCGATCGACAACAACAGCAACATCACCGCGGGATCCTCCGGCATCGTGGTCGACGGCAGCGGTGGCGGTAGCGCGACGATCACCAGCTTTGCCGGCAACACCGTGCACGGCAATACCGTCGCCACCGGCATCGCGGTGAACGCGGCGCGCTTCGACGCCACGCCCGGCGGCGGCTTCCAGACCGTGTCCGGCGGTACCACGACGATCGGCAGTGCCGGCAATCCGGTAGGCGGCGCGGGTATGGTGTTGACCAACGTCAGCGGTGATATCAGCTTCACCGATCTCGACGTCTACGCCGGTGGCGGGGATGGCCTGCAGGCGACCAGCTCGGGCACATTCAATGCCGGTGTCGGCACGGGCCTGCAGATCAAGGTGGCGCCGAACGTCGGCACGATCGAGGCCACGGGGGGCGCGGCCGTGAACCTCAACACGGTCACCACCGACATCACGCTCGCGTCGATCAAGAGCAGCAACAGCACCACGACGGGCGTCAACCTCAACGCCGTGGCCGGCGTGCTGTCTGCCGGCTCCGGCAGCAGCATCAGCGGCACCACGGCTGCTGCGACCGCCTTCCGCGTCAACGCCAGCAATGCCACGGTGAACTACGGTGGCACCATCAGCGCCACCACGGGTACGGGCGTGAACCTCACCGGCAATACGGGTTCCAGCATCAATTTCTCGGGCGCCCTCACGCTCAGCACCGGTGCCAATGCGGCGTTCACCGCCAGCGGAGGCGGTACGGTCACGGCGACCGACACCAGCAGCACGCTCGTCACCACCACGGCGACCGCGCTGAGTGTGGTCAACACGACCATCGGCGCCTCGGGGCTGAAGTTCCGCAGCATCAGCGCGGGCACCGCGGGCAGCGGTCCGAGCAGCGGCATCGTGCTGAACAACACCGGTGCGGCGGGCGGCCTGACAGTGAGCGGAACCGGTAGTGCCGGCTCCGGCGGCGTCATCCAGAAGGCGACGGCACCGGGCATTTCCCTGACCT
>DAOOVM010000223.1:0-5186 GCA_035370085.1 Rhodanobacteraceae bacterium | reverse complement strand
CTGACCTGCCCCCCGATTTCAGTGCCAGCCTGAACTAAGTAGAGTCCGTCACGCAAGCGAGGACGGACATGAAGAAGCGGTTCACCGAGGAACAGATCATCGGCTTCCTGAAGCAGGCGGCGGCCGGGGCACCGATCAAGGAGTTGTGCCGCAAGCATGGCTTCAGCGACGCATCGTTCTACCTGTGGCGGCGCAAGTACGGCGGCATGGAGGTGCCGGATGCCAAGCGTCTGCGCACGCTGGAGGCGGAGAACGCCAGGCTGAAGAAGCTGCTGGCCGAGGCGATGCTCGACAACGCGGCACTGAAGGTCGTTGCGCGGGGAAAATTCTGAGCCCGCAGGCGCGGCGTGACGCCGTGGCGGCCGTGCGGGCCAAGATTCCAATGTCCGAGCGACGCGCCTGCCGGCTGCTGGGGCTGTCGCGCACGGTGCTGCACTACACGCCGGTGCGCACAGACGAGGCGTTGCGCCAGCGCCTGGTCGACCTGGCCGGCGAACGTCGGCGGTTCGGCTACCGGCGTCTGCACATCCTGCTGGAACGCGAGGGCTTCGATGCTAACCACAAACGCGTTTGGCGGCTGTATCAGCAGGCGGGCCTTGCGGTGCGGCGGCGGCGCAAGCGCGAGCGGGTGGCGGTGGAGCGCAGGCCGCTGCAGGTTCCTTCTGGCCCGAACCATACCTGGTCGATGGATTTCGTGTTCGACGGCCTGTGCAACGGTCGCCCCATCAAGTGCCTGACCGTGGTGGATGATTGCACGAAGGAATCGATCGAGATTGCCGTAGCCAGACGCATCAACGGCCAAGGCGTGGCCGATGCGCTGGACGCGGTGTGCCGCTTCCGCGGCTACCCCGTGGCGATCCGCACCGATCAGGGACCCGAGTTCACGGGGCGCGCACTCGACCAGTGGGCACACGCCAACGGCGTGAGGTTGCTGCTGATCCAACCCGGCAAGCCTACGCAGAACGCGTACATCGAGAGCTTCAATGGCAAGTTCCGCGACGAGTGCCTGAACGAAAACTGGTTCACGTCGCTGGCGCACGCGCAGGCCGTCATCGGCGCCTGGCGCCGCGACTACAACGAGGTGCGACCGCACAGTGCCATCGGCAACCGCACACCGGCGGCCTTCGCGACAAGGCTGCGCGAAGGCCGACTCCACCCAACCACCAATCCGAGCGATAAGCTCGAAACCAAGGGCTCTACGAAGTAAACCCTGGCACTAGGATTGGGGGCAGGTCACGTCAGGGCCGTCGCGCCTGCAGCGAATGGTTATGCGCGAACGCACCGACTAACCAATTCCTTTAGCGAGCCTGACCCCTCTGACTTAAACGACTCTTTCTCACCAGATATGACGCCAATGCCGATGCTAGTTAGAAATTCTTCGCACTTCAGTTCGTTGATCGATTCCTTTGGCAACACAAGATACGTTGCTGTTTCCGACGTTCCGTATCTGTGTTTGTAGTATGCAAGCTGGCCAATTGCGGAATACAGCTGGCTCGACAGTGACGCCGAGGTCTTCACCTCGAATATTGCCAGAGCCTTTCCGGACACTGCGTTGACAAGAGCAACATCTACGTTTTGGTTAGAAAGCACTATGACTTCCTTATTGCCAGAGACGTGTCGCTTTAACTGCCTACGCAGCGCATTGCACAACGGGCCGTGCAGGTAGTCATAGTCTCGTGGGTCTGTTACGCCAGAAGACTTCTTTTTCCCTTCATACTCCCTTGTGTCACGCCACGCTGCCTTCGTTCTTTCTGGCAATTCCGCCGAGGCTGATTCACCAGCCTTGAACTGGGTCTTCATTTCAGAGACGGCCGCAACAAACTCAGCAATATCGTCGGCCATGCTCGGTGAGCCAAGGGAGGCGACACCAATCATGCTGCTGTCGCGGTCTCCGTCTCTAACCTCACACATCCACTTGCCAAAGTATGCGTGACTTACCTCCTTTGGGATCTTTCCGCGATAGGCCGTGAAGCCACCGCGATGACATATGAGAATCTCTTTCCCATTCTTTACATATGCGCCAGAAACCTTGCGGTCTAAGGTGTCCGGAATATTGATTTCGACGTCTGGAGCAAGAGTGCCACCAGGGTAATTCAATGCGAACAAGTGGGCTTGCCTGCCATTCCACTTCTTCGGGATTGCGACTAGCAACTCCCCAAGAACCGTTGGAACCGTATAGGTTTCGCACTTCGCCTTCTCACCATTTGGAAATGCCCATTCAGTGGCTCTACTTCCTGCGGCCGCCGACTCGACACATTTCTTGAATTTTGCGACAGCGCTGGACGCTTCGCTCCTATTTGAAATGATGGTCTTCATGCCGCCTCCTTTAGCGCATAACTACAAATAGACCCCCTAATTGGGGTGTTGCAGGCAGTATCCCGTTGTCGTCGACATCTCGCAATAGGAAATTTCCCGCATCCGTTCATGAGCCTGGCCGATGCGTGCACGCGGTTCATCGGCGCAAGGAGCGGGGCCAAGCCGGCGGATCGGAGGAGTATGAGTTACGGCGGCGGAGTGGGGGTGTAACGGGGCCGACTCGGTGTCGGAATGAATGCACGTGGCATTGCCGCCGGTTCGCCGGCGTGATTGAGCCTGCGTAGCGGGCAGGCCGTACACGGGCTCAGGCGGCGCACAGCGCACAGGGTCTTTGCGAGAGGGTGAGCCGCCCGCTTCCGCGCGGTCGGCGCGTCGATCAGGCGGCGGCCGGTTCGGCACCGGCGCAAGCCGTCGCGGCGGACGGCTCGCGCTGGATGCTCGACGGGTCTCTACGCCACGGCGCGGATCGCCGCGCGCACGCCGTCGAACATGCGCGCCAGTTCGTCGGGCGTGGTGATCACGGGCGGCGCCATGGCGATGGTGTCGCCGGTGAAGCGCAGCAGCAGGCCGCGCTTGAGGCCCTCTTCGAACACGCGCAGGCCGCGCTTGCCGACCTGGCCCGGGATGGGCGCCAGCTCCACCGCGGCGGCGGCGCCGCAGTTGCGGATGTCGATGACGTTGGGTTCGCCGCGCAGCGTGTGCACGGCGTCTTCGATGGTCTTGGCCAGCGCGGCGAAGCGCTGCGGCACGCCCTCGTCGTGCAGGATGTCGAGCGTGGCGTGCGCCGCGGCCACGGCCAGCGGGTGGGCCGAGTAGGTGTAGCCGTGGAACAGCTCCACCGTGTAGTCGGGGCCGGTCATGAAGCTGTCGTAGATGCCCTGGCGGGCGATCACGCCGCCCATGGGCACGGTGCCGTTGTTGACGCACTTGGCGAAGGTGATGAGGTCGGGCGTGACGCCGAAGGCCTGCGCGCCGAACCAGTCGCCCATGCGGCCGAAGCCGCAGATGACTTCGTCGAAGATGAGCAGGATGCCGTGCTTGGTGCAGATCTCGCGCAGGCGCTGCAGGTAGCCCACGGGCGGCACCACCACGCCGACCGAGCCCTGCATCGGCTCGACGATGACGGCGGCGATGGTGCTGGCGTCGTGCAGCGCGACCAGGCGTTCCAGGTCGTCGGCCAGGTGCGCGCCCCAGGTCGGCTGGCCGCGGGAGAAGGCCATGTCCTTCAGGCTGTGGGTGTGCGGCAGATGGTCCACGCCGGGCAGCATCATCGGCGCGAACATCTTGCGGTTGGCCACCATGCCGCCGACGCTGATGCCGCCGATGCCCACGCCGTGGTAGCCCTTTTCGCGGCCGATGATGCGCGTGCGCGAGGCCTCGCCGCGCAGGCGGTGGTAGGCGATGGCGATCTTCAGCGCGGAGTCCACGGCTTCCGAGCCGGAGTTGCAGAAGAACACGCGGTTCAAGTCCTCGGGCGCCACCGCGGCGATGCGCTCGGCGAGGCGGAAGCTGTCGGGATTGGCGACCTGGAAGGCCGGGATGTAGTCGGCGCGGTCGAGCTGCGCCTTCACCGCCTCCTTGATGCGCGGATGGCCGTGGCCCAGCGAGCTGCACCACAGCCCCGACAGGCAGTCGAACAGCTTCTGCCCGTCCACGGTGGTGAAGTAGGCGCCCTCGGCCGCCACCAGCAGGCGGTCCAGCGGCCGGTGCTGCTTGAAGTAGCGGTTGTGGGTGAAGGGCATCCAGTACGGATCGAGGTTCAGATCCGAGGCGGCGTGCGGTGCGGCGGCAAGGCTCATGGCGGGGTCCAGTCGATGCGGGAAGTGTTCCGCGCGCACCCGGCGCCGGCGATGGCGCGGCGGCGGTGTTGCGGGACGGGAAACAGTCGCACCGCCGGCACCGTGCCGCGGGCATCGACGAGACCGTGTCGTCGCTGCGAATGTGGATTGCAAGCCTTGCACGAGCGGGCGGACGCCGCAATGGGCAGTGGGCGCGCGGCGGGCTTGCGGTTATCGTGGCGACCGGCCGGCGTGCGCCGTGCCGAGCGGCATCAAGGAGGAACGGACCTTTGGGAACGACCCTGCTCGCGCAGTGCGAGTGCGGTTTCGCGCACCGCGTCGGTATCGGAGCGGGCTTCGGCGACGATACGGAGGAGTATCCGGCCCTGTGCCGCCACTGTTCGGCGATGGTGTCGCTGCCGGACGCCCCGTTGCCGATGCGCTGCCCGCGCTGCGGCGGCGAGGACGTGACGTCTTACGCGGACCCGGCCCTGCGTGATCCCGAGATCCTGCCGATCGGCGAGTACCTGCAATACCCCACCTTCGACGCCTACGCGGCCTACATGGCCAAACTGATGGAGTACACACCGCAGAGCCTGGCGGAGATGGGCATCGCGTGGGAGGACATGCTGGCAGAGTGGCGCGGAAAGTACGAGGCGGTCTGGCGCGACGCGCGTCAGGGCCGCTACCGTCCGCTGGAGTGCCATCGCCACGTCTGTCCGCAGTGCCGCCGGATGTCCCTGGAGTTTCACTGGGCCGGAAGCTGGGACTAGCAGGCGGCCGGCCGCGCTGCCTGGATGGCCCTCGGCCAACGGGGTGGGCGCGGCCCGGCCGCGGCCTGCGGCACGCATGACCCCTGAAGCGACCATTGAGGAGCGACACTTTTGGACCTGATCCTGCGCCACGCCAACCTGCCCGACGGCCGCCCCGACGTCGACATCGGCATCGCCGAGGGCCGCATCGCCGCCGTGGCGCCGCAGCTCGCCGCGTCGACGCGCGAGGAGATCGACGTGCGCGGACGTCTTGTGTCGCCGCCCATCGAGCTCCTCGCGCGCGCTCGCGGCGAGCTGCGGCGCCACGGCGGCGATGCGG
>DAOOVM010000222.1:0-5227 GCA_035370085.1 Rhodanobacteraceae bacterium | reverse complement strand
GGAAGGGATCGTCGGACCAGCGCGGCGGCGCCAGCAGGCGCTGCGGTCGGCCAGCGCACGCCAGTGCCGTCACTGCGACGGCGCCGCGCAGCCAGCGGCGGCGGACGGGATCGAACGGCGGCTGGCGCGGCATGACGCGCTCCGTGGCGGAAGCAACGGGGCGCGAGTGTGGCGGCGGTGCATTGCCCGCCGCTTGCAGGGCGATGGCGCCGAGGTTGCGCGGCGATGTCGCGGCGATGACGCCGCGGCGGGGCTCAGCGGCTGATGACGAACTTGCCGAAGTCGATGCCGAGGTCCACGCCCTCGCCCTTGCCGGCGAGGGCGAGCGAGATCTCGCCCTTGGTCACCACCTGGGCGCCGGCGGACTTCACCACGCCGGCATGGGCACCGCCCTGGGCATAGGTGCCGAGCAGCTCGGTGATGTTGTGCGCCTCGGTGAAGCGGCCGCGGCCGTCGGTGATGGTCTGCTTGCCGAAGGTGAGTCCGCCGCCCTTGGCGCGGATCTTCACCTTCATGGACTGGCCGTTGTCGCAGGTGATGGTGCCGCTGCCGCTGGCGGTCTTGTAGAACACCGACCAGCCGGTGAGCGAGTAGCGCAGCTCGCAGTCGATCTTGTTGCGTGCCTGGACCGCCACCGGGGCGGCGAGCAGGCCGATCAGGACGGCGAGGATGGGCAGGGTACGGCGCATGGGCGTTCTCCGGGCGACGGCGAGGGGCGCATGGTCGGGCAAAAGCGCGCGCGGCGGAAGCGCAGGCGGTCACTCCTTCGTGCAACCCCGGCAGGCGGCCCGGCGCGTTGCATGCCCCACCCCAACCGGAGACCCGCCATGCGCGCCCTGCTGCTCAGTCTTGCCGCCCCCCTGCTCCTTGCCTGCGCCCCCGCCCGCGCCGGCCATCTGGTCGATGTGCAGATCGTCGACCGCGACGGCGGCGGCACGCTGCCGCTGTACCTCGCGCGTGGCAGGCAGTATGTGGCCGGCGTGCCCGGGCACCGCTACAGCGTGCGCCTGAGCAATCGCAGCGGCGCGCGCGTGATGACCGTGCTCAGCGTCGACGGCGTGAACGCCATCACCGGTCAGACGGCCAGCCCGGGCCAATCGGGCTATGTGCTGGGCCCCTACGAGAGCACCGAGATTTCCGGCTGGCGCAAGGATATGAGCGCCGTGGCGGCGTTCGAGTTCACCGCCCTGCCCGACTCCTACGCCGCGCGCACCGGCCGACCCGACAACGTCGGCGTGATCGGTGTGGCGGTGTTCCGCGAACGGGTGCGCCCGCCCGTCCGACGTGAAGACGAGATCGGCGCCGAGGCCCAGCGCGAGCGAAGTGCCGCGCCGGCCGGTGCGCCTCCCGCCACCGCAGCACCCGCCCAGGCCTCGGCCGGGGTCGCGCGCGACGCCGCGCGTCGCGCCGACAAGGCCCTGGCCGAGGAGTCGCTCGGCACCGGCCACGGCGCGCGCGAGGCCAGCTACGCCAGCTACACGACCTTCGAGCGCGACAGCGCGCGGCCGGACGAGGTCGTGTCGATCTGGTACGACAGCCTGGCCAAGCTGCAGGCGCGCGGCGTGGTGCCGCGCCCGCGCCCGCTGCCGCCGTCCGAGCCGCAGGCCTTCCCGGCGGGCTTCGTGGCCGATCCGCCGCAGGACTGAGCGGCCCGCACCGCCCGTCGGGCGGCAGGGCACGCTTGCGGCGCAACGCACGGCAGGGCCACGAGTCGCGGCATAGGCTGTGGCCCGCCGTTCCGCGGAGACCGCCATGCGCCCCCTGCCCTGCCTCGTCGCCCTGCTCGCCGCGCTCCCCGCCGCCGGCGTCCACGCCACCCCGCGGCTGCTCTCGCCCGCCCTGCAGGCGCAATTGCAGGCGCTTCGGCCGGGCGAGCGCATTCTCCTCACCGGCTTCCCCGTGGGCGAGGAGCGCACCGCCACGGCGACGCTGCAGCGCATCGAGGTGTACGCCGCAGACGCCCGCGTCATCGCCGTCACACCGCAAGGCGAGGTGGAGCTGCCGCGCAGCCGTCTGCGCTTCTATCTCGGCTATGCCGCCGACGCGCGCGCCGACATCGGCCTCAGCCTCGACCCGGAGGACGGCAGCCTCAGCGCCACGGTGCGCGGCGCGCTCGGCGACTTCGCCATCCGCGGCCGCCCGCTCGCCGGCGGCCTGGCGCTGGAATCCGCCGCCCTGCACCAGCAGGCGCCCGATGGTTCGGCGCTGCAGACGCAATGCGGCCAGGACCGGCTCGATCCCGGCGTCATCGGCGCCGCGCTGCAGCGCCTGGCAGCGAACACGGGGTCCGCCATCGACGCGGCCAGCGCGCTGAGCGGGCCGCTGCGTCGCGCCGTGGTCGCGGTCGACACCGACGGCGAGCTGCTCAACGCACCGCTGTTCGGCGGCAACACCACCACGGCGACCAACTGGATCGCCCAGCTCTTCGTCGAGATGAACGTGATGTACCAGCGCGACCTCAACCTGCAGTTGCTGCAGGGCACCACCTTCCTCAACACGAACGCTGCAACCGATCCCTACAGCGTCACCGGCTCGCCGGCCGGCTCGGCGCATCTCAACGAGTTCGGCACCTACTGGGCCAACAACCGCGGCCGCGTCTTCCGCCACTTTGCCATGCTGCTGTCGGGCAAGTCGTCGCAACAGAACTCCGCTTCCGGCATCGGCTGGATCAACGCCTATTGCAGCAAGCCCTCGAGCGGCGGCAGCTACACGGTCAATCAGATCTTCACCTTCGCCGGCACCACGCCGGCGCAGAACGCGCCGTTGGTGGCGCACGAGCTCGGCCACAATCTCGGCTCGCCGCATACGCACTGCAACTACGCCACCAACGGCGGCGTACCGCTGGACAGCTGCTACAACGCCGAGGGCAGCGGCTGCTATTCGGGCACTCCCGCCTGCCCCGGTGCGACCAACGGCAACAAGGGCACCTTGATGAGCTACTGCCACATCGGCGCGCCCAGCGGCGCCGGCTGCGGCAGCAACAACTTCAAGCTGGACTACGCCAGCCAGCCGGCCAATCCGGTGCAGGCGCTGATGAACAACCAGATCACGGCGAACTTCAGCACCTGCATCGACCGCATCTTCGCCGACGGCAACCAGTAGCGCAGCGCGTGCACCGATGCCGTGGGCGACCCGCCCCGGCGCGGCAGAAAATCCGCCTTGCGGCGGAGGTCTCCGGCGCTGTCTGATCCGCCCATGGTCGCAGCTGGCGCATCGCACTTGCGGTGCGTTCGTGGTGCAGCAATCCTGCGCGCCCCGCGGCGTTGCGGCCGCGCCTGCCCCGAGTTCCGGAACCATGATCAAGCTGCCCCGCCGCGTCCTGGCGAGCACCATCGCCACCGCCCTGTTTCCCGCCGTTGCGGCCACCGCCGCGCCGCCCGCCAAGAACGACGCGCCCACCGCCCTGGACGAGGTGAAGGTGCAGGAAATCGCCCCCTGGCGCGCCAAGCTCGACTACATCATGCGCGAGGTCGACGGCCCGCTGATCACGGTGACCAAGAAGACCTCCATCACCAAGCTGGAGTACCTGCCCACGGTGATCGACAACAATCTGCGCGCCCTGTTCGCGCAGACCCCGGGCCTGTACGTGGGCGAACAGCAGACACCGGGTCAGACCAATCTGTCCTACCGCGGCATCGGCAATCCGCAGGAGTCCGAATTCGTCACCGTGATGCAGGACGGCATCCCGCTGGAGGGCGACTGGATCGGCTTTCCCACCATCTACGTGATGCCTCTGCCGCAGAGCATCGCCGAGGTGCAGCTGATCCGCGGCGGCAGCTCGCTGCTGTACGGGCCCGAGCCGCCGCCGACCGTGAACCTGGTGAGCCGCAAACCCGTGGCCGACCGTGAGCTGGCCGGCTACACGGAAAACGTGGTCGGCAAGGATGGGCTCTTCGCCAGCTTCAACCAGATTTCCGGTACTTCGGGCGCATGGGACTACCTCGCCGATGTGCACTACCGCCGCAGCGACGGCCAGCGCGACAACGGCGATTCCACCCTGCGCGGCGCCGACCTGCACCTGGGCTGGCGCCCCGATGCCACGGCCTACTGGGCGGCCGATTTCCACGCCTCCGACCTCGACACCGGCGATCCGGGCAAGATGGGCTACCCGGTGTTCCAGCGCGACGAGCGCACCACCACCACGCCCGACAACCGCCTGTGGACCGAGCGCTACGTGCTGGCCCTGACGCACGAGCGCAAGTTCGACGACAAGACCCAGCTCGTGGCCAAGCTGTGGAGCGGCTACCAGGACCAGGCCTCGCGCTCGGAAGCGGCCTTCGTGCCGCCGGCGCCGGCGCCGGGCAGCACCACCCTGCAGGACGAGCAGTTCCGCTTCAGCGGCCTGGACGCGCGACTGCTGCACAAGTGGGGGCGCGGCAATGCCTTCACCGTGGGCACCACGCTGTACACCTCCGACGCGCCCTTCCGGCAGTGGACCGCCGCCGACCTCGGCGTGGACCGCTACACGCGCTTCGCCCCGGTGTGCGCCACGGCCGCGCAGAAGGACTGCCAGCGCCTGCGCCAGCAGCGCTCCACCGAGTACGCCGCGGTGTTCGCCGAGAACGTGTTCCGCTGGGGCCAGTGGCACCTCGTGCCGTCGATCCGCCTGGAGCGCGAGAAGGTCGACATCGATGAAAGCGTGCGCCCGCCCAACCTGACGCGCGACCTGGTCGACCGCAGCGTGACGCACAACGTGCCGCTGCTGGGCCTGGGCTTCGGCAACGACTTCGGCCACCTCAACGAGAGCTACGTGAACATCTCGCAGGGCTGGCGCCCGGTGCGCTACTTCGACATCGGTTCGCCCTTCGGCAACACCGCGGCCGGACCGATCAACGACCCCGATCCGACCCATGTGCTGTCCTTCGAGGCCGGCGTGCACGGCACGCCGCTTGACGGCCTGTTCTACGACGCCAGTCTGTTCCAGGTGAACGTGAAGGACCGCATCGAGAGCCAGCCCGCCGGCCCCGGCGCGCCGGCCAACAACACCGTGAACGTCAACACCGGCGATACCCGCCACCGCGGCTTCGAGGGCGAACTGAGCTACGACTTCCTCGCCGCGCAGGACCCGCAGACGCGCCGCCACTTCGCCGTGTTCGCCAACCTGAGCCTGCTCGACGCCGAGTTCACCGCCACGCGCAATCCGGCCCTCAAGGGCAACACGCCGGCCTTCTCGCCGCGCTACCTCGCCCGCGCCGGCCTCACCTGGCGCGAGGAGCAGCGCTACAAG
>DAOOVM010000221.1:0-5300 GCA_035370085.1 Rhodanobacteraceae bacterium | reverse complement strand
GCTGGGCGTGGTGAAGAAGGTCGCCTGGGCCGATGCGCTGCCGCTGGACGAAGTGAAGCTGCTGGGCCGCATGCTGGGCTGCACGGTCAACGACGCCCTGCTGGCCGCGGCCGCGGGCGCGCTGCGCAGCTACCTGCTCGACCGCGGCGAGGCCATCGACGGACTCACCATCCGCGCCACCGTGCCGGTCAACCTGCGGCCGCTGGAGCACGCCAGAAAGCTTGGCAACCACTTCGGCCTGGTGTTCCTCGACCTGCCCATCGGCGAGCCCAATCCGCTGCGTCGGCTGGAGCTGGTGCGCACGGCGATGCAGGAGCTGAAGCGCTCGCGCCAGGCCGCGCTGACCTTCGGCCTGCTCGCCGCCGTGGGCATGGCCCCGGTGGCGGTGCAGCGCGCCGCGCTGGAGCTCTTCAGCCGCAAGGCGACCACGGTCGCCACCAACGTGCCCGGGCCGCAGATGCCGCTGTATCTCGCCGGCTGCAAGGTGCGCGAACTGATGTTCTGGGTGCCGCAGAACGGCAGCGTCGGTATGGGACTGTCCATCCTGAGCTACAACGGCAACGTGCACTTCGGCGTCATCGCTGACGGCAAGCGGGTGCCCGACCCCGAGCCGCTGGTGCAGCGCTTCGCCGCCGAGGTGGAGAAGCTCACCCTGGCCATGCTGATGGAGGACTGGGGTGACGTGATCACCTCGGGCGACGCCGCAGCGACCCTGGGACGCTTCGAGGTGGACATGCACTACCGCGGCAACCCCGCCGAACTGGCGGCGGAACTGCGCGAGAGCGGCATGGCCGCGGCGCGTCCGCGCCGAGGCGCAACGAAGGCCTCCGCCCAGCGCGGCGGGACATCAGGCGCCAGGCCGCGCAAGGCCGCCGCGACGAGTCGCAGCAGCGCGGCCTCCCGGCCTGCCCGCCGCGTCGCCTCGCCCCCGCCCGCGGCTGACGCCGCGCCGACCTTCGAGGCCGAGCTGGTACGGTTTCGTCGAGCCGGCGCGCGACCGCGCAAGCGGCCGCGCTGAATCGGCACGCAGGACGCCCTTCGCACCTTGCTGCCTTGCTCTTCGTCCCCCGACGTGGCCTTGCGTCGGCAATAGAGGCTGGTCACCTGGGGCCATCGTCCCGCTGACGCCCGCGTGCCGTCTGCGCGGGCTTGGCAGGACCGCATGGCGTCCGCTTCTCGCGCGGTTCAACCGACGCTGAGCTTGCGCTCGGTGGCAATGAGGCGCCGCACCTCATCCAGCGTGGTACGGCGCAGGACAGTACGGGTCTCCTGGCCCAGCAGGTCGTCGGCGGCGGAAGGACCGAACCAGGACTGGCTGACCAGCGCGCCGCACTGCGCGCACTGCCGCAGCGACTGGTGCGCCAACACACCAAGGACCGGCAGAGCCGCGTCCAGCGCCGCCGGCAGGGCCGCGCCCTCGTAACCGCCGCCGGTGTCCACGGGACCGCAGGCTTGGCATCCGCTGCCGATCGGGCGGGCGCTCAGGTGTGCGGCCAGAGCGGCAAGAGCCTCGGCCTCGCGCTCCGCGCGCGATGGTGCCGGCGCAGGCTCGGCGTCGCTGGCGGCCGGGAACATGGAGGCGACGGACGCCACCGCCGCGTCGCCAGCGAAACGCGCCGCCAAGACCGCGTCCTGCGACACATCGTTCCACTGGTAGGTGGGGTAGTGGTAGCTCGTGTCGCGCTCCACCCGCCAGCGCCGGCCGCAGCCGGTGCAGCGGCAGTAGATCTCGCTCCAGCCCGGGTGATCGTCGATGGCCACGATGCGCAGCAGCGCGTCGTCTACGGGCAGGCCGGGCGTGTGGCGCGCCCGCGCGCAGCCGCACAGGGGCGGGCTAGCCGCGTCGCTCATTCGATCTGCTCGCGCGCGTGGGCGGCGTCGAGCGCCTCCATGGCGTCGCGCGGCTTGAGCTTGGCCGCCTTGGCGAATGCCGCCGCGGCGTCGTCTTCTTTCTTGTCGCCGTGCAGCAGCAGCAGGGCCTTGGCGTATTCGACGTGGGCGATGGGCGAGTCCGGCGTGAGCTTGAGCGCCTCCTTGAGGTGCTTTTCGGCGCTCGCCGCGCTGGCGCCGTAGGTGAGCTTGGCCAGCATGCCGCCGACCTTGCCGACGATTTCCGCGTGATAGACGCCGAGCGCCGTGTGCGCCTCGGCATGCCTGGGCGCGAGTTCCAGCGTGGCGTCGAGCGCCGCCTTGACCTTGCCGGCGATGCCCTTGGCCAGGGCCTGGGTGATGGACAGGCACTGGCTGTAGCGGCCCAGGGCGAAGGCGTGGCGGTAGTGGCTGTTGGCTTCGTCGGGCAGGGCGGCAATGGCGTCCTCGGCGAGCTGCGCCAGCGCCTCGTAGCGCGCGAGTTTTTCCTTGTCGCTGTCGACGAGATAGGTGGCGTGGATGCCGCCGGCCTTCACCGCCACCGAGGCGCCCAGCGCCTTCAGCGCCACGCCGGCCTCGTAGGCGTCGTGGAAATCGCCGCGGTGGAAGGCGCGCCAGGCGTCCTGCAGCTGGGCGGCGAGCTTGGCCGCGTCCTTGCCCAATTTCGGGTTGGCCTTGAGCAGGGCGGCGACGTGCTTCTCGTCGGGGAAGGGCTCCTGGTCGCCCGCGTGCAGCGCTTTCCAGGCCTTGGCCAGCTTGTCACCGGCGTAGTCGTAGGCCTTGTCGGAATAGGGAAACGCGGTCCAGGTCTTCTTCGCCATGGCAATGCTCCGGGAGGTGCGCGCGAGCATTCCGCATTCGCGGCGCAACACGCAAGCCTGCGGCGGCGACCTCGCCGCGTTCACGCGCGGTGGGCACAATAGCGCCATGACCGCCACGCCCGCCGATCCCGCCGCCCGCGCCGCCGAACTGCGTGCGCGCATTGCCGACGCCGACTACCGCTACTACACCCTGGACGATCCGAACATTCCGGACGCCGACTACGACGCGCTGATGCGCGAGCTGGTGGCGCTGGAGACCGCGCATCCTGAGCTGGTGACGCCCGACTCGCCCACGCAGCGCGTCGGCGGCAAGCCCAGCAGCGGGTTTGCCGCGGTGCGTCACGCCGTACCCATGCTGTCCCTGGCCAACGCCTTCAGCGACGAGGAAGCGGCAGACTTCGTGCGGCGCATCGAAGAGCGCCTGGAGCGGCGCGCACCGGAGTTCTCGGTCGAACCCAAGCTCGACGGCCTGGCCATCAGCCTGCACTACGAGGGCGGGGTGTTCGTGCGTGGCGCCACGCGCGGCGACGGCGAGACCGGCGAGGACGTCAGCGCCAACCTGCGCACCATCAAGGCCATCCCGCTGCGCCTGCGCGGCAGCGGCTGGCCGCGCGTGCTCGACGTGCGCGGCGAGGTCTACATGCCGCGCGCCGCCTTCGAGGCCTACAACGAACGCATGCGCCGCGAGGGGGGCAAGCCCCTGGCCAATCCGCGCAATGGTGCGGCCGGCTCGCTGCGCCAGCTCGACCCGCGCATCACCGCGCAACGCCCGCTGGCCTTCTACGCCTACGCCGTGGGGGCCGTCGAGGGGGGGGCGCTGCCGCCGACGCACAGCGCCACCCTGGCGCAACTGCGCGAGTGGGGCTTCCCGGTGAGCGAGGAGGTGCAGCGCGCGCGTGGCCTGGAGGGCCTGCTTGCCTACTATCGCCGCGTCGGCGCAGTGCGCGACGCGCTGCCCTACGACATCGATGGCGTGGTGTACAAGCTCGACGATTACGCGGGGCAGCGCGAACTCGGTTTCGTGTCGCGCGCGCCGCGCTGGGCCCTGGCGCACAAGTTCCCGGCGCAGGAAAAGGCCACGGTGGTGGAGGCCATCGACATCAATATCGGCCGCACCGGCGCCGCCACGCCCACCGCGCGCCTGGCCCCGGTGCACGTCGGCGGCGTGACCGTGACCAACGCCACCCTGCACAACGCCGACCAGGTGGCGCGCCTGGACGTGCGCGTGGGTGACACCGTGATCGTGCGCCGCGCCGGCGACGTGATTCCCGAGGTCGTGCGCGTCGTGCACGAGCAGCGACCGGCGCACGCGCCGGCCTGGCACATGCCGGCGGCCTGCCCGGTGTGCGGCTCGGAACTGGTGCGCGAGGAAGGCGAGGCGGTGTGGCGCTGCTCCGGCGGGCTGGCCTGCGCGGCGCAGCTGGTGCAGGCCATCTTCCACTTCGCCTCGCGCCGCGCCATGGACATCGACGGCCTGGGTGAGCGCTACATCGAAGGCCTGTGCGAGTTCGGCTACGTGAGATCCGTGGCCGACCTGTACGCACTCACGGTCGACGACTTCGTCGCCATGAAGCGCCGCGCCGACGAACGCGACGGCACCACGCCGGAGACGGTGAAGGCCGGCAAGGTGGCGACCAGGTGGGCCGAGAACCTCGTCGCCGGCATCGACGCCAGCCGCCGCACCACGCTGGAGCGGTTTCTGTATGCCCTTGGCATCGAGCACGTGGGCGAGAGCACGGCCAAGGCGCTGTCGGCCTGGCTCGGCGACCTGGCCCTGATCCGCCGTCTGCCCTGGCCACTCTTCACCCTGGTGCCGGACATCGGCGGCGAGGTCGCCCGTTCGATCGGCCACTTCTTCGACCAGCCCGGCAACCAGCAGGTCATCGATGCGTTGTTGGCACGCGGCGTCGAACTGGGTGAACCGCGGCCGCCCTCGGCAAGGTTGCGCGGCGAGCTGAACTGGGCCGCGGTGCTTGCGGCGATGGCGATACCGCGCTTGACGCGCGTGCGTGCCGAACAATTCGCCGCGCTGGGCGATGCGGACGCATTGCTCGAACTGTCTGCGGCAGCGCTGACGGCGGCCGCGGTTTCTGCGGACGTGGCGGCAGCCTTCCTCGCCTGGCGCGTCGAGCCCGGCAACGCCGCCCTCCTGCGCCGTTGTGGCGCTTCCTTGGTGCGGCTGCTGGAGCGGACGCCACGGTCGGCCGAGGCTCAGAGCGGACCGCTGGATGGCAAGACGGTCGTGTTGACCGGCACGCTGAGCTCTCTCACTCGCGACGAGGCGGGAGCAAAGCTCGAGGCCCTGGGCGCCAAGGTGGCCGGCAGCGTGTCGAAGAAGACCAGCTTCGTCGTCGCCGGCGGCGAGGCCGGATCCAAGCTCACCAGGGCGCAGGAGCTCGGCATCGAAGTGTGGGACGAGGCGCGATTGCTGGAATTCCTGCGTGACCACGGCGGCTGATCGGCGCGCCGCGCTGGTGCTGCGCGCCCGCCTCTACACCCTGATCCGCGACTTCTTCGCCGCGCGAGGGGTGCTGGAAGTGGAGACGCCGATCCTCTCGGCGGCCGGCAACACCGAGCCCAACATCGAGAGTTTCCGCACGCAGTTCCGCG
>DAOOVM010000220.1:0-5315 GCA_035370085.1 Rhodanobacteraceae bacterium | reverse complement strand
CCTCCTTGATCTTGGCGCTGCGCACTTCCTTGCCGTCGACGATCTTCACCTCGGGGATGCGCTCGATGTAGACCACGCCCATGGGCTTGCCCACGCTCTGCATGGTGAAGTCGAGCATCTTCTTGCCACCGGCCGCGTTGAGGTTCACCTCCACCGCCGGCGTGCCGGTGCGCTGATCGGGCTGCGCGGTGGCGCCCACCAGCTCGTCGCCGGTGACGATCACCTTCTTCTTGAGCAGCACGGGGCGCCCGTGGCGATCGTGGTAGAGGCGCGAATCGGGCGGCACCACACCGGTGCGCTCGGCTTCGATCGCGGCGGTCGGATCGGGGTCGGCGGCGTGGTACTCCAGCGTGGCGGTGGCGCCGATCAGGCGCTTGGCCTGGGCTGTGTCCTGCACACCGGCCAGTTCCACCACGATGCGGCTGTCGCCCTGCTGCTGGATCACCGGTTCACCCAGCGAGCTGACGCGGTTGCGCAGCGTGGTGGTGTTCTGGCGGATGGTGTTCTGGGCGATCTCCTTGAGCTTCTCCGGCTTCAGCTTGGCGATCAGGCTGTAGCCATCGCCCGTGGACGCGGCGTTGCTGGTGGCGAACTCCGGCAGGCTGCGGCCGATCTCCACCGCGGCGCGGCTGCGGTCGTCCTCGGTCTTGAGCGTGACCACCACACCCTGGGCGCTGCGCGTGACCTTGTAGCCGTCGAACTTCTTGTCCTTGAGCAACTGGCCGATGTCCGACGCGGCGCGGGCATCCTGCTTCTCCGTCACGGCGGACTGGTCCACCTGCATCAGGAAGTGCACACCGCCCTGCAGGTCCAGACCCAGCGGCATGGAATCGGCGTGGATCGCGCGCAGCCAGTTCGGCACGGTGCTGGCGAGGTTCAGGGCGACGTTGTAGTTCTCGCCCAAGCTAGTGCGCAGCGCGTCGGCGCCGCTGGTCTGGCTCACGGTGTCGGCGAAGCGCACCAGCAGCCGGTCACCGTCCAGCTCGACCTGCTTGAACGCGAGCTTCTGCTTCTCCAGCTCGCCCTGCACCGTTTCCTTCAGCGCCGCATCCACGGTCGCGCCGCGATTGGCCGAAATCTGCACGGCCGGCTGCTTGGGGAAGATGTTGGGCAGGGCGTAGAGCAGGCCGAGGGCGATCACCAGCGCGACCAGCGCGTACTTCCAGCGAGGAAATTCCGTCATACCGTGCAACCCATTGTTGGACTGGATGCCGGGCGGGTTGACCCTGCGCCGGCGCGTCGGGCCGGCACCGGGCCGCCCCCTTGCCGCACCAGCGGACCCCGTGGGTCCGCCGCGCGGAGCGTGCCCTAGGCCGACTTCAGCGTGCCCTTGGGCAACACCGCGGCAATGGCCTGCTTCTGCAGCTTCACCTTGACGCCCTCGGCGATTTCCACCGTGGCGTAGGCATCGGAAAGTTCGACGATGCGGCCCAGGAACCCACCGTTGGTGACCACCTCGTCGCCCTTGGCCAGAGCGGCGATCATGGCGCGCTGCTCCTTGGCCCGCTTCATCTGCGGACGGATCAGCATGAAATAGAACACGCCGAACAGGACCACGAGCGGCAGGAAGGACATGAGGGGGTTCGGCGCCGCGGTCGCACCGGCCGCCTGGGCATAGGCGCTGGAAATGAAGAGATCCATGCAAGCTCTCGCAAGTTGCGGCGCGGCCTGGAAAAAGCGGCGGCGCCAGGGAAAAGGCGCCGGATTATGCCACAGCGGCGCGGCTTGGCCCTCCCCCGCGGCGGCGCGGGAACCGGACGCCGGGCGCCAAAGCCGACGCTGCGGCCCTGCCGCGTCGCCTCTCAGCCCGCCGGCGCGCTGCGCGGATCGTCGCGCCGCAGCGCATAGAACTCGGCCACGAAGTCCTCCAGGCGACCCGCGGCGATCGCGCCACGCAGGCCGGCCATCAGCTCCTGGTAGTAGTGCAGGTTGTGGATGGTAGCGAGCTGACTGGCCAGCATCTCGTTGCACTTGTCCAGATGCCGCAGGTAGGCGCGCGAGAAGCCACTGGCGCAGGCGTAGCAGGCGCAGTCCGGATCGATGGGCGCGGTATCGCGCGCGTAGCGGGCGTTGCGGATCTTCATCACGCCGTGGCGGGTGAACAGGTGGCCGTTGCGCGCGTTGCGCGTGGGCATGACGCAGTCGAACAGGTCGATGCCGCGGCGCACGGCTGCCACGATGTCCTCGGGCCGGCCCACACCCATGAGGTAGCGCGGACGCAGCTGCGGCAGCAGCGGAACTGTCTCCTCCAGCGTTCGGTTGCGCTCTTCCTCCGGCTCGCCCACGGCCAGGCCACCCACGGCATAGCCATCGAAGCCGATCTGCAGCAGACCCTCGGCCGAACGCCGCCGCAGCGCCGGGTAGACCCCGCCCTGCACGATGCCGAACAGGCTGTTGGGATTGCCCAGTGCATCGAAGGCCAGGCGCGAGCGCTCGGCCCAGCGCAGCGACAACTCCATCGACTCGCGCGCCTGCCGCTCCGTGGCCGGGTACGGCGTGCACTCATCGAAGATCATGGCGATGTCGGAATCCAGCACGCGCTGGATGCGCATGGACTCCTCCGGCGACAGGAATACCGGCGAGCCGTCCACCGGAGAAGCGAAGCGCACGCCCTCCTCGGTG
Organism: Rhodanobacteraceae bacterium; assembly: GCA_035370085.1. Lineage (GTDB taxonomy): Bacteria > Pseudomonadota > Gammaproteobacteria > Xanthomonadales > Rhodanobacteraceae > Tahibacter. Next base: position 2,693 of record DAOOVM010000220.1, on the reverse strand, counting down.
ATCTTGCGGCGGTGCGCCAGCGAAAACACCTGGAACCCCCCCGAGTCGGTGAGGATGGGCCGCCTCCAGCCGATGAAACGGTGCAAGCCGCCGAACTCGCCGATCACGTCCAGGCCGGGGCGCAGGAACAGGTGGAAGGTGTTGCCGAGGATGATCTCGGCACCGATGGCCTCGATGTCGCGCGGCAGCATGCCCTTGACCGAGCCATAGGTGCCCACCGGCATGAAGGCCGGCGTCTGGATGCTGCCACGGGGGAAGTCCAGGCGGCCGCGGCGCGCGGCGCCGTCGCTGGCAATGAGCTGGAATTGCATGCGCTGAAAACGATCTGTGTGAGGCCGGCGGGACTCGGGGACCGCGCGGCCGTTGCGGGCGCGCGGACGAGGTCGGTCGTGAAGCTTAGCGGTTTTGCGCCGCACCCGCCGCGTCCGGCCTCAGTCGCGCGTCGCGCCGTCGGGGAGGATCAGCATGGCATCGCCGTAGGAGAAGAAACGATAGCGCTGCGCCACGGCGTGGCGGTAGGCCGCGAGCATCAGCTCGCGTCCGGCCAGCGCCGAGACCAGCATCAGCAGGGTCGACTCCGGCAGATGGAAGTTGGTGATCAGCGCGTCGATACTGCGGATGCGGTAGCCGGGAAAGATGAAGATCTGCGTTTCGCCGGCGAAGGGCTGCACCTCGCCGTCGCGCAGGGCGCTCTCCAGCGCGCGCACCACGGTCGTCCCCACGGCCACCACGCGGCCGCCGCGCTCGCGCGTGCGGCGGATCTTCGCCACCAGCTCGGCACCGACGTTGAGCCACTCGCGGTGCATGACGTGCTCGTCCACCCGCTCGGCCCGCACCGGCTGGAAGGTGCCGGCGCCGACGTGCAGGGTGACGTAGCCCAGATCCACGCCGTGGTCCTGCAGTCGCCCGAGCAGCGCCTCGTCGAAGTGCAGGCCGGCCGTGGGCGCGGCCACGGCACCCGGCGCGCGGGCGTAGACGGTCTGATAGCGCTCCAGGTCCTCGGCGGCGGCGTCGCGTGCGATGTAGGGCGGCAGCGGCATGCGCCCCAGACGCGCCAGCAGCTTCTCCAGCGGCTCGGGACACTCGAAGCGCAGCAGGAAGAATTCGCCCTCGCGACCCAGCACGGTCACCGGCGTGCCGTCGTCCAGCAGGAGGCGTCCGCCCGCCTTCGGCTTCTTGGATACGCCGAGCTGGGCGCGTGCCTCGTGCGCCCCCAACACGCGCTCAACCAGAATCTCCACCGCGCCGCCGCTGTCCTTGCGCCCGAACAGGCGTGCAGGCAGAACACGCGTGTCGTTGAAAACCAGCAGATCGCCCGGGCGCAGGTACTCGACCAGGTCGGTGAAGCGACGGTCGGCAACGTCGCGCGCGCGCACGTCGACCACCAGCAGGCGGCTGGCGGAGCGCTGCGGCAGAGGTGCCTGGGCGATGAGTTCGGGCGGCAGGTCGAAGTGGAAATCGGACTTCTTCACGACGTGGCAAGGCGGAAGACAGAGGCGGGATTATCGCCGATCGCGGCGCCCATCCACTCAAACCGCCCGCCCGTGCCGGCTTACCCGCGGCCGGGAGACGCAGCCGCCGCTGCGGCGCGCCGGGCCATGCGCCGTCGCCATTGCCACAGGAGCAACAGGCCAGCCAGCAGCAGGGCGCCACCGACAACGGGCGCGGCGCGGCGCGCGAGGTGCTTGGCCGCGGCGATGCGCTCGGCACGCAGGCGCGCTGCTGCGCGCGGGAAATCCGGCGTCTCGCACTGCCGGCCGAAGTCCGCGGCCCAGGGCACGTAGGGCCCCTGTTTCACGTAGCGCCGCCAGATCGTCGCCCCCAGGGTCGGATCCTCGTTGAGCACAAAGCCCGTCGCCGCGCACAGCACGGCAGCGAAGGCCTGCGAGCGCGGCGGCAGCAGATCGGCGGCCTTCTGCGCGAAGTCCACCGCGACGTAGCGGTAGTGGAAGCGCCGCAGCGGCTGCGCCACGCTCGCGGACAGGCGCTCCGCCTCGTCCGCGCCGCGCCACTGCGGCGGCACCACGAGATCCCTGCGCGGCGGCAGGCGCCCATCCACCACGTCCTCGCCGTCCTGCCAGTTGAGGTCGAAATTGCCGCCGTAGTACTGGTAGTCGGGATCGAGTTCGTAACCGATGAGATCGATGCCTTCCTCGCGCGCCAGCACGGCGGCCCGATACCAGCCCTCGGCGCGGGCGATGCGGTCACCCTGCGTCGCGGCGCGCCGCGCCGCGACAAAGGCCGCGGCCTTCTGCGCCAAGGCGGGGTCGTCGAAGTAGCGCAGGGCCTCGTCGTAGCGCTCGGCGCGCAGCAGGCGCCGCGCGAGCAGGGCGCGCAACAGCGACGCCGGGCCGGTTGCCGGCGGCGTGATCGGCGTGGCTGGCACCTTGGCGTCGACGAAGGCCTTGAGCTCATCCACGCTCAACACGCGCTCTGCCACGTAGGCGGCATCGGGCCAGTACAGCGACGAGGCCGCATAGAGCTGCTCCAGCGCCGCGACGTAGTCACTGCGCGACAGCGCCAACACGCCGCGTTCGCCGGCCACGCGGCAGGCGGTTTCCTGACCGGGATCGGGCTGGCCGAAGTCGATTGCGGCCTTGGGGTCCAACGGAAAGGCCCTGCTCGCGGCCGCATAGGCCCGCGCGGCAGCGTCGAGATCGCCATCGCGTAGCGCGAGCTTGGCGCGCAGCCAG
>DAOOVM010000219.1:2381-5317 GCA_035370085.1 Rhodanobacteraceae bacterium | reverse complement strand
CCAGCACCAGCAGCAGGGCGTCGCGGCCGGCGGCCTCGACCAGCGCGGCCAGTTCGGCCTCGCCGCGCGGCGGCGGCGTGCGGTAGCGCGCCACCGCGCCCTGGTGGCGCGCACCGCCGGTCATGCGGTCCAAGGCGGCCCGGTCGCGCGCGTGCGGTTTGACGCCCGCCTCGCGCGCCCGCTCCGACAGCTCCTTCAGCCGCGCATTGTGGCTGCCCGCCTCGATGAACAGCTCCACGATGTTGGCGGCATCGTGCTGCAGCGCCGCTTCCACGGCGTGGATCCCGAACAGCAGATCGCCGGCGCTCATCGCTGCCTCGCCCCCTTGCGCGGTTCACGCCGTGGCGCCGCGGCCTTGCGCGGCGCCTCCACGGGCGCGACGCGCCGCACCGGCACGTCACGCACCAGGCGGAAGTCGATCTTGCGGTCCTCCAGACTGGCGCGCAGCACCTGCACGCGCACGGCATCGCCGAGGCGGAACTGCAGTCCGCCGCGTTCGCCGCTGAGCAGGTGCCGCACCGGATCGAAGTGGTAGTAGTCGTTGGGCAGCTGGGTGATGTGCACCAGGCCCGTGACCTTGGAGTCGGTCAGTTCCACGAACAGGCCGAAGGAGGTCACGCCCGAGACGATGCCGTCGAACTCGCTGCCGACGTGCTTTTCCATCCAGGCGCACTTGTAGCGCTCGTCCACGTCGCGCGCGGCCTCGTCGGCGCGGCGCTCGTTCTGCGAGCAGTGCACGGCGAGGTTGCCCATCTGCGTGGGGCTGTAGACGTAGTTCGCCGCCTTGCCGCCCATGAGCACGTGGCGGATGGCGCGGTGCACGAGCAGGTCGGGATAGCGGCGGATCGGCGAAGTGAAGTGGGCGTAGGCCGACAGGGCGAGGCCGAAGTGGCCGGTACAGTCCGGCTGGTACACGGCCAGCGACTGCGAGCGCAGCAGCACCGATTCGATCAGGCTGGCGTCCGGGCGCTGCTGCACCTTCTTGATCAGCGCGGCAAAGTCGCGCGGCGCCACCTGGCCCGCCGGGGGCAGGCGCAGGCCGAATTCGCCGAGGAACTCCAGCAGCGCCTCGTACTTCTCCTCCGGCGGCGGCGCGTGCACGCGGTACGGGGCCGGCACCTTGGCCTTGCCCAGGAACAGCGCCGCCTGCACGTTGGCCGCGATCATGCACTCCTCGATCAGCTTGTGCGCGTCGTTGCGCGGCACCGCGCCCATCTGCAGCACTTCGCCGGCCGCGCCGAGGCGGAACTTCACCTCCGTGGTCTCGAAGTCGATGGCCCCGCGCTGGCGCCGCGCCTTGGCCAGCAGCTTGTAGAGCTGGTGGAGGTGCTCGAGTTGCGGCATGAGACGGCCGATCTGCGCGCGCGCATCGGCGTCCTTCTCGCCCAGGGCACGCCACACCAGGGTGTAGGTGAGGCGCGCGTGGGAACGCATCAGCGCCGGATAGAACCTGGCCCGCGTCACCTCGCCCGTGCGGTCCACCTGCATGTCGCAGACCATGCAGCAGCGGTCCACCGCGGGATTGAGCGAGCAGATGCCGTTGGACAGGGTCTCGGGCAGCATCGGCACGACGAAGCCCGGGAAGTACACCGAGGTGGAGCGCTTCTGCGCCTCGTCGTCCAGCGCACTGCCCGGCCGCACGTAGTGCGACACGTCGGCGATGGCCACCACGAGGCGGAAGCCCTCCGGCGTCGGCTCGGCGTAGACCGCGTCGTCGAAGTCGCGCGCGTCCTCGCCATCGATGGTCACCAGGGGCAGGCCGCGCAGGTCCTTGCGACCGTCGCGCAGTTCGCCGGGGTCCACCTCAGGCGCCACCTGCGCGGCCTCGCGCAGCACCGCATCGGGCCACTCGTGCGGCAGGTCGTGGCTGGCGATGGCCATTTCCACCACCAGCGACGGCGTCAGGCGCTCGCCCAGCACCGCCAGCACGCGGCCGATCGGACCGCGGTACTGGGTCGGCGGATCGGTGATCTCCGCCACCACGATCTGGCCGGAGCGCGCACCGCGCTCGCGACCGGGCGGGATCAGCACGTCCTGGTGCACGCGACGGTCGTCGGGCACCACCAGCACCACGCCGTTGTCCTCGTGGATGCGCCCGACCAGGCGCGGCGAGCGGCGCTCCAGCACCTCTACGATCGCGCCCTGGCGGCGGCCGCGGCGATCGGCACCGACCACGCTGGCGAGTGCGCGATCGCCGTGCAGCACCTTGCGCATCTCGAAGGGCGACAGGTACAGATCGTCGCCGCCGGCATCGGGGCGCAGGAAGCCGTAACCGTCGGGATTGGCCAGCACCGCGCCGGCGATCAGGTCGAGCTTCTGCGCCACGCCATAGCCGCCGCGGCGGTTCTGGATGAGCTGGCCGTCGCGCAGCATGGCGGCCAGGCGCTTGGTCAGGGCGTCGAAATCGCGCGGTCCGACCAGGCCCAGTTCGCCCGCGAGCATTTCCGCGGTCATCAGCTGGCCGCGTTCGGACAGGAAGGCCAGCAGCGCTTCGCGGCTGGGAATGGGGTGTTCGTAGCGCTGTGCCTCGCGCTCGGCATGCGGGTCGCTGTAGGCCGCGGGCGCGCCCGGCGCGGCGGCGGCAGAGCCCGACTTGCGGGCAGCGGGACGCGGCGCGCGTGCCGGGGCGTCGGGCATCCAGCCCGGGCGTGCGGACTTGCCGCCGCGAGATGTCGCAGGGTTCCTGGTCTTTTTCACTCGTACTCTCGTGCGTGGCGCCGTATGCGGAATGATCGGCGCGCCGTCGGCAGGGTCGCCCACGGCCCCGCCGTTTGCAAGCTGGCGTTGACTTTCCCCGGGTCGATCAGTATTGTTCGCGCCCTTCGCTGCGGCCCGTCCGCAGCGCCACCTGCCCAGGTGGCGGAATTGGTAGACGCACTAGTTTCAGGTACTAGCGGGGCGACCCGTGGAGGTTCGAGTCCTCTCCTGGGCACCAT
>DAOOVM010000219.1:0-2281 GCA_035370085.1 Rhodanobacteraceae bacterium | reverse complement strand
TTTCAGGTACTAGCGGGGCGACCCGTGGAGGTTCGAGTCCTCTCCTGGGCACCATGTCGATGCAACGAAAGGCCCGCCTCGCGCGGGCCTTTCGCGTTTCGGCAACGCCGGACGCCGATGCGGCGGCGGCGCGCACGGCTGCCTGAGGACGCCACCATGGCCCTGACCTGTCCCGTTTGCCAGACCCCGGCGCTCGTGCCGGCGACGCTCGAAGACACGCTGCCGGCAATGGCCTGCCCGGCCTGCCGCGGCACCTTGCTCTCGCTGGTGGCCTACCGCCATTGGCGCGAGCGGCCCGGCAGCGACGCCGCGCTGGCGCCGCCGGCGGATGCCACCGCACCGAAGGACACGCTGAGCGCGCTATGCTGCCCCAAGTGCGCGCGCTTCATGACCAAGTTCCGCGTCAGCACGGACGAAGGCAACCAGGTCGACCTGTGCACGCACTGCGACGAGGTGTGGCTCGATCGCGGCGAGTGGGAGCTGCTCGAGCGCCTCGCCCTCGCCGGCCGCCTGACCCAGGTGTTCACCCAGCCCTGGCAGCACCGCCTGCGCTCGGAGCAGGCGCAGCGCCGCGCCGAGCAGCGCTGGCGCGACCAACTCGGCGCCGACTACGAGCGGGCACGCGAGGTGCGCGCATGGATCGCCGCCAGCCCGCACGCGCGCGAACTGCTGGCCTACCTGTACGTGCCGCAGACGGGCGGCACGCCGAAGTGACGCCCCCGCGGACGCTCAGTCCACCGCAGGCAACGGCCCCGGTGGGCCCTTGAGTTCGACGGTATTCCCCTCGGGGTCACTGAGGTAGAGCGAAGGCCCCTCGCCCTCGGCGCCGTAGCGCAGGGCGGGTGCGCCGACCGGCACGCCGTGGGCCGTCAGGTGGGCGCGGATCGCCGCGATATCGAAGGGTTCGACGCGCACGCACAGGTGGTCCATGTTGCGCCCTTCCGTCCCCGGCGCTGCGCCGCCGGCACGGCCGAGCTTTCCCGCGACATCGACGATGTCGATGAGCGAGCGCCCCGCGCGCAGTTGCACCAGGCCGATGGCGTCCTGGCGCCTTTCCGGCACGCAGCCCAGCACCTCGCAGTAGAAGCGCACCAGCGCCTCGGCGTCGCGGGCGCGCAGCACGACGTGGTCGATGTCGCGCGGGCGGATGGGGTGGGTCATGGGAATACCGGCGTCGACGCCAAGGCCGGACAGTCTACGCCGGCGAAGGCGGCTCGCGTCCCCACGCCGCGAGCGCCGGCACGTCCCTGTGCCGGCTGGATCCACGCCGCGACGCGCTACTCGTCGGCAGGTACGGCGTCGAAGCCATCGGCGTAGAGCACGACGGGATCGCTGTCGGTGGCAACATTGTTTGGCAGGGCGACATCTACCTCACCAGCCGCGACTGCCACTTGCGCGGAAAGCGCCACAGGCTGCTCGGTGACGTCGACCGTCGCATTGACGACGAAGGTCGCCGACTGGCCCGCCGGCAGCGACACCTTGGTGTCGACGGCGCCGCTGCCGTTAGCCGCCAGGCAACTGCCGCCGCCACCGGCCGTGCAGGACCAGGCATCGATCGAAGCCAGCCCCGCCGGCAGCGGAATCAGCACACGCGCGTTGCTGGACGGCGTGACGCCCAGATTGCTCACCGTCACGGTGTAGGCCACGGCCTGTCCGGCCTGCAGGTAGAGGCGCTGGTTGCGCACCGTCACCCCCAGGTCGACGTTGGTCGGCGGCGGTGCGGTGGCACAGGACGGCTGCAGGGTCACCAGTTGCACGTCGTCGAGCCAGTAGCCGGTCTTGGCCACGGTCGAGTCGGTGCCAACGCGCCAGCGGAACAGCACGTTCTGGCCGGCGGCGGACGCCGGCAGCACCACCTCCGCGTCCTGGTAGCTGCTGCTGTTGCCCGACCAGGCCTGGCGCGCCGCCAGCGGGTTGCTGCAGCAGGTCGAAACCGTGCGGTTGTAGGCGCCGCTGAGGAAGCTGCCGCCGGCGGCGAGGATATCGCTGAAGTTCGCGCCGCCGTCGAGGCTCAGCTCCAGCACCGCGCCGTCATAGGCCGTGGTGCCGCTGCCCGACTCCAGGTCGAACTTCTGCCGGAACTTCAGGTGCGACTCACCCACCGCCGGCACCGCCACGGCCGGCGTGGCGAGGCGCTTGTCGCTGATCGCGCTCGGGTTGTCGGTGAAGGCCGCGTTCGGGCTGGAACTGGGCGTCGTCGTACTGGTCACCCAGGGGTTGCCCGCACCGGTATTGGTATTCACCCATCCGGCGGGAAGCGCCGGCGCGGTCACGCCGTCGA
>DAOOVM010000218.1:0-5336 GCA_035370085.1 Rhodanobacteraceae bacterium | reverse complement strand
GCTGCGGCGCGGCGCGCGCGGCTACCTTGCCGTGGCCGGCGGCATCGCCCTGCCCACCGTCCTGGGCAGTTGCAGCACCGATGTGAACGCCGGCATCGGCCCACTCGGCGGGCGGGCGCTGCGGGCGGGTGACGTGCTGCCGCTGGGCGTCGCCGCCGCAACGGCACAGGCGGGCCGCGGACTGCCGCGAGCGCCGCGCCAGGGCGCGCGCGCGGCGAACTGGGCGCTCGATCCCGCCCCCTGGTTCGACGCCACGGGGCAGCACCCGCTGCGCCTGCTGCCCGGTAGCCACCTCGACGATCTGGATCCCACCTCGCGCGCGGCGCTGTGGGCCGAGACATTCCGCATCGGCGCCGATTCCAACCGCGTCGGCTGGCGCCTCGACGGACCGCGCCTGGCCCTGGCCGCGCCGCTGCAGCTGGTGTCCACCGGGGTCATGCCCGGCACGGTGCAGTTGCCGCCCGACGGCACTCCGATCGTGCTTGGTGTGGAGGCGCCCACCAGCGGCGGCTATCCGCGCCTCGGCCACGTCATCGCCGTCGACCTGCCGCGCCTGGCGCAGCGCCGCCCCGGCGATGCGCTACGCTTCGCCCCCACCGATCTCGCCGCCGCGCAGCGTCGCCTGCTGCGGCGCGAGCAGGCCCTCGCCGATCTCGAAGCCCGTCTGCACGCCCGACTCACCGCATGAGCGCACGCCGCATCGACCTCAACTGCGACATGGGCGAATCCTTCGGCGCCTGGTCCCTGGGCGACGACGCCGGCGTGATGCCGCACATCAGCTCGGCCAATATCGCCTGCGGCTTCCATGCCGGCGACCCGGCCGTCATGCGCCGCACCGTGGCCCTGGCCGCCGCCCACGGCGTGGCCATTGGCGCCCACGTGTCCCTGCCCGATCTGCAGGGATTCGGCCGGCGCGAGCTGCGCCTGGCGCCGGACGAGGCCGCCGCGATGACCCTGTACCAGATCGGCGCCCTGCAGGCCTTCGCCCGCGCCGCCGGTGTGCGCGTGGGCCACGTCAAGCCGCACGGCGCGCTGTACAACATGGCCGCACGCGACGCCGCGCTGGCGGCCGCGATCGCCGCGGCCGTGCGCGCCGCCGATCCGCAATTGATCCTCGTGGGTCTCGCCGGCAGTGCCCTGCCGCGCGCCGGCATCGAGGCTGGACTGACCGTGGCGCAGGAGGCCTTCTGCGACCGCCGCTACGAGGCCGACGGCAGCCTCACGCCGCGCCAGCTCGACGGCGCGGTGATCACCGACATCGACGCCGCCGTGGCCCAGGCGGTGCGCCTGGCCACCGCGGGTGAGGTGGTCGCGCGCGACGGCCGCACGCTGGCGCTCGCGACCGATACCCTGTGCGTGCACGGCGACCGTCCCGATGCCGCGGCTTTCGCGCGCCGCCTGCGCGAGGCGCTGCGGGACGCCGGCATCGCCGTGTCCGCGCTGCGCTGAGCCGGCACGCGCCGACCATGCCGCCAGGACACGCCTTCCCCGTGGCTTTCCGCAACTGGAGCGATCGATGAACTACTGGCCCCTGCTCGGCGTGCTGGTGGTGATCCTCGGCTTCGCCCTGCGCCTCAACCCGATGCTCGTGGTGGTGGCGGCGGGGCTCGCCAGCGGCATCGCCGCCGGTCTGCCGCCGGGCGACCTGCTGTCGCTGCTGGGCGAGTCCTTCCTGTCCAGCCGCACCCTGCTGCTGTTCGTGCTGACCCTGCCCACCATCGGCCTGCTCGAACGCGCCGGCCTGCGCGAGCACGCGCAGGCATGGGTCGCCGGCCTGCGCGGCCTGACCCTCGCGCGCCTGCTGGTGGCCTACCTCGCCCTGCGCCAGTGCCTGTGCATGCTGGGCCTGGTGGACCTCGGCGGCCACGCCCAGACCGTGCGCCCGCTGCTTGCCCCCATGGCCGAGGCCGCCGCGCAGCGCGGGCAGCCGCAGCTGGCTGCGGCGCAGCGCGAAGAGGTGAAGGCACTCGCCGCGGCGACCGAAAACGTGGCGCGCTTCTTCGGCGAAGACGTGTTCATCGCCTTCGGCGCGGTGCTGCTGATCCAGGCCTTCCTCGCCCGCAACGGCATCGTGCTGGAACCCCTGGCGATCGCCCTGTGGGCACTGCCCACCGCCGTTGCTGCCTTCCTCATCCACGCCACGCGCCTGGTGCTGTTCCAGCGTCGCCTGCGCCGCGACGCCAGACCCCACGCCGGGGCAGGAGCCGATGCTGCGTCTTGAACACATCTACTGGCTGGCCGCCCTGCTGCTGGGCAGTGCCGTGGTCATCGACCTGCGCGCGCGCCGCTGGGCGCACGCGGCGTTCTGGCTGCTGCTGGCGCTGATGTTCGCCGGCGGTGACGCGGTGCTGGCGGCGGCCAGGACCGGGCAGCGTCTGCCGCAGCAGGCGGTCGGCGCGGGCGTGGTCGTGCTGGCCCTGCTCGCCGCCTTCGGCCTGCGTCGCGACGGCCCGGCGGCCAGGGCCGGCGATCGTGGCGACGCGCGCCCCGGGCATCGCCTGTTCCTGCCGGCACTGCTGATTCCGGTGCTTACCGCGGGTCTGGTGCTGGCCGCGCCGCACCTGCGTTGGGGCGACACGCCGCTGTTGCCGCGCGAACAGGTCACGCTGGGAGCGCTGGCCCTGGCCTGCGCGCTGTCGACCGTGGCTGCCCTGCGCGTGACGCGCGCGCGCGCCGTGGCGGCGCTGCGCGAGAACCACCGCCTGCTCGACACCATCGGCTGGGCCGCCGTGCTGCCGATGCTGCTGGCGGCGCTGGGCAACGTGTTCGCCGCCACCGGCGTGGGCGAGGCGGTCGCCCAACTCGTGGCGGCAGTGATCCCGGTCGACAACCGCATCGCCTGCCTGGCCGCCTATGCGCTCGGCATGGCCCTGTTCACCGCCATCATGGGCAACGCCTTCGCTGCGTTTCCGGTGCTCACCGGGGGTATCGCCCTGCCGCTGCTGGTCGGACGCCACGGCGCCGATGCGGCCGCACTGGGCTCACTGGGTATGCTCGCCGGCTACTGCGGCACGCTGCTCACGCCGATGGCGGCGAACTTCAACCTGGTGCCCGCGGCGCTGCTGGAACTGTCCCACCCAAACGCGGTGATCCGCGCCCAGGTGCCCACGGCACTGGCGTTGTTCGCCGTCAATTTCGTCCTCATGTACCTGCTGGTGTTCCGATGAAAGAACGCAAGTCCGCCGCGCCGACGATTCTGCTGACCGGCTTCGAGCCCTTCGGCGGCGAGGCGAGCAATCCGTCCTGGCAAGCGGTGCAACCGCTGCACGGGCGCGTGCTGCGCGGCCACCGCGTCGTGGCGGCCTGCCTGCCGACGGACTTCCGCCGCGCCCTGCCCGCCCTGCGGCGCGAGCTGGCGCGGCATCGTCCGGTGCTCAGCCTGTGCCTGGGCCAGGCCGGCGGACGCGCGGGCATCGAGCTGGAGCGCGTGGCCATCAACCTGGTCGACGCGCGCATCGCCGACAACGCCGGCCATCGCCCCATCGACGTGCCCGTCGTGCGCGGCGGCCCAGCCGCCTACTTCGCCACCGTGCCGGTGAAGGCCATGCTGGCGCGCCTGCACGCGGCCGGCGTCCCCGCAGCGGTGTCGCACAGCGCCGGCACCTACGTGTGCAACCAGGTGTTCTACGGCCTCCTGCACGCGCTGCGCGAGCGGCCGCAGGCGCGCGGCGGCTTCGTGCACATCCCCTATTCGCCGATCCAGGCTGCCAGCCACCCGGGTGCGCCCAGCCTGGACCCCGCCCTGGTGACGCGCGCCCTGGAGATCATGCTGGACACCGCCCTGCGCACACGGCGCGACCGCCGCCTGAGTGCGGGCACGCTGGCCTGACAGCCGGCAGTCGCGCGGCTCAGGATGTCGCCGGCGCGTCCTTGCCGGCGGGCTTGGCGTCCTTGCTCCCGGGCTTCCTGGCAGGACAGGGGCGCGCATCGGCCTCGGCGGGCACCACATCGAGCACGAGTTCCCCCGTGGCGGCGTAGGGCAACTTGACCTTCTGGCCTTCCGTGCTGCTGTAGTAGAAGCCGTTCTGCGTGGGTGCCTTCACTGCATCGCGCGCAGCGGATTCGTAGGCGGTGCCGATGCTCTTCTCCGCCGTGGCGACGAGGAAGCGCTGCACGTCCTGCGCCTCCGCGCAGCCGGTGAGGCGCGTCGGCTTGAAGGGGCGCATGTCCAGTTCGAGCACGTCGTATTCGACCGTACTGCGCACGTTGCCCTCTTCGTCGAGCAGGTAGAGCAGCGGCTTGAACACGCTGCGGCCACGCGCGCCCTCGATGTCCTGGGCAACGACGGCGACGCGCACATGCGCGCGCTTCACGCTGCCCTCGACCTCGATCCGGCGGAATCGGCTGCGGCCCCGGGGCAGTTCGGCCTCCGGCGCCTGCTCGTCCACGCGCACGCGCACCGGCTCACCCGGCTTGAGCATCACCGGGCCGCGGTCGCGCAGCGACTCGCGCGCCGGCGCGGGCGCGGAAGCACCGCCGTCAGAGTGCCAGTGCAACTTGTCGGCCAGCCAGTCCAGCGGCGAGGCCGCGGCCGCCGGCAGGGGGAAGGCCAGGGCGGCGGCGAGCAGCGCCCCGGCGCGGCGCTCAGGAGCCGATCGGATCGAGGGTGTCCTTGCCGGCGCTGTAGGCATTGATCTGGAGGAAGTCAGCGATGACCTTGAGCAGGTGGCGGTGGTCGTCCGTGGCCTTGTCGGGATTCTTCAGCACTACCCCTTCGATGCTCTTGGAGTCCTTGAGTTCCTGCAGGTAGCCCAGGAGCATGTTCTTGCCCATCGGGTTGCCGTCGATCTCGAACTTGTCCTGCTGCACCGCCTTGATCCAGACGTTGCCGCCCTTGATGTCCACCGCGCTGGCGCCGGCGCTCGCGACGGCGAGCAGGATGGCGGCCAGGCCCATCAGCATGCGCTTCATCGGCGACTCCTAGTTGGCCGCGGCCATGCCGCGGATTTCGGCGATCTCGCCGCCGTCCTTCTCCTGCACGAAGGTGCGGATGCCGAGGGCGGCGTGGACCTTGTAGATCTCGGCGATGTGGCGGTCGGTGACCTTCTGCTTCTCGCCGCGCTTGAGCAGCAGGGTAGCGACGCCCTGGCCCTGTTCCTTGCGGTAGTTGAGATGTCCGCGCAGGGATTCGCCGTCGAGGGTGGCACCGTCGAGGTCGAACTGGCCATCCTTGTCCGCCAGCACGGTCATGTCGAAGCGGGCCGGCACGTCCGGCGCGGCCATGGTGTCCGGACGCGCGCTGCCGGCGCAGGCCGAAAGCAGGGCGCAGGCCAGCAGGGCGAACAGGGCGAACGCGGCAGTGCGTAGGAAACGCGGACTCATCGGGACAGGCTCCA
>DAOOVM010000217.1:0-5353 GCA_035370085.1 Rhodanobacteraceae bacterium | reverse complement strand
ATTGCCTACATCAATTCGGGGAAGTTCCGGGTGCAGACCGAGGAGCAACAGCGCCTCTGGAACGACTGCTCTCGGCTGATCGCAAACGCAATCATCTACTACAACACCGTTCTGCTCTCGAAGATCTACGACCGGAAGCTGGAAGCAAATGCGTTGGATGAGATCGCCGTGCTGAAGAGCATTTCGCCGGTCGGTTGGCGGCACACCAATCTCTTTGGCAATCTGGAGTTCAGCGAGTCAGATCGGGTGATTGATCTGGATTCGATCGCCATCGGCTTTGATCTCAGCAGGATTGGCGAGGCTTTGGTGGTGTCGGAAGGGACGGGCTTCGACTAGCAACGGACCAGTTGCACCGTGCGGATCTGCTAGCGACCTCGTGATAGGCGAGTACGGGAAGGGGATGGCCTGTTCTTGGACGATCGATACCGCTGCGCTTTTTGAGGTCAAACAGCTCTATCGTCGCGACACAAAAAGCACACAAATTTGCGATTCCGCCTCCCGCAACATGATGAATTCAAAGGCGAATTCGGCTTATTTTACACTGGCGGGGGATGGGCAAATACGGCCAACCTGGTGCAGAACCGGGGCGGCAGCACCGGGTTCGCGGCAACCGACCTGCCCAACGGCGCCAATCCCCAATTGATCCCGCTGGGCTTCAACGGTGGGGCCTCGGCCACCGTGGCGCTGCAGGCCGGTAGCGCCGCCATCAACGCGGTCCCAGCGGCCAGTTGCAGCGGCATCACTGTGGATCAGCGCGGCTACCGCCGCCCGGCCGGCAACTGCGACATCGGTGCCTACGACAGCGAGGCGGTGGCCGTGCTGTTCGCCGACGGGTTTGACTAGCGGCGCCTCACCAGGGCAGCTCCGTGCCGTTGCCGTGCCAGAAGCTGCCCGTCTGCGCGATGTCGAGACCGTCAAGGCAGGCCACGAGCTGCTGCGCCGCCTGCGCGGGCGCGAGGTCGCCGCGACCGCCGACCATATCGGTGGCGACGAAGCCCGGATGCAGCAGGAACACGCCGATGCCGCGCGGCGCGAGGTCCACCGCCAGCGACTTTCCGATGGCGTTGACTGCCGCCTTGGACGCGCGGTAACCGTAGTAGCCGCCTGAGGTGTTGTCCGCCACCGAGCCCATGCGGCTGGTGAGGATGGCGATCTTGCCGTCGCGGCGCAGATGGGGCAGCAGCGCCTGGGCCACGCGCAGCGGACCCAGCGCATTCACCTCGAACTGACGGCGCAGGCTGGCGAAGCCCTCGGCATCGATCTCGCCCAGGGCCTCGCGGGCGAGCACGCCGGCATTGAGCCACAGGGCGTCGAGCGATTCCCCAGTCAGTCGCCCGGCGAGAGCCGCCACCGCCGCATCGTCGGTCACATCCACGCCGCTTTCGATGCGGGCGCCGGTCTGCGTCAGCGCTTCGCTCGGCGCGCGGCAGGCGGCGATGATGCGGTCGCCGCGAGCGGCCAGGGTTTGCGCCAGGGCCAGACCGACGCCGCGGTTGGCGCCGGTGATGAGTGCGGTTGGCATGCGGGAACTCCGTAGGGGAAGAAGGCACGACAGTCTCGCCGAAGCGGGGTGAGGCGCGCGTAGGCAGCCTGGTGCGGCGTGCGGCGTCGCCAATCCAGCGCCCGGTGTCGGCGGGCCGGGGCGGAACCGGGCGGCGCTGCCGGTTTGGCTACAGCACCGCTGCCGCCGCACCGTACCAGCAGCGGAATCCGGCCCGCATCTTGCCGCTCCGGATCACCGGATCGGTGGCGGTCAGATGCTGCGCCGCGGCCGCGTCGTCCCTCACGCCGCCTTGGCGCCTGGAGTGTATAAAAGCGCCACGCCCCCCACCGGAGTTCCGTCCATGTCCAGTGTCCGCCGCCTCACCGCCCTCGCCACGTTCGCCCTTGCCCTGGCTGCCCCCGCCTATGCGGCGCTGAAGGTCGGCGCGCCGGCGCCGGATTTCTCCGCCCCCGCCTATCTCGCCGGCGAGCCCTTCACCTTCAAACTGGCCGACGCCCTCAAGCAGGGGCCGGTGGTGGTGTACTTCTTCCCGGCCGCGCACACGCCCGGCTGCAACGTCGAGGCGCACCTCTTCTCCGAGGCCATCGATCAGTTCAAGTCAGCGCACGCCACGGTCATCGGCGTCACCGCGGGCAATACCAGCGAGCTGGCCGCCTTCTCCAAGGAAACCGAGCACTGCGGCGGCAAGTTCCCCGTGGCGGCCGACGAGGGGGCCAAGATCGCCAAGGAGTACGACGCCCTGCTGACGCTCAAGCCCGGCTGGTCCGACCGCACGTCCTACGTGATCGCGCCCGACGGCAAGATCGCCCACGTCTACTCCGCCATGAGTCCCAACGGGCACGTCAAGGAGACCCTCGACGCGGTGAAGGCGCTCAAGCCCTGATCCGCATGCGGCGAAGCGGGGCGCCGCTCAGGGCGCCTCGAAGCCGTCCGCAAACAGCGCATCGGGTGGCGCCACGACGGTGATGTCCAGCGCGTCCGCCGCGGCCGGCTGCGCGCACTGCAGGGGACTGCCGGCGATGCACACCACGGGTCCACCCTGTACTCCGCTGCCCAGCTGGCTGGCGTCCAGGCGCAGGTCCAACTGGCACGACTGCTGGAAGGCCAGGGTGAACGGATCGGCACACTCGCCCGCGGCGCCCGTCATCTGCGTCACCCCGGGAATGGACTGCCACTGCCAGCTGCGCGTCGCCTGTGCCTGATGGGTGACGCGGTAAGAAACGACCGCGGTGGCGTTGGCTGGCAGGTTGAAGTGGGTCGGCGTTAGCGGGCTGAACGTGAGCAGCGGTACGGCGAGCGAGCGCTCGGACAGTACGGCCAGGAGTCCCGCCGCGAGGTGCGCGACGCGGCCGCAGCGTCTTCGCCTTGTGTCCAGATCAAGCCGCATGCGCTCCGGCCATTCGACCGCTTTGCGTGAACTGCCGCAAAGCCTAGACCCGCCGTGGCCGGCGCGCCAGCGCGGCCGCTCCGCCAGGGCCGGACGCGTGCCTGCCCACCACCTCTGGTACTGTGCCGCGCCCCGTTCCGCGCAGGCCTGCGATGCCCCCCTACTCCGGCCCCCTTCTGACTCGCGGTCTGGTCGAGGCGATGCGCGCCGACCTGGCCGCCGGGCACGCGTACTGGCGCGGATCGCTCGATCTGGGCCACAGCACGGGCGAGGTGCCGCTGTCTGCCGCCGGCTGGCGCTGGCGGGGGCAGGACTATCCCTGGCCCGAAGGCCTGAGGGACCGCACGATCTACCACTGGGACGGCGCGGCGTTCGCGCCGCTGCAGCGCTACGGCGGGGCACTGATCAAGCTCGTGCCCACCGACTGGGGCGCGCCCACCTTCGAGATCGACGGCATCAAGATGCTGCCGAGCGCGCAGTGCTCGCCCTACGCCGATGCCGAACGCAAGGTGGCGCTGACCGAACCCGCCGGCAAGACGCTGCTCGACACCTGCGGCGGCCTCGGCTACTTCGCCCGCTGCGCCCTCGCCGCCGGCGCGGCGCGCGTGCTGTCCTTCGAGAAGAACCCTGAGGTGCTGTGGCTGCGCCGGCACAATCCCTGGTCACCCGATGCCGACGCGGCCGCGTGCGGCGGCCGCCTGCAGCTCGTGCACGGCGACGTGGCGCAGGCCATCACCGCGCTGCCCGACGCGGCCTTCGATGCCGCCCTGCACGATCCGCCCCGCTTCGGCATTGCCGGCGAGCTGTATGCGCAGCGCTTCTACGACCAGCTGGCACGCGTGCTGCGGCCGCGCGGCCGCCTGTTCCACTACACCGGCACACCGAACCGCAAGACCAGCGGCCGCGACGTGCCGGGCGAGGTGGCGCGCCGCCTGGAGAGGGCCGGCTTCGCCACCGAGCGGGTGCTGGACGGCGTGCTGGCGGTGAAGGGCGGCACCCCGCGCAGCGGACGCCTGCGGCGCTGATCGCCGCCGCGCGCGGTCACAGCAGTCCCAGCAGCGCGCCCCAGTCGGTCAATACCGGTTGGCCGCTGCACGCAGCCAGGGCGGCGGGCGTGGCAAAGCCCCAGGCGACGCCGACGGCCGCCATGCCCAGCGCCCGCGCCGCCTCGATGTCGCGCAACTCGTCGCCCACGCACAGCACCTGGGCGTGGGCCACATCGGCCGCGCGCGCCACCCGACGCAGCAGGGTGCGCTTGCCGAACAGCGGCGCGCCGCAGCCGAAGTGGTCGACCAGGGCAGCCCCTTCGACGCCCAGCACGTGGGCGATATTGTCGCGACTGTTGGAGCTGACGATGGCGCTGCGCACGCCGCGAGTGCGCAGCGCGCGCAGCACATCCAGCGCGCCGTCGAAGAGGCGGATGCCGGCGAGGTCGGCCGCCATGGCGGCCCGCATGCCGCTGGCCACCTGCGGCAGCTTCCACAGGGGCAGGCCGAGGCGCGCCACCAGCTCGCGCGGCGCGAGGCCGCGGTACTCGTCGAGCCGATCCATGGGTAGCGGACGAAATCCGTAGCGTTCCGCCGCGCGGTTGACGTTGGCGAGAAACCAGGGCCAGGAGTCCGCCAGCGTGCCGTCGAAATCGAACACCACCAGGCGGTAGCGCGCCGCGGCGGCGGGCACGCCCGCCCTGCTCACAGGCAATCCTTCCCCGCCGGCGGGTCGACCGCGCCGTACTGCCAGCGTTGCAGGTGCGGCGTGGCGCCGAGCCCGGTCAGCACGAACACCTGGGCGTAGCGGTCCTCGCACAGGTCGGGCAGGACCGGGCCGCCCACGGCGGCGATGATGCGACTGACGGTGTTGCCGTGGCCCACCACCAGGACGGTGCCGCTGGCGGCGCGCAGCGCCGCGGCCACCGCCGCCACGTGCGCCGCGGTGTCGCCATCGGTGGCAATGACCTGCGGGGTGATTCCGCGCTGAGACGCGATAGGCGCGGCGGTGTCGCGGTTGCGTCGGTAGGGCGTGACCAGGATCGTGCCCACGCCGGCATCGTGCAGGGCGGCGGCGAGCTGCTGCGCGCGCTCGTGGCCCGCCGCGGTGAGCGGCGGATCCTTGCCGGCATCGCTCGCCTTCTCGGCGTGACGCACCAGGATCACGGCGTCGGGCGCGGCCTGGGCCGCCGTGGCGACGGTCAGGAGCGCCAGCAGTGGCGCCTGCAGGCGTCGCAGCGGTCGCACGGGCTTGATCGGATTCATGGCGGGTCCTGCTCCTGACCTGTGGTCCGGCGCCGCTCAGGCCGGATTCGCCGCGTGCGCGAGGGCGAAATCCAGCGCGGCGCACACGGCGGTCACCTGCGCCGCGTTGCACTGCGCCGTTGTCGCGCGCGGACTGTCGGGATAGACCTCGGTGGTCGTGGTGTAGCGCGCGTCGCTGATGCCGGCGCACAGACCGAGCTGCTTCATCGG
>DAOOVM010000216.1:0-5359 GCA_035370085.1 Rhodanobacteraceae bacterium | reverse complement strand
GCAGGCGCGCCTCGGCCTCGATGCGCTCGGTGATGTCCACTACCGAGCCCTCGTGGAAAAGCAGTCGCCCCGAATGGGCATCGCGCACGGCGCGGGCGTTCTCGGCGATCCAGATCAGGCTGCCGTCGCGGCGGCGTACGCGCGAGCGCACGTTCTCGATGAAACCGCGCTGCTCCAGCTCCTGGTTGATCCAGGCGCCGTGGGCCGAATCCGCGTAAAGGTCCAGGGTGCTGCGCGCGGCCTCGCGCAGCATCTGCAGCGGCGAGTCGTAGCCGAAGATGCGCGCCATGGCCGGATTGAGGTCGATGAAGCCGCCATCGGGCAGGCTGCGGTACAGGCCTTCGGCGGCGGACAGGAACAGGGCGCGGTAGCTCTCCACGTCGGCCGTCGCCGCGTCGGCCGTCGCCGATTCGCGCACCTGCTGCGCCAGCGCCAGCACGCGCGGGCGCCCGCCGTCGTCGAACATCTCGCAGGTCACGCGCGCGTGCAGGCGTCCGCCGCCGCGGGTGAGGAATTCCACCGCAACGTCGGTCACGCAGCGATTGGCGCGCAGTTCGGCCCAGATGCGGGCACGGGCGTCCAGATCGGTCCACAGGCCGAGGTCGACGCTGCGCCGCCCGATCAGTTCGGCGCGCGTGTAACCGCTGGCGCGCTCCAGGGCCGGATTGGCGTCCACGATGGTGGCGTCGCCTGCGTCGATCACCAGCACCAGGCTGGTCGACAGCGTGAAGGCGCGCGCGAGCTGGCTTTCCCCCGGAGTCATCACTGATCGTCGATGGGCGTGGTGCGAGTATACGCTGGCCACCGCGCAGCCCAAGCCCTCGGCAGGCGCGACGAAAGCCCGCGCCCCTCGCGCCGGTCCCCTGGCCCGGAGGTATCCCATGACACGCCACCGCATTCCCCCGATTGCCCCGTCCGAGATCACGCCCGAAGCACTCTACCGGCGTCGGCGCGAGTTCCTGCGCACCCTGGCCCTGGGCCTGCCCCTGCTCGCCGTCGGTTGCGGCCGCGAGGGCGAGGCCGAGGCCCGCGCCGAGGCGGCGCCCGCCGTGCCGACCGGCACGCCCCTGGCGGGCACGCGCAATGCGTCACTCAGCACCGACGAACCGCTGACGGCCTGGTCGGATGTGACCGGCTACAACAACTTCTATGAGTTCGGTACGGGCAAGGACGATCCGGCGAAGAACTCGCGCCACTTCCACCCCAAACCCTGGAGCGTGGAGATCGCCGGCCATGCCGAAGTGACGGGGCGCTACGCGCTGGAGGACCTGTACCAGCCCACCGCACTGGAGGAACGCATCTACCGCC
Organism: Rhodanobacteraceae bacterium; assembly: GCA_035370085.1. GTDB lineage: Bacteria > Pseudomonadota > Gammaproteobacteria > Xanthomonadales > Rhodanobacteraceae > Tahibacter. The sequence continues at coordinate 4,051 of DAOOVM010000216.1, read as the reverse complement.
ACCGCTGCGTGGAGGCCTGGTCGATGGTGATTCCCTGGGTGGGCTTTCCCCTGGCCGACCTGCTCAAGCGCTTCAAGCCGACGGCGCAGGCCAAGTACGTGGCCTTCACCACCCTGCGCCGGCCCGGCGAAATGCCCGGGCAGAACTACGCCGTGCTGGACTGGCCCTACCGCGAGGGCTTGCGCATCGACGAGGCCATGCATCCGCTGGCCTTCCTCGCGGTGGGTGTCTACGGCCGCGAACTGCCCAACCAGAACGGCGCGCCGCTGCGCCTGGTGCTGCCGTGGAAGTACGGCTTCAAGAGCATCAAGTCGATCGTGCGCATCGAGTTCACCGAACAGCAGCCGCGCACCGCCTGGAACCAGGCGGCGCCCGAGGAGTACGGCTTCTACTCCAACGTGAATCCGGACGTGGACCACCCGCGCTGGAGCCAGGCCACCGAGCGGCGCATCGCCGGCAACGGCTTCGGTCTCTTCGGCAACCGCATCCGCACGCGACCCTTCAACGGCTATGCCGAACAGGTGGCCTCGCTCTACAGCGGCATGGACCTGCGGAAGAATTTCTGATGGCGCATTCCGCTCCGGCGCAGCAACCGCGCCCTGCCCCGCGACACGACCTGGTCGCGCGCAGCAAACCCCTGGTCTTCGCCCTCTGCCTCCTGCCCCTGGTCTGGCTCACCTGGGACGTGTGGCAGGGCACGCTGGGCCCCGACCCGGTGGCGCAACTGGAGCACCGCACCGGCGACTGGGCCCTGCGCCTGCTGCTCGCCTCGCTGGCCATCACCCCGCTGCGGCGCCTCGGCGGCTGGCACAAGCTGGTGCGCTACCGGCGCATGCTCGGGCTGTTCGCCTTCTTCTACGCCTGCCTGCACCTCACCACCTACCTGGTGGTCGATCTGGGCGGCTTCTGGACGCAGATCTTCGCCGAGATCGTCAAGCGCCCCTACATCACCGTGGGCTTTGCCGCCTGGCTGCTGCTGATTCCCCTCGCGGCCACCTCCACCCACGCCATGATGCGGCGCCTCGGCCGCCACTGGCAGCGCCTGCATCGGCTGGTGTACCTGATCGCCCTGCTCGCCGCGCTGCACTTCCTGTGGCTGGTGAAGTCCGGGCAGAAGATCGCCGTGCGCGAGCCGCTGGTCTACCTCGCGATCTATGCCGGGCTGATGCTGGCCAGAGTGCCGTGGCGCAGGCAGGCGGCGCGGACGGCGCGCCGTCCGGCAGCCATGCAGTGAACCTGGGAAAGCCGCTGCGGCCGATTCGAATTCGGCGCGGACGGGCTGGTGTCGCGGCCGCAGCGTACCGGCGACTGGCCGCAACGCGGCAGGGCCTTCGCCTTCACCCTAGAACTTCACCAGCAACAACAGCGCAATCCCCGTCCCGATCAGCGCCGCGGCGCCGATCAGCCACCAGATCTCGTTGCGCGAGGGCGCTGCCGCGGCGGCCTTGGGCGGATCGGGCACGTCCACGGCGCGCATGGTCTGGGTGATCATGGGTGTCTTGCTGGCATCGGCACGGTCGGTGATCACCTCGGCGCCACGCACGGGCATGCCGGGGGCCTCGAGCAGGAAGCGATTGCGGTCGAAGGCGAGTTGGTCACCGGGATGCAGCACCGCATTCTTCACCTGCACGCCGTTGACGAAGGTGCCGTTGGCGGAGCCGAGATCGCGCAGGTAAAGGCCTTCCCCGGAATTCTCGATCATGGCGTGGCGACGCGACATCTCCGGCTCGTCCAGCACCAGATCGCAGTCGCTGCCGCGGCCGATCACCAGGCGCGCGCGGATCGGGATGACCTTGCCGAAGTGACTGCCCGACACGCCGCGCAGCACTGCGCGCGGAGGCACATTGCGCAGACGGGTCTGCGCCTCTTCCAGGTCACCCGCCTGGCTGGGGATGGTGGTGCGCACGGCGTCGTCACGCTCCGGCTTGATGAGGATCTGCACGCTGTCGATGCTCAGCGTATCGCCCAGGCGCAGCAGGGCCTTTTCGCGCACCGGGCGGGCATTGACGTGGGTGACGGCCTGGGCGTCGAGAACGCTCAGAGTGAGGCCGCGGCCGTCGTTGTCGATGCGGGCGTGGTGCCCCGCCACCCCGGCCGACTTCAGCACGATCACGTTGTCGGGGGAGGAGCCGATGGTGCAAGGTCCGGCGGCGAGCGCGACATCGCGGTGGTCTCCGCGGGGAAAGCTCAGGCGGGCGCGCGTGTCCATCGGGTCGGGTGGATTCCTGGCGGTAACGGGGCGGAAATGTAACACGGCCGAAGCCGCCTACCAGCGCGCTTCCAGATCGAGCAGAACGCGCCGCGTGGCCTCGTCCACGCCGTCGCGCCGCTCGTCGAAACCCGCCAGGCGCAGGCTCCAATGCTCGGCGAGGCCGTAACCGATCCAGGGCATGCCGCCGCGGGAAAAGCTGTGGAACCACCAGTCGTCCTCGTTGAATGCGGCCATGGCCGCATTGCGTTGAACGCGCTGGTAGGCGAAACCGAACTCCAGGCGGCCCGGTTGCCAGCGATCACCCAGCACCACGCTGGCGCGCGCCCCCTCGTTGTCCGTGTCGGCGCCGGTGTTGCGCAGCAGGTCCAGGCGCGCCTCCAGCGGCCAGGCGCCGAACTCGGTGCGGCCGACCAACTGCAGGTCGAGCAGGCGGTAGGCATCGGCAAGCTCGGCACCGCGGCGCAGGTTGGTGCGACTGAGTCCGTTGCGCGTCAAACGGTCGAGGTTGCTGAAATCCAGCCAGGACAGCAGCACCGCCGCTCCCGTGGGCGCCCTCTCGTGCCAACGCCAGGCCAACTGCACGGCACCGATGCGCGAAGTGTCGCGGTACAGGTGCTGGCCGGCGAACCAGCCGGCAGTGAGCTGCAGGCGGTCGAAGTCGCCCAGCGCCAGACTATGGTCCAGGCTCAGCCCGGCCGGACGCAGATCGCGGTCCCAGGTCAGCGGCGACAGCTCGAACGGAAACCGCGCCTTGCCGAGCAGCAGGCTGCTGCGTTCGCTCGCCTGCCAGCGCAGGAACAGCTGGTCGAGGTTGGCGCCATTGCTGCGCTCGTTGTCGTTGTTGAGGCGGTTGTCGCGGTTGCTGTCACTGCCCGCCGCCAGCTCGATGGCGGCGCCGAACTCCAGCGTGGGCATCGGCGCGTAGGTCATGCCGACCCGGCCGCGACTGCGCGTGCGTGTCAGGGGCTCGGCGTAGCGCGCGCCGGGCAGGCGCCAGGTGTGTTCCTGGCGCAGCTGCAGGTCGCCGAACCAGGTCCAGCGCGCCGCCGGCATCTCGGGCGCAGTCTCCAGGATGGCATCCTGCGCCGCCGCACCCGCGGCATGCAGCAGCAGGCAGGCGGCGCAGGCGAGCACTCGGCGCATCGGCATGGTCAGGCCCTCAGCTGGGCCAGCGCGGCGCCGAGGTCGGCGGCGCTGGGGTAGCGGTCGCCGGGCGCGCGCCCCAGGCAGCGCAGGATCACGGCCTCCAGTTCGGGGCGGATCTCCGGCCACAAGGCCGAAGGCCGGGTCGGTTCCTGCTGCATCTGCGCCATGTAGAGCTCCATGGTGTTGTTGCCGGAATACGGCAGCCCGCCGCAGAACATCTCGGTCATCAGCACGCCGCAGGCGTAGATGTCGGCACGCTCGTCCACTTCCTCGCCGGCGAGTTGCTCGGGCGCGCAGTAGTGCGGCGTGCCGAGGAAGGTGCCGGGCTGGGTGTGGCCCGGTTCGGCGCGGCGGGTCGGTCGGGCAATGCCGAAGTCCATGAGCTTGGCATTGCCCTTGGCCTCGAGGATGAGGTTTTCCGGCTTGATGTCCCGGTGCAGCACGCCGACTTCGTGCGCCGCGGCCAGGCCGGCGACGAGCTGGCGCGCGATGCGCAGCCCGGCCGAATAGGGCACGCGCTTGGCCTCGCGCAGCAGGTAGCGCAGGGTGAGGCCGCGCACATACTCCATGGAGATGTACGGCAGACCGTTGACCTCGCCGAAATCGAAGGTGCGCAGCACATTGGGGTGGGTGATGCGCCGCGCCAGCTTGATCTCGCTCTTCAGGCGGTCGAGCTGCTCGGCGTCGAGCAGC
>DAOOVM010000215.1:0-5382 GCA_035370085.1 Rhodanobacteraceae bacterium | reverse complement strand
GAGACACCTTTCGCGAGGGCAAGTGGCGGAGAGGGTGGGATTCGAACCCACGGTGGTATCGCTACCACGGCGGTTTTCAAGACCGCTGCCTTAAACCACTCGGCCACCTCTCCGATTGTCACGACGTGGCGCGCAGCGCGCGCCGCCACGGCGGCTTGACTCGGGACGTCCCGTCCCTCGCCCTGCGGGCCATCGGCTGCGCCGATGTTCGCTCCGGCATCCTGCCTGCGCGGTCAAGACCGCTGCCTTAAACCACTCGGCCACCTCTCCGATCGTCACGACGCGGCGCGCAGCGCGCGCCGCCACGGCGGTTTGACTCGGGACGTCCCGTGCACAGTCCTGCGGGCGATCGGCTAGGCCGCTGCCCGGACCGGGTCGTGCCGCGCGCTGCGCCGCATCGCCCCGTCCCTGGGCGAGATGCGCATTTGGCCACAAGGGCGCGAAGGATAGCGGAAAGACCGATGCCGGGTAACGCTTGCGCGGGCCCGGGACGCGGCCCAGACTGACCGCGGGCAACGGGGAGGAACGGGGATGATCCGTGTTGCGCTGATCGACGACCACGCCATGGTGCGCGCGGGCTTCCGCATGCTGCTGGAGAAGGAGCCGGGCATCGAAGTCGTCGGGGAGGCCGAAGACGGGGAACAGGGACTGGCCTTGCTGCGCCGCTTGCGTCCCGATGTGGCCCTGCTCGATCTGCACATGCCGGGACTCACGGGCATCGAGGTCACCGAGCGCGTGCGCAGGGCGGATCTGCCGACGCGCCTGATCATCCTCACCGTGGCCGGCGAGGCGCCCTTTCCGCGCCGTCTGCTGGAGGCCGGTGCGAGCGGCTATCTGATCAAGGCCGGGCCGCCGAGCGAGCTGGTTCAGGCGGTACGGCAGGTGGCGGACGGCAGGAGGTTCCTCGCGCCGGCCGTCGCCCAGCAGCTTGCCCTGGACGCGATCAACGGGCAGTCGCGTTCGCCCTTCGAGGCCCTGACCACACGCGAATTGGAGGTGGCGCTGCATTTCGCGCGCGGCGACCATGCACACGCCATCGCGGGCGAGCTCAAGATCAGCGAGAAGACGGTGGCCACACACAAGGCGAGGCTGATGGCCAAGCTGGAGATCGACAGCGAGGTAGCCCTGGCACACCTGGCGCAGCAGTACGGACTGCTCGATCCGGGCGCGCCTTGGCGCCGCCCGGCGCGCACGCCGCGCCGGCGCCGCTAGTCACGCGGCGCCGGCGTCAACGCTCATTCCTCCGGCTTTTCCGCGCCTGCGCCCGGCGCAGGCGCGGGTGCCTCGGCGGCCGCATGGTCCGCGGCATCGGCCGCCGGTAGCGGGGCCAGGGGCGGAGCGCGCAGGGCGGAGGCGATCGCCTGGCGCACATTGGTGCCGGGCAGGGGCGGCGCGGGGATCTGTGTCGAGAATGGGCGCGGGGCCGTGGCCGCAGGCCGGGGCGTCACGGGGGCGTCGCTGGCCGTCGGCGCCTCGTGCGGGCCCGGCGCCGCACTCGTCGGCACGCTGGGGCCAGCGGGCGGCGCGAAAGGCGGTACCGATGCCGGCAGCGCGGCGGCGGCGATCTCGGGGATCCCCAAGCTCATTTGCGGCGAGCCGGCGTCGGTCAGGCGGGGCGTGCTGGGAGAGGGCGAGAGGTCAGCACCCGTGGTCGACTCCGGCGCGTGCGCTGCCGCCGAGCTCACCGGCGGCCGCTGGTCGTCGAGTGTCGGCTCCGGGCGGGCGTTGACCGCCGGGCTCGGCGACGTTTCTGTGCGAGTCCCGTCCGCCGCGTCGCGCTGGCGCTCGGCAGCGGGGGAGGCGGCAACGTCCCCGGCGGCAGCAGACATGCCCGTCGAATCGGCGGTGGACGGCTCGGTCGCAACCTGGGGTGGTGCGGACACCGCCGATGCCGCAGCAGCGGCGGCCGCCGGGGCACGGGCCGCCGACTGCCCGCTGCCGGCTTGGGTACCGCGCGAGGCCTGATGGGCGAGTTCCTCGACCAGATCGTCATCGTCGAAGTCGGCATCCGCCGTCACCGGTCCGGTGGCCGAGTCCGCAGGCGCACCGTCCTTGCGGCGACGGCGCCCGCCGCGACGGCCGCGGCGGCGGCGATTGCCGTCGCGGGCGGCCTCATCGCCGCCAGCGGGCGCCGCAGTGCCCTCCGTCGCCATAGGCAGCGTCGCGGCGAGGGGCGTTGCAGCCTCGGTTGCGGTCTCGGTGCGGGGCGCGGCTGGGCTTCCGGCCGCACTCGCGGTCGCCGCGGCCGGGAGTGAGGTGGCGGCGGCGATGGCGGCAGCCGTGTCCTTTGCCGGCGCGGGACGCGCTTCGCCAGCGGGACGCGGCGGCTGCGGACGCGGCTCGTGACGCGGCGCTCGTGCCTCCTGCGCCGGCCGGCGCTCGGCCTGCTGACCGGCGGGCGGCGCCGAACGCGCTTCTGGGCGCGGCTCGCGCCGCCCTGGGCCCTCGCTGCGGGCCGGCTTGGCCGTCGGCGCGGGGCCGCGTCCGGATTCGCTGCGGCCGCGATCACGCGCATCGCGACCGCCTCCGCCGCGCGCATCGCGCGCGCGGTCGTCGGTACGGCCCTCGCGGGGCGCGCGGCTGTCCGAAGACGGGCGGGCGGCAGGGCGCGCCGCCACGGGTACAGGCGCCGAAGCCGCCTCGTCGCCGCGGAACCAGCTCAGCATGCGGGCGAAGAAACCGGTGCCGGCCACCGCTTTCGGCGCCGTCGCCGGTGCCGCGGGGACGGGGGACACCGGGGTCGGCTCCGCGTCGGCCTCTGGGCGCACGGGCGCCGGGCTCGCCGGGCGCACGCCCGAAACGGCAGGCCGCTCGGGTTCGGCACCGGGTTGAGCGAGCTGCGGCAGCGGTGTGGCCACCACCGGCGTGAGCCGCTCGTAGCTGGGCTTGGTGTGGGCGTCCTCGGCCACGTCGGCGGCGCGGATGCGCTGGATCTCCAGCTGGGGCGTCTGCAGCTTTTCGTCGGCGACCACGATCACCGCCACATCGTGGCGCTGTTCGATCTCGCTCAGGTTGCGGCGCTTCTCGTTGAGCAGGAAGTTGGCCACGGCCGGCGGCGCCTGCACCAGCACCTGGCCCGTGTTTTCCTTCATGGCGTGCTCTTCCACCAGACGCAGGGCGGACAGCGACAGCGACTCCACGCCGCGGATGCGGCCGTGGCCGTCGCAGCGCGGGCAGACGATCTGGGTGGACTCGCCGAGCGAAGGGCGCAGGCGCTGGCGTGACATCTCCATCAGGCCGAAGCGCGAGATGCGGCCCAACTGCACGCGGGCGCGGTCGAGCTTGAGCGCATCCTTCAGCGTCTCCTCGACTTCGCGCTGGTGCTTGGGCGAGTCCATGTCGATGAAGTCGATGACGATCAGTCCGCCCATGTCGCGGATGCGCAGCTGGCGCGCGATCTCGATGGCCGCCTCTCGGTTGGTGTTGAAGGCGGTCTCCTCGATGTCGCCGCCCTTGGTCGCCTTGGCCGAATTGATGTCGATGGCCGTGAGGGCTTCGGTCTGGTCGATGACGATCGATCCGCCCGACGGCAGGCGCACCTGGCGCTCGAAGGCATTCTCGATCTGCGTCTCGATCTGGAAGCGCGAAAAGAGCGGCGTTGTGTCCTTGTACAGCTTTAGCTTGCGCAGGTTGTTGGGCATCACCTGCTGCACGAAGTCGCGCGCATCGTTGTAGAGGTCCTCGTGGTCGATGAGGATCTCGCCGATGTCATTGCGCAGGTAGTCGCGCAGGGCGCGGATGATCAGCTTGGATTCCTGGTAGATCAGGAACGGCGCGGGACGCGACTGTGCAGCCTCCGAAATGGCCTTCCACAGCTGCAGCAGGTAATCGAGGTCCCACTGCAGCTCTTCCGCGTCGCGCCCCATGCCGGCGGTGCGGATGATCAGGCCCATGTCGTCCGGGCACTTGAGCTCGTCCATCACCTCCTTGAGGTTGGCGCGATCCTCGCCCTCGATGCGCCGCGACACGCCGCCGGCGCGCGGGTTGTTCGGCATGAGCACCATGTAGCGGCCAGCCAGGGAGATGAACGTGGTGAGGGCGGCGCCCTTGTTGCCGCGCTCCTCCTTCTCCACCTGCACGACCACTTCCTGGCCTTCCTTCAGCAGCTCGCGGATGCCGGCCTTGTTGTGGTCGACCCCGGGGGCGAAGTATTGGCGGGAAATCTCCTTCAGCGGCAGGAAGCCGTGGCGGTCACCGCCGTACTCGACGAAACAGGCTTCGAGCGAAGCCTCCACGCGGGTGATGCGGCCCTTGTAGATGTTGGCCTTCTTCTGCTCCTTGGACGGAATCTCGATGTCCAGGTCGTACAGCGACTGGCCGTCCACGATCGCCACGCGCAACTCCTCGCGCTGCGTGGCGTTGATCAACATACGCTTCATTGTCTCAAGTCCATTTTGCGCTCTACCTGCCGCGTCGCGGTGGCGCCATCGGCGCCGGCCTGCGTCCTGCGATCGGGAGCGCTGGGTTTGGTGACGCCGGGAAGACGGGTCTTCCCGGCCGTTGTTTGTTGCCGTGCGCAACCGGCGACCCCCAACCGCCCTTTCCGGCAGCGGGCAATCCCCGACTCGATCCGTTACGATGCTGGCGGCCCTCGGGCGGCTCCGGTCAGGAAGATCGACGGAAGGCCAACAGGGCGTGACGGGCGAGTGCGCCGCCAGTCGAGCGGGCCTTACGGCCGCATCGGATGGCGCGAAGCGCGCGCCGAGTGTATCAGCCGGCCGGAGATTTTTTCAATCGTGACGCGAACTTCTGGCGATCTCGCCGGCTCGGGTCCAGGCGTGCGTCTGGTCCGCGTGGCGGACGAGCGCGAGGGCCAACGGCTCGACAATTTCCTCGCCGGTCAGTTGAAGGGCGTCCCGCGCAGCCTGATCTACCGCCTGCTGCGCACCGGCCAGGTGCGCGTGAACGGCAAGCGTGCCAAGCCGGACACCCGTGTCGGCGGCGGCGACGAGGTGCGCATCCCGCCGGTGCGAACTGCCGAGCCGGCGACGGGCGGCGCACCCGCGGCGGCACAACTGGCGCGCATCCAGGCCGCCGTGATCTTCGAGGACCGCGATTTCCTCGTGCTGGACAAGCCGGCCGGCATCGCCGCCCACGGCGGCAGCGGCGTGAGTCACGGGGCGATCGAACTGCTGCGTGCTGCGCGGCCAGGGGACACGCTGGAACTGGTGCACCGCCTGGACCGGGACACCAGCGGTGTGCTGGTGCTGGCGCGGCGCCGCGCCGCGCTCACTGGCCTGCAGGCCCTGATCCGCGAAAACCGCACAACCAAGCAGTATCTGGCCCTGCTCATGGGCGACCTGCCGCGCGCGGCGCTGAGCGTCAACGTGCCGCTGCGCAAGTCCATCCTGCAAGGCGGCGAGCGCATGGTGCGGGTGGACG
>DAOOVM010000214.1:0-5399 GCA_035370085.1 Rhodanobacteraceae bacterium | reverse complement strand
TCGGCCGTGCGCAGCCGCGCGGCGGCATCCACCGGACCGAGTTCGCCATAGGCCAGCACCAGGGCGTCGTCCCAGTCGCGGCGCAGGCCGGCCTCCACTTCGCTCATGCCGGGCAGCGGCCGTCCCAGCGCCGCGACGCGCCGCGCGTAGGCGGCGATGAGGGCGGGATTGCGCCGCTGTGCGCGCGACAGACTGCTCCACAGCGCGTCGCCGGCGTCGGGGCTCGGCTGCGCCGCCAGCGCGGCCGCCAGCACGCGCGTCTCCAGGGCTTCCAGCCGGGCCGGTGGCAGCGCCTGGCTGCGCGCCAGCGGTGCGAGACCCTCGCGCGCGGCGCTGGTGTCGCCGCCGGCCAGCGCCGCCTCGATGTATTCGACCCACGCCGCCGGGGCCAGCGGGCGATCCTGCTGCGCGCCGCGCAGCAGGGTCAGCGCCTCTGCCTGGCGTCCCTGTTCGCGCAGCAGGCGCGCGCGCAGCGCCAGGGCGGCGGCCGGCGCGTTCTCGGCCGCTTCGCTCAGCGCCTCGTCGGCCCGCGCCGCGGCGTCCTGGCCCAGCGCGGCGCGCGCCGCGGCGAGCAGGGCCGGGGCGCGCAATTCGGCATAGTGCGTCGCCTTCCACAATTCCTTCTCGGCCTGGGCGTAACGACCTTCGGCCAGCGCGATCAGCCCATTGGCCATGCGTTCGCGGCTGCGCCGGCGCACGCGGCGGAACCACAGCCGCACCGGCCAACGCAACAGGCGCCAGGCCAGCGCCAGGGCGAGGGCGAGTGTCGCGAGGGCGACCAGGGCGAACACGAGGGTGGTTTCCACCGTCGTGCCGCGCAGGCGCAGCAGCAGGTAGCCGGGATCGTCGGCCAGCCAGTGCCAGCCGAAGGCGGCCGCCGCCGCTGCGGCCAGCAGCACGAGGACCCAGCCCCACAGTTTCATGGCGCCCCCGCTCCGGCGGCGGCGTCGCCGCGGCCCTGCTGGCGCAGGCGGTGCGTGCTGCGCAGGTTGCGCAACTCCTTCAGCGCGGCACCCAGCACCGTCGGCGCGGGCGGTGCCTCGCTGGCGCCGAGTCTGTCCAGTGCCGCCACCACCTCGGCCGTGGCCGTGGCGTCGAAAGTGGCCTGCAGTTGCGTGCGGGCGCGCTGCACGGCGGCGCGGAAACTGGCCGTGTCGCGCGCCAGCAGGGCCGCCTCGGCCGCCCGCAGGTCGAGCGTTGCCAGCGTGCGTGCCAGGCCGCGGTCGGTCGGCGCGGCGGCCTCGTCGTGGCGGATGCGCACGAAGCGGCCAAGGATCTGCGCCAGGCGTGACTCGGGCGGCGGCGCGTCCGCGCGGCGCTCCGGCGCCAGCGGCAGCTGCTGCACCGCGCCGCGCAGGCGCTCCAGCTCGACGATGGCGGCGTTGCCGCCCAACTCGCGCTGCTCTCCCAGCGCCTTGAGCTCGACCGCGAGGGTCTCGCGCACTGTGGCGAAGGCGGGATCGTCGACGTTGGCCAGGGCGTCGTCGGCCAGCCGGTAGGCCTGCGCCGCTTCGCGCGCATTGCCGAACAGGGTGTAGCGCTCCTCGCCCAGGCGCAGCAGCATGTCCGCCTCGTCCAGCAGCAGACCGTCATGGCCGGACAGGCGCTTCTCGGCCAGATTCGCCACGGCGTCTTCCAGCACACGCGCACGCTCGGTCACGCCCAGCACTTCCTCGCGCAGGCTCTTGTTCACGCCGGTGAGGTCGTCCAGGCGCTGGCGCAGCAGGTCGCGCTCGCGGTTGCTCTGGTCGATGCGCCGGTTGAGCGCCTCCAGCTCGGCGCGCACGGCGCTGGCGCTGGCGGCTGCCTCGGCGGACTTCTGCTCCAGTTCGGTGCCGCGCCAGACGGCGTAGGCGCCGCCGCCGAGGGCAAGCAGGGCGAGGATCAGGGCGAGGGGCGAACCGCGGCGGCGCGGAGCCGCGGCGGGCGCTGGTGGTGCGGATGGGGCCGCAGCGGGGGCAGCTTCAGGCGTGTCCATGTCCATGGCGCAATGCTAGCAGTCTTGCCGTGGTGCCGCCGTGCACGACGCGGCATAAGCCGCGCGTCGTCGCTCACAGGCGGTGCCGCGCCAGCGCCGCCGCTGCCGCCGTCAGCAGGTCAGCGGCCAGCGCCGAAGCGGCGACGTGCACGCGGGTGAATCCGTGCTGCGCGGCGAGGCCGGCCAGGCGCGCGCTGCTGACCACGCATTCGGCGCGGCGCAGCGCCAGCACCAGCCCGGGCGGCAGGGCCGTGGCCAGGTGCGCCAGTGCCTCGGCACTGGACACCAGCAGCAGCCAGGGACGCGGCGCCAGCTCCAGCGCGGCCAGGTGGCGCCGCGTCCAGCGCGGGGCGACGCGGCGGTAGATGTCGATGCGCTGCACCCGCGCGCCGCGGCGGCGCAGCGTCGGCACGAGCAGGTCGCGACCGCCGGGGGCCCCGATGACGGCCACCGCCGCGCCGCGCAGTCCGCGCAGCGCGGGATCGGCCAGCAGGCCGGTGCTGTCCTGTGCGCCCTGCGGCACGCATACCTCGGTCAGGCCGCGGCGCCGCAGCGCCCGCGCCGTGCCCGCGCCCACCGCCGCCACGCGCGTGCTGCGGCTGAAACGCAGGGTCGACAGTACGCGCCAGGCGTGGCGCACCGCGGCGGGACTGATGAACACGGCGAGCGCCGCGGTCTGTGCGGCGCGCAGCGCCTGCCGCAGCGCCGGCGCGTCGGCCGCCGGGCGCAGCGCGATACCGGGCAGGCGCAGGGGCGTGCCGCCCAGGGCACGCACGCGGCGCAGCAGCGGCGCGGCGCCCTCGCTCGGGCGCGTGACGATGACGCAGGCGCCGCGCAGGGGCAGGTGCGATACGTCGGCGGCGACCGGGCGGCTGGGCATGGCCGCCATGCTACGCCCGGCCTCGTTGCGGCGATACGCGCCGCGGCGCGCTTGTCGCCCCGCGTCGCGGCATGGCAACGTGCGCGCCCTCGCCCCCCGGCCGTGCCCATGTCCGATCCCGTTGCCCGCCTGGCGCCTGCCCTGGAGCAGGAGATCCTCACCGATATCCCGCTGACGCGGGCGCTCGGCCTGCGCCTGGCCGAGGCCGAGGCCGGGCGGGTGGTGCTGGCGGCGCCGCTGGCCCCCAACGTCAACGACAAGGGCTGCGCCTTCGGCGGCAGCCTGGCCAGCCTGCTCACCCTCGCCGGCTGGGCCCTGGTGGTGCTGCGCCTGCGCGCGGCCGGGGTCGCGGCCGAGGTGTACGTGCAGGACTCGCAGTTGCGCTACCTCGCGCCGGTGTGGAGCGATTTCCGTGCCGAGGCGCGCGCGGCCGAGGGCGAGTCCTGGGACGAGTTCTTCATCGCCCTGGGCGCGCGCGGCAAGGGGCGCCTGCGCATCCACGCGGTGGTATCCGGCGCCGACGGCGCACCCGCCACCACACTGGAGGCGCGCTTCGTGGCGCTGCGCAAGGCCGGCTGAGGCGGCTACTGCGCCGCCGCCGCGGCTCTGCGCCACGTGCGTGCCGCCGGCGCCCTGCTGCGGCACAATCGGGGCTCCTGTCCCGGAGACGGCCATGTCCCGCCTGCTGACTGCCTGTGCCCTGCTCCTGTTCGCCGGCGCCGCGCTCGCCGTCAAGCCGCAGAAGGAACTGCAGCCCACCCTGCTCAATTACGCCGCCACCCTGCGCTGGGGCGGCTTCGAGCAGGGCCTGGCCTTCATCGATCCCGACGTGCTCAAGCAGCATCCGCTGACCCGCCTGGAACTGGATCGCTACCGCCAGGTGCGCGTGAGCTACTACCACGACCAGGGCGTGCAGAACCTCAGCCCGACCGAGATCGCCCAGGTGGTCGAGATCGGCGTGGTCAATGAGCACACGCAGACCGAGCGGGCGGTAGTCGACCGCCAGCGCTGGCGCTGGGACAAGCAGGCCAAGCGCTGGTGGCTGATGACCGGATTGCCCGACATCACCCACGAGGACTGAATCGATGCGCCTGGGCGCTGCCCTTGCCGCCGTCGCCCTGCTCGCCACGAGCGGGACTGCCGCGGCGCTGCAGCTGGCCGCGCGCGATGCGGCCAGCGGTGCGGCGGTCGCGGCGCGGGTGATGCTGCAGCCGCGCGCCGGCGCGACCGGGCCCGCGACGGAGCGCGAGGTGGCGGTCGTTGGCCGCGCGCAGGCGCTGGACCTCGCCCCCGGCCGCTGGCGCCTGCACGCCGAGGCCGCCGGCTACCGCGCCCTCGACACGGAGATCGACGCGGCGACGCCGGCCCTGACCCTGCTGCTGGAGCCGGCCGATGCCAACGCGGCCTTCGCCCGGGGCCTGCCCGCCCAGGCCGTGGCCCCCGACGAGCTGTGGCTGCAGGGCTATGTGCGCGATGCGGCCGACGGCGCGCCCCTGGCCGGCGCCCGCGTCAGCGCTCCGGGCAGCGTCGTCTACAGCGCGGCCGACGGCTGGTTCGCGCTGCGGCTGGACGCAGCCGCGCCCGCGCCTGACGCCCTGCCCGAGGAATTTGCCCTGGAGGTGCAGGCGGAGGGGCGTCTGCCCTGGCGGCGTTCGCGGCTGCTGCGCGTGCCGGGCGTGCAGCGCCTGGTGGTGGCGCTGGGCGGCGACACGCCGCCGACGGCTGCGCTGGAGCTCGGTGTGCGCGACCGTCGCGGCGGCCTGGTCGGGGCGCCGGCGCCGCTCGCGGCCCCGGCGCTGCCGGATGCCGTGGCTGCAGTGGCGCCGCGGCTGGCGCCGCCTGCAAGCATCCGCGTGGGCTACGCCGACACCAGCTGCACCACCTCCTGCTGCACCGGTGCCTGCACCACCACCTGCGTCATGCCGCTGGAGACCTATGTTGCGCGCGGCCTGGACAACGAGTGGATCCCCAGCTGGCATGCGCAGAGCCTGCGCGCCGGCAGCATCGCCTATCGCAGCTACGGCGCCTGGCGCGTGGCCAACCCGATCCGCGCCGCCTACGACATCTGCTCCAGCGCCTGCTGCCAGGTGAACGACAACGTCGCCTCCAGCGTGGCCGTCAGCACCGCCGTGGCGCGCACGCCCGGTCTGCTGCTGACCCTTCCTGGCAGCGGCGCGGCCTTCGCCGCGGAATACTCGGCGGAGAACAACGGCTGGGACGATCCCAACGACGGGCTGGCCTGCAGCGCCAGCCTGCCGCTGTGCGGCGACGGCCGCGTCGGCGACGCGAGCAACGGCTGGCCCTGCCTGGCCGATGCGGTCGCCGCCGGCCACGGCTGCTTCGGCCACGGCCGCGGCATGTCGCAGTGGGGCACGCAGCGCTGGGCCAGCAGCGCCGGCGCGCCGCTGTGGCGCTGGATCGCCGACCACTACTACAACGACAACGGCAACAGCAGCGGCGCCGGCAGCGGCAACCGCCGCGCCGTGCTGAGCTCACCGCTGAGCCTGGCGGCCCTCACCGCCACGCCGCGCGCGCCGGCTC
>DAOOVM010000213.1:0-5411 GCA_035370085.1 Rhodanobacteraceae bacterium | reverse complement strand
CACGTCCCAGGGATGACCCTTGGCCTTGGCCGCGGCCTGCAGGTCACGGCGGGTGAGGTCCAGGCCCACGCCGTAGCCCCACACGCAGTCCAGCGCCGCCGTGGCGTCGAGGTCGCGCCCGCCGCGGCCCAGGGCCAGCACCATCTCGACCTCGTGGTGCAGGTCCTGCGTGACGGACGGGTAGGGCACGTCGGCGCCATCGATGACGAGGGCGTCGGCCGGCTTCATGAAGAACATCGGCGTGCCGCGCTCCGGCGCCGCGCCCATCTCGCGGGCGTGCTCGGCGTAGTTGCGGCCGACGCAGTAGATGCGGTGCACGGGGAAGCGCTCGCGGCGGCCGGCGACGGGCACGCTGACGGCGGCGGGCGGGGCGAAGACGAAGTCCATGGCGGCTCCTGCGCAAACGGGCGCGCGGATGGTGGCACAAGCGCCGCCGCCGCGGCGTGGCCCGGGGCCGACCTGGTTGCGCCCCCGGCCGCCCCCCCTGCGGCGCCAGCGCCGCTCCCGGCGCGACTGACACCTGTCACCCGCTGCGACTGACCGCTGGCCCTGTCCTGCACCGGGTCGCGACGGCAGTCTATGGCAGACTTGTCGGAGCCCCTTGGATGGACGGAAGCAAAGTGGATTCCTCGGAAATGCTCAAACAGCTGCGCATCGACCGGGCGCAGGCGCCGACGCCGTCGCGGGCGGGGCGCTGGGTGGCGATCGCCGCGGTCGCGGTGGCCGTGCTCGGTGCGGCCGCGTGGTACGCGCTGGCCGGACCCAAGACCCACACCGTGCGCACCGCCGTGGCGCAGCCGCTGACGGCGCAGGCGCAGTCCAGCGCCGTGCTCGATGCCACCGGCTACGTCACCGCGCGGCGCCAGGCCACGGTGTCGTCGAAGATCACCGGCCGCGTGCAGGAGGTGCTGATCGAGGAGGGCCAGCGCGTGGAGGAAGGCCAGGTGCTGGCGCGGCTCGATCCTACCGACGCTCAGGCACAGCTCGACCTGTCGACCGCGCAACTGCAGGCCGCGCGCGCCCAGCTCGCCGAGCTGCGCGTGCAGCTGACCCAGGCGCAGCGCGACGCGCAGCGCCAGGAGGACCTGGTGGCGAAGAAGCTCACCAGCACGCAGGCGGCGGAGGACGCTCGTACCCAGGTGGCCGCGCTGAAGGCGCGCCTGGCCGCGCAGGAGCAGCAGGTCACGGTGCAGCAGCGCGGCGTGGCGCTCGCCACGGTGAGCCTCGACAACACCGTGGTGAAGGCGCCCTTCGCCGGCGTGATCACGGTGAAGGCCGCGCAGCAGGGCGAGATCGTCTCGCCCATATCCGCCGGCGGCGGCTTCACCCGCACCGGCATCGGCACCATCGTCGACATGGAATCGCTGGAGATCGAGGTGGAGGTCAACGAGGCCTACATCGGCCGCGTCAAGGCCGGGCAGCCGGTGGAGGCGACGCTGAACGCCTACCCCGACTGGAAGATCCCCGCCGAGGTCATCGCCATCATCCCCGCCGCCGATCGCAGCAAGGCCACGGTCAAGGTGCGCATTGGCATCAAGGCCAAGGACGCGCGCATCGTGCCCGACATGGGCGCGCGCGTGTCCTTCCTGGAGGAGCGCCAGGCCGCGTCCGCCGCAGCGCCGCTGCCCGGCGTGCTGGTGCCGGCCGGCGCGGTGCAGGCCGACGGCGATGCCAACCGCGTGTTCGTGGTGGTCGACGGCCGGGCCGCGGCGCGCGCGGTCAAGCTCGGCCAGAGCTTCGCCGACCAGCGCCAGGTGCTCGAGGGCGTGAAGGCCGGTGAGCGCGTGGTGCTGGCGCCGCCGCCCGCCCTGCGCGACGGCGACCGCGTGCGCCAGGACGACAGCCACTGAAACGTCGCCGCCGTGGCCGCGCGGCCGCGGCGGCACCATCCGCATGCCGTGCCGCCGGGCCGCCGCCCGTGCGGCCCGCTGCGGCGCCGGGTGCGCCGCCAACACCGATCCGCCGTGCGGCCGCGCCGCCGGCATTCATCCCGAGGGCAAGGACATGAACAACCTGGTCAGCATCAAGAGCCTCACCAAGGCCTACGAGCGCGGCAAGCAGCGCGTGGAAGTGCTGCACGGCATCGATCTGGACATCGCCGCGGGCGACTTCGTGGCCCTGATGGGGCCGTCGGGTTCGGGCAAGACCACCCTGCTGAACCTCATCGGCGGGCTGGACACGCCCAGCACCGGCTCGATCACCGTGGACGGCCAGCGCATCGACCAGATGAACAGCGGCGAGCTGGCCAAGTGGCGTTCGGCCAACGTCGGCTTCGTGTTCCAGTTCTACAACCTGCTGCCCATGCTGTCGGCGCTGAAGAACGTGGAGCTGCCGCTGCTGCTCACCTCGCTGTCGGCGGCGCAGCGCAAGCGCAACGCGGAGATCGCCCTGCAGCTGGTCGGCCTCGGCGAGCGCGTGCACCACAAGCCCAAGGAGCTGTCCGGCGGCCAGGAGCAGCGCGTGGCCATCGCCCGCGCCATCGTCTCCGATCCCAAGCTGCTGGTGTGCGACGAGCCCACGGGCGATCTCGACCGCCAGACCGCCGACGAGATCCTGCGCCTGCTGCAGACCCTCAACCGCGAGCACGGCAAGACCATCGTCATGGTCACCCACGATCCCAAGGCGGCCGAGTACGCGCGCCGCCAGCTGCACCTGGACAAGGGCACGCTGGTGAACGACGCCGCGGCCGCGGCCTGAATGCCCACGGGGACATCGCCATGAAATATTTCCAGCTCGTCTGGGCCAGCCTGTTCCGCAAGAAGGCGCGCACCACACTGACCCTGCTGTCGGTGGTCGCGGCCTTTCTGCTGTTCGGCCTGCTCGACGCCGTGCGCGTGGCCTTCACCGTGCCGGACGAATCCCTCGACGGGGCCAAGCGCCTGGTGGTGAGCTCCAAGCTCAGCATCATCCAGCCGCTGCCCTATTCGCTGAAGGCGCAGATCGACCGCATCGACGGCGTGGAGAAGAGTGGCTACGCCAACTGGTTCGGCGGCATCTACCAGGACCAGAAGAACTTCTTCCCCAACTTCGCGGTGAGCCCGGAGTACATCGAGCTCTATCCCGAGCTCGCGCTGCCGCCGGAGCAGAAGAAGGCGTTCGCGGAAACCCGCACCGGGGCCATCGTGGGCGAGAACCTGGCGAAGAAGTTCGGCTGGAAGATCGGCGACAAGATCCCGCTGCAGGCAACCATCTTTCCCAACAAGACCGGCGGCAACACCTGGACCTTCGATCTCGTGGGAATATTCCACGGTGCCACGCCCGAGGACCGCCGCAACGAGGATCAGATGATCTTCCGCTACGACTACTTCGACGAGGGCCGCACCTTCGGCACCGGCACGGTCGGCTGGTACGTGGTGAAGGCCGCGGACCCCGCGCAGGCCAATCGCATCGCCCAGCAGATCGACAAGCTCTCGGCCAATTCGGCCAACGAGACCAAGACGCAGACCGAGAAGGAGTTCCAGCTCGCCTTCGTCAAGCAGCTCGGCGACATCGGCCTCATCGTCACCTCGATCATGGCGGCGGTGTTCTTCACCATCCTGCTGCTCACCGGCAACACCATGGCGCAGGCGGTGCGCGAGCGCATCCCGGAACTGGCCGTGCTCAAGACCATCGGTTTCGGCAACCGTACCGTGCTCGGCCTGGTGCTGGGCGAGGCGCTGCTGCTGATCGCCCTGGGCGGATTCGTCGGGCTCGGCCTCGCGGCCGGCGCGGCCAAGGGGCTCAGCGCCGCGTTCAACGGCGGCGTGTTCGCGCTGACGCCGCGCTCGTGGCTGCTCGGTGCGCTCATCATCCTGGCGCTGGGCCTGATCGTCGGCCTGCCGCCGGCGCTGCGCGCCATGCGCCTGAAGATCGTCGACGCCCTGAGCGGCCACTGAGGAGGACTGCGATGAAACGTGTGCTGCAATTCCTCGGCCTGGTCGCGCTGATCGCGGCGATCGTCGTGCTGATGTTCCTGCCGCTGGCGCTGATCGGCCTGGTGGCGCTGGCCCTGGTGGCGTGGCTGGCCGCCACGCGCAGCGGTCGCCAGGCGCTGAACGTGACCTGGGTCGGCGTGAGCACCATCCCCGAGCGCCTGGGCGCCTCGGCCGTGATCGTGGTCGGCATCGCCGGCGTGGTCGGCGTGCTGGTGGCCCTGCTGGCCATGGGCGAAGGCTTCCAGGCCACGCTGGCCAAGACCGGGCGCATCGACCAGGCCATCGTCATGCGCGCCGGCGCCACGGCGGAACTGAACAGCGGCCTGACCCGCGACGACGTCAGCGTCATCGAGCAGGGCCAGGGCGTGCTGCGCAACGCCGAGGGCAAGCCCATCGCCTCGCCCGAAGTGGTGGTGGTGGCCAATCTGCCGAAGAAGTCCACCAACACCGACGCCAACGTGGAGCTGCGCGGCGTGGGCCCGCGCGTGTGGGACCTGCGCCCGGAGGTGCAGGTGCTGGACGGGCGCAAGTTCAACCCCGGCCTGCGCGAGCTGATGGTGGGCAAGGGCGCGCTGGCGCAGTTCGCCGGCCTCGCCGTCGGCAGCAGGCTCATGCTCGGCAACAACGAGTGGAACGTGGTCGGCACCTTCGATTCCGGCGACGCGCACAATTCCGAGCTGTGGGGCGATGTGGAAGTGGTGCAGTCGACCTACAACCGCCGCGGCTTCCAGTCGGTGACGATGAAGCTCACCGACGCCGACGCCTACGACGCGCTGAAGGCCTCGCTCGCCACCGACCCGCGCGTGAAGGTCGACGTGCTGCGCACGCGCGACTACTACGCCACGCAGGGTGAGCGCCTGAGCCGCCTGATCCGCATCCTCGGCCTGGTGGTGGCCGGGATCATGGCCGTGGGCGCGGTGTTCGGCGCGCTCAACACCATGTACGCGGCGGTGTCCACCCGCGCGCGCGAGATCGCCACGCTGCGCGCCATCGGCTTCTCCGGCGCGCCGGTGGTGGTGTCGGTGATGCTGGAGTCGGCCCTGCTGGCCCTGGCCGGCGGCGTCATCGGCGCGGCCGTCGCCTGGGTGCTGTTCAACAATTACACCGTGTCGACCCTGGGGCAGAACTTCAGCCAGGTGGTGTTCGCCTTTCGCGTCTCGCCAGAGCTGGTGCTGCGGGGACTGAAGTGGGCCTTGGCCATCGGCCTGATCGGCGGCCTTTTTCCGGCCGTGCGCGCCGCGCGCCTGCCGGTCACCACGGCGCTGCGCGCGGAGTGATCCGCCACAGACCGAGATAGCCCGCGGGCCGGTCGGCGCGACCGGCCCGCGGCGACCTCAGCGCCGGTCGCGCGCCAGGGTGATGGTGGCCACGCCGGCGAGGATCACCGCCATGCCGAGCACGTCCAGCGCGTGCACGCGCTCGCCGCCGAGCAGCACGCCGAACAGCACCGCCACGGGTGGATTGACGTAGGCGTAGCTGGTGGCCAGGGCGGGGCGC
>DAOOVM010000212.1:0-5422 GCA_035370085.1 Rhodanobacteraceae bacterium | reverse complement strand
GACCAGCGTGACCGGCGGCGGCGCGACCGACAACCACGGGATCATGGTCTACAGCATCGGCGCCACGCCGGTGAAGAACTGTTCCGTGCGCGGCGCTCGCGTATCGTCGGCCTACCGCAAGGGCATCACGACCTATTCGGCCAACCCTGGCACGCTGGTCGGCGTGGTCATCTCCGACAACATGGTCGACTCGTGCGGCGTGACGCCTTCCAGCGGCGGCGGCATCTACCTAGCCAATGCTGTCGCGACCACGGACCAGGACTCCGTGACGCTGACCGGCAACGTCTGCTGGTCGAACTACGTCAACTTCGAGATTGCGAACTGCAAGCGCGTGGCCGGTGGCGGCAACGTCTCGCGCAACTCGGTGGCGCAGGGCGTGGTGGTTGATGCTTGTGCAGATGCCAACCTGCCGGGGTTCCAGGACTCCGACGCAGGCACGGACGGCATTCTTCTGAACGGCTGCACGGCTGTGGTCATGGGCGCTGTGTCGGTGCGGCGCGCCAACCGCTCTGCGGCGGCCAATGGCGCGGGCCTGCATCTGGCCTCAAGCACCTATTGCACCGTGGCGCAGGGCTCCGTCGTCTATGACGAAACGCCGCTCCAGAAGTACGCGGTGCTAGAAGACGGCACGTCGAACAACAACGACCTTTTCGGGATCACGACGGTCGGCGCGCTGACGTCGCTCTGGTCGATCACTGGTGCTGCAACCCGCTACGGTCGGCGCGATGGGCGCAACACCGGAGTCAACCAGGCGAACCCGCAGAACACATGGCACATCAACGGCGGCCTGACCTTCGATGAGCAGGCGATCACGCTGGTCAACGGCGCGAACCAGAACGTGGCCCTGCCGTCGAATGCGGGCGTGGTCGTCTCCAACGCTCCGACTGCGAACTACTCCATCGGCGGCATCGCTGGCGGCCACGCCGGGCGGCACCTGACGATCATCAACTACACCGGCTTCAGCATGACACTGAACCACCAGGACGCCAGCAGCACCGCGGCGAACCGCATCACCCTGCGCAGCAGCGCAAACCTCGTGATCCCGACCCTCGGCAGCGCGACGCTCGTCTATTCGACGATCGGCGGTGGCGGGGCGTGGTTCGTCAAGGCTTTCGGCTGATTTCTGACATGACCGAACCCACAAGCACCACTGCTGCAGCCGGCTATGCGTTCGGCGCCGTCTTCGTTGCCCTGGTCGGCGTCGATCCGCAGGCGCTGGTCTGGGGCGTCGTCGGCGCCGTGATCGGACTGACGTTTGCGCCTCCGACCGGACGATTCCGCGCCGGCCTGGTCTTCCTGGCGGTCGCGTTTGCTTCGGCTGCGCTCGGCACCTGGGCGGCCGAGTATTGGCACAGCGGCAGTCACGTAGCGCGCAATGCCTGGTCGCTCGGCGTCGCTGTGCTGTTCCATCCGCTGTTCGCCGCGCTGGTTCAGGCGGTGCCTGCTGCCGTGCAAGCGTTCGTCAGCCGCAAGGCAGGGGGTCAATAATGGATCTGCTCGATCTCCTGACGCTGTTCGCGTCGATCATCGTCTCGGCCGCCTACATCTGCCGGCTGGCAGCGCTGAACTGGCGCATGCATCGGGCGAGCGTCATCCTGATGCACGCCGGCCTTGGAGCGGCTTCGATGCTGGCCGGCATCCATGCTTACGTCGACAACACCGACGTGCAGGACATCGCGATTCTGGTCGGTGCTGCTGCCTGGATCGTGCTCTCGCTGCACTCCTGGGGCGACGGCCATGTGCCCAAGCAGTTCCGCACCGAGCCTGTGCCACTCGATGAGGCGACGACGGTCGCGATGGAATGACCCCGCCCGACTCGGAGCTGTACCATCGCGGTGAGCGCTTCTTCCGCGCCATCGAGGCCAAGTACGCCGAGTACAAGAGTCGCGAGGCAACCTTCCGCGCCCGGCTGGACAACGCGCAAGCCGACCGCGAGCTGTGGAAGGCGCACGGCATCGGCGTCGCGATCCTGATGTTACGGATGCACATGGTGGCGCCGGTGGACGTCGACATTCCCCTGCCGGACACCCGGGCCGGCGACTTGCCGGAGGTGTGATGATTACGCTTCAAGACTACTGGATGGGCCGCGATAAGGAGTACCCGCTCGCGCTGACGCCCCAGATCGAGAAGAACGCGGCCATGACGGTGCAGCTGGCCAACATGCTGCTGCTGAAGTTCGGCGAAGGGCGCAAGGTCAACAGCGGCTGGCGCCCGCCGGCCGTGAATGTTGCAACCCCGAACGCGGCCATGAACTCCAAGCACATGACCGGCCAGGCCATCGACCTGGCGGACCCCGACGGCGACCTCGACGAGTGGCTGATGACGGCCGAGGGTCAGGCGGCGTTGGTCGAAATTGGGTTGTGGATGGAGCACCCGGCTGCGACAAAGTCATGGACCCATCTGCAAACCGTTCCGCCGAAGTCTGGCCGCCGCACGTTCTACCCATGATCCCGATCCCCGGCATCGGCGCCCTCCGCGCGATCGGCATCGGCCTGATGGTCGCCGGCGCGTGCTCGATCGTCTCGGGCGTCGTGTACTACGCCAAGGGCCGCGCCGCCGGCCGGGCGGAGGTGCAGGCGCGCTGGGATGCGGCCGAGCGGCGCCGCGCCGATGTCGCGCTGCAGGCTCAGGCCGAGCAGCGCCAGCTCGAGCAGCGCCAGGCTGCAGAACAGAGAGAGGCCCTCAATGAAGCCGAACGTCTTTCCGCGCGTGCGCGCGCTGGTGCTGCTGCTGCTGCCGACTCTGGCCGCCTGTTCGTGGCTGCGGCCAGAACCGCCGCCGTCGCCGGTAGTGGTCTCCGGGCCCCGGGTGCAGCCGCTCCCGCAAGCTGCTCGCCAGCCGGCGCCGCCGCCGTTCTGCCAGCCGACGTGCTCGGAGCGCTTGAACAACGACTTCGAGATCTGGCGCGCGAGGCTGACGAGCGAGGTGCCGCCGGCGGGCTCTGCCAGGCCAGCTACGACGCCGTGACAGACGAGCCCGCGCCGATCCCGACTGACGCGCGCAAGTGACTCGTCTCCGAGCATCTCAGCGCGGCGGCCAGTTCGGCGGGGGTGAGCATGGTCAGAACACCCACTGATGCCGGCGCTCGCCGGTGCCCCGGCATGCGTTGCATGGTCCCCAGCCGAACTCGTCGCACTCGTCCCAGAGCGGATCGTCGACCTCGGCAAAGCCTTCTCCGCCGCAGCGCGTGCAGGCCAACTCGTCGTCATACTCGTCATCGTCGTACCACTCCACCGGCTCAGCTCCAGGTGGCTCCCACGGCGCGACGGCATCGCCCGGCTCGAAGCAGCCGAGCAGCTCGAGGTGCCACAGCGCGCGGGACTGGTGGTCGAGTGGGTGCAGCATGCTCATGCGTCCCACCAGAAATCAGACCTCTCCCCAGGCACGCGCTGGAAGCTCTTGCGCAGCCCGGCCAACACCTTCGACCAGCCGATGCGGTCCTTCCACGGCTTGCCATCGGCCACGGCGCGGTAGCAGTCGACGCGATCCGATCGGTACAGGTGCATCGTATGCGTGACCGGCTCTCCCGTGTCGAAGTCGGTGACGATGATCTCGCGCCTGAGCTGCGGCAGTTCGGGCATGTGGCCACGCGGCTCGCGCGCCATGGCGGCGCGTTCCTTGCCGCGCTTCATCGCCTGCAGCTTGCGTTGGCGCTGTTCGCGTTGCTTGGGGGAGAGCCTGCGGTACATCGTCGACCTTGCACGGTAGGTCTAAATCTCGTTAGGCCGCTCATCCCACCACTGCATGTGCTTGCCGCAAGTGCGCCTGTACCCGCCCGGCGCGGGGAAGCCGCACGTAGCCTCTTGGTCGCATCCAGGCTCGTCGCAGGCGTTGGCGATGTCTTCTACTGCCTTGCACTTCGGGCAGCCGACGATGGTGTCATCCGCGGCGAAAGGGCTTGGTGCGCGCAGCAGTTCGGCATCGCTGCCAGTCCAGTCGCAGCTTTGGCACAGCCAGCGCAGCGGCCTAACCCATCGGTCAACGGCGACACCTGCCGGCTGGTCACTCTCTGCCATCTTCCACCTCCTGCGCAGCCGTCAGGTGCGCGTTACCTCGAACGTTATCCATCAGAGAATGCCGTGCTCCACCATCAGCTTTAGGCGGTCGAGCATCAGCGCGTCTTCCTGCTTCGTGTAGCTGACGTGGTGCAACTTGTTGTAGGCCCACGTCGCCATGTTGCGCAGCGCATCGCGCTCAGTCACGAGCGCCAAGCGCGCAGCGGTGTCCTCGGGCTCTTCTGCGCCGAACTGTCCGTCGAAGTACGGGTTGCGTCCGTTCGCAACAGCGCAGTCAAGCGGCTCGGCCCGCTCGTTCAGTTCTTCCACGGGTATCCAATCTCTGGTGCTCATCTTGTTCTCCTTGCTCTGATGGATAACTCTTCGCTCGAGCGCGGACCTTCGGCCGCTCAGCTCAAACGTTAGGCCCACTCACGGCACCGGATTTCCATCGCATAGCCCGGCTGTCCGTTGGACTCAAGCCATGCGGCAATCTGCTCGCGCATGACCCACCTCGCTTCCGTTGCGTCGCGTGCAGCTTGCGCACGCATCTGGTCGCGCGCTTCGCGTTGGCCCACGCTCCACGCCATGCCAGCCATGAGGCGCGCAGCCTTGGCGGCGTCGTCGTCATCGTTGAGGTAAGCGCCTTCAAGCGCCACCCATTCTTCAAATTTCATCGTCCTAGTCCTTTCGCTCGAAACTGGCCTAACTGCTCGCTGCAAGGGACTCGCCGCAAGCGGCTCGCCCCTGAGCTATTCGTTGGGCGTCTTGCTGTCGTCGAAGCCGTGCTCCACGGCCCGCCAGTCGCCGCGCCTCGCTTCGCGCATGTCAAGCGCGCGGAACTCTGCCGTGCGTTGGCGGCGGAACTTGCGCGCCTTGTGCACGTCGGCGGTTAGCGTCATGTTCACTTGGCACGCCATGTAGAGCCCGGTGGACTGCCCTTCAGGGGTGAAGTTCTCCACCAGCCACCAGTAGGTCACGCCGCCGTTGTCGCGGCACCCTTCGGGGGTGCGGCAACCGGGCGTCGGTGGCCTGTCGGGAAGCGTTGCGGGCGGGCACTCGCACGAGTCGCACATGCCGTCGCACTTCTTCGTCAGTAGGTGGTAGTCCATCACAGTCTCCCCAGGATGTTCTGCGCGCCCATCATGTACGCCTCGGTCAACGCCTCTCGCAAAGTCTCGCGCAGCATCGCGCCCTCGTACTTGCGCACGAGAACCTCGACGGCCAGCGCGGCGTGTTCGCCGTTTGGGTCTCCTGGCAAGCCGCCGCCGCAGGTCACGCGGTCTTCAGGCCACCCATCTCGGCATTCCCATCCTTTGCAGCCGCGAATGCACGGCTCATCGCCTTTGGGGCAGTTCTGGCTCATCGTCACTCCTTCGGCGGGCGCAGCTTGTAGGCTTTCACCATCGCCGCTTCGATCAACTGTG
>DAOOVM010000211.1:0-5430 GCA_035370085.1 Rhodanobacteraceae bacterium | reverse complement strand
CTCGGCCAGGCCTATGTCAACGGCCACGCCCTGCAGCGCCACGAGACGGTGTTCTGGCGCAAGGACGGCAGTGGCGTGCCGGTGGAATGCTCGGTGCTGCCGCTGGCCATCCAGAACCGGCGCGAGGGCTCGGTGGTGGTGTTCCGCGACATCTCCGAGCGCAAGAGCGCGGAGAGCCTGCGCTGGGAGCTGACCCACGACCGCCTCACCGGCCTGGTCAACGCGCGCCATTTCACCCACCTGGTGGCGCAGGAGCTGTTGCGCCGCCGCGACCAGGGCGGCTACGCGGCCCTGCTCTACATCGACATCGACCGCTTCAGCGCGATCGTGGACAGCGCCGGTGCGCAGGCGGGCGAACGCCTGCTGGTGGAAATCGCCGCTGTGCTGGGCAAGCGCCTGCGTGACAACGACGTGCTGGCGCGCATCGAGGGCGACCGCCTGGCCCTGATGTTGTCGGGTGTGCAGCTGGAGAACCTGTTCCCGCTGGCCGACAGCTACCGCGAACTGCTGCACCAGTGCCAGGTGGACAGCGGCGGCGTGAAGCGGCCGATCACCGCCTCGATCGGCGTGGCCGTGATCAGCCGCGATACGCCCTCGGCCGAGTACGTGGTGGAACATGCGCGACTGGCCTGCCGCACGGCCAAGCAGCGCGGCCGCGATCAGACCGAGATCTACGTCGGCGAGCACGATGCGCGCATCGCGCGCGAGATCGAGGCCGGCTGGACCGAGCGCCTGCGCCAGGCCATGGAGCAGGAGCGCATCGTGCTGCTGGTGCAGCCGATCGTGCCGCTGTCGGCCCTGCCGTCCGACGAGGGCGCGGTGGTGCAACGCCAGGGCTGGCGCGTCAATGGTGCGCCCGGCCGCGGCGAGGAATACCTGTTCGAGATCCTCATCCGCATGGTCGGCAAGGACGGCCAGCTGATCTCCCCGGGGGTCTTCGTACCGCTGGCGGAGCGCGTCGGCATGATGCCCAAACTCGACCTGTGGGTGCTGTCGCGCCTGCTGCGCTACATGGTCACACTGCGCGACGTGCGCGCCTCGCTTGCCTTCCACGTCAACCTGTCCAACATGACGCTGGCCGACCCCGAGTCGCTCAAGTTGATCGAGGCGGCCATCCGCGGTTCGGGCGTGGCCGCGCGCCAGCTGGTGTTCGAGATCACCGAGACCAGCGAACTGACCAGCCTGCACGTGGCGCGCAAGTTCATCTCGGCGCTGAAGAAACTGGGCTGCCGCTTCGCCCTCGACGACTTCGGCACCGGCTTCTCCAGCTTCTCGCACCTGCGTCACCTGCCGGTCGACTTCGTCAAGGTCGAGGGCAGCTTCGTGCAGGGCATGTCTGGCAGCGAGCTGGATCGCAAGATGGTCGGCTCGATCACCCAGCTGGCACAGTCGCTCAAGCTGAAGGTGGTGGGCGAGCACGTCGACAGTTTCGCCACGCTGGCGTCGCTGCGCAGCGCCGGCGCCGACTACGCCCAGGGCAACTACCTGGGCGAACCGCGACCCCTGCGCAGCGTCGATTTCGGGGCACTGTTTCCCCACGTCTGAGCGCGCATCCGGTCGGCCGCGCGGGCCCGCGACCGTCCCGGAACCCGCCTCCGCTCTCCCGCCGCGAACCCCCGTGCGCGCTGCCGCGGACCGCGCGGCAGCGGGGCCGCCGTGGCGGCGTCTGCCCCTGTGAACCTGCGGAATGGCTTGACCGGCTTGGAAAACTGCCAACCGGTTCAGGTAAAGTTCCAAATCGTTAAACAAAAATTAAGCCTGTTCCGGACATGGCCCTGAAGCGACCATTTCGTAACCAACATGAGAGTTTTCATATAACCTCTTGAACAAAGAGGAATAACCATGTCACCGCTGCTCTCGACCCTGCTCGTTGCCCTCGCCGTCCTGGTGCTGCTGTCGATCAAGCGCATCCCTGAGGGCACGGTGTATTCGCTGCGGCGCGTCGATGGCCACGCCCGACTGATCGGCGCCGGCACGCATCTGGTCATGCCCCTGCTCGAGCGCGTCGTGCGCCGCATCGCCCTCACCGGCCGCAGCCTCGCCATCGACGAGCGCGTGGTGCTGGACGCACGCGGCCAGCCCCTCGACCTGCGCGGCACGGTCTACTGGCAGGTGCTGGATGCGGCGCGCGCCGAGGCGGTGATCGAACGCGCCGACGAGCTCATCCGCACGCGCACCCTCAATGCAATCCGTGCCGTGCCCGCACCGCAGTCCGAGTCCGCCGAGGCGCGCAACCAGCGCATGAAGACCGCGCTGAACGACGCCCTGCGCGAGCGCGGCGTGCTGGTCACGCGCGTGCAGCTCGCCCTGGGCTGATCTCCGCGGGCCGCGGCTACGGCTGGATTTCCCGCCGCCCCGCCGGGATACTGCGCCGCCCGCCCGGGCCCGCCCATGGACCGCCAGCGTCTCCACGCCCAGCTCGATGCCGGCATCGCCGCCCTGTCGCTGCCGCTGCCGCAGGGCGCCACGGAGCAGCTGCTCGACTATCTCGCCCTGCTGCTACGCTGGAACGCTGCCTACAACCTGACCGCCGTGCGCGATCCGGTGCAGATGGTCACGCGCCACCTGCTGGACTCGCTCACCGTGGCGCCCTACGTCGAAGGCGCGACCCTGGCTGACCTCGGCACCGGCCCCGGCCTGCCCGGCATCCCGCTGGCCATCGCCGCACCGCAGCGCCAGGTGACCCTGGTGGATTCCAACGGCAAGAAGGTGCGCTTCCTGCGCGAGGCAGTGCGCGCCCTGCACCTGGCCAATGCCCGCGCCGTGGAGGCGCGGGTCGAGGCGTTGGAAGGCCAGTACGACTGCATCACCGCGCGCGCCTTCGCCCGCCTGGCCGAGATGCTGGCCTGGGGCGGCCACCTGCTCGCTCCGCAGGGCCGCTGGCTGGCGCTCAAGGGGCGCTATCCGGACGATGAACTGGCCGAGCTGCCGGCGCCGTTCCGGCTTGAAGCCGTGCATGCCCTGCGCGTGCCCGGGCTGGATGCCGAGCGCCATCTGGTCGTGCTGCGTCGGGCCTGAAGGTGGCGCGTGGTAACCTGAGGGCTCCCCCGGAGCCGGCCGGGCCGCGTGCGCGCGGCCGCGGCGGGCACGCACCGTACCCACCCCAGCGCAAGCGCAAAGACGACTGACGTGGCCACTCGCATCATCGCCATCGCCAACCAGAAGGGCGGCGTGGGCAAGACCACCACCGCGGTGAACCTGGCCGCGGCCCTGGCCGAGACGCGGCGCAGGATCCTGCTGGTCGACCTCGACCCGCAGGGCAATGCCACGATGGCCAGCGGCATCGACAAGCGCCAGGCCAGGCCCAGCGGCTGCGAGGTGCTGCTGGACGAAGTGCCGATCGAGCAGGCCATCGTGCCCACCGAGGCGGGCTACGACCTGTTGCCCGGCAGCGGCGACCTGACTGCGGCGGAGCTCAAGCTGATGGACGCTCTGGCGCGCGAGCAGCGGCTGAAGGAGCACCTGGCCAAGCTCGGCGACCGCTACCACACCGTGCTGATCGACTGCCCGCCGACCCTGCACCTGCTCACCATCAACGCCCTGACCGCGGCGCACGGCGTGCTCATCCCGGTGCAGTGCGAGTACTTCGCCCTGGAGGGCCTGGCGAGCCTGCGCGACACCATCGAAGCGGTGCGCCGGCGCCTCAATCCGCAGCTGGAGATCGAAGGCCTACTGCGCACCATGTACGACGTGCGCAACAACCTCGCCAACGAAGTCTCCGCGCAGCTCAACAAGCATTTCGGCGACAAGGTGCTGCGCAGCGTCATCCCGCGCAACATCCGCCTGGCCGAGGCCCCCAGCCACGGCAAGCCGATCAACCTGTACGACCGCGAGTCGCGCGGCGCCATCGCCTACCTCGGCCTCGCCGGGGAGATGCTGCGGCGCGAACGCGGCGGCACGGCGCCCACGCTCCACCCGAACTGAGACACGCATGGCCACAGCGAAGAAACGCGGACTGGGACGCGGGCTGGACGCCCTGCTCGGCAGCCTCGACGGCGATGCCGACAGCGCGCCTGCCGCCGCCTCGCCGGAGATCCTGCAGCACCTGCCGGTGGGCGCCATCCAGCCGGGCAAGTACCAGCCGCGCCAGGCCATGGATCCGGAGAAGCTGGAGGAGCTGGCCGCCTCGATCCGCGCCCAGGGCGTGATCGAGCCGGTGGTGGTGCGCGCGGTGGGTGCCGGCCGCTACGAACTCATTGCCGGCGAGCGCCGCTGGCGCGCCACGCAGCTGGCGGGGCTGGCGGAGATTCCGGCCCTGGTGCGCGAGGTCGACGACCGCGCCGTGGTCGCCATTGCCCTGATCGAGAACATCCAGCGCGAGGAGCTCACCCCGCTGGAGGAGTCGCAGGCGCTCAAGCGCCTGATCGACGAGTTCGACCTGACCCACGCCCAGGTGGCCGAAGCGGTCGGCCGCTCGCGCGCGGCAGTGTCGAATCTGCTGCGGCTGATGGAATTGCCCGCGGAGATCAAGGCTCTGCTGGAAGCGCGCAAGCTCGACATGGGCCACGCCCGCGCCCTGCTGACGCTGCCGCCGAAGCAGGCGATCGAGCTGGCGCGCCAGGCGGCCGAACACGGCTGGAGCGTGCGCGAGCTGGAAGAAGCCGTGCGAGTCAGCCAGGAGGAGCCGCGCGGCAAGGCGAAGAAGGCCGCGGCCGCGCGCGACGCGAACATCGATGCGCTGGAGCGCGACCTGTCCGAGCGCATCGGCGCACGCGTGGCCATCGCCCACGGCCGCCAGGGCCGCGGCAAGCTCACCATCCACTACCACAGCCTGGACGAGCTGGACGGCATCCTCGCGCGTATCCGCTGAGGGCGCGGCGGGGCGGGCCTGTAAGGTTTTGCGGGGAGGGACGGTCCTTGGATGCCGTGGCCAGCCGACAACGCCAATTCGACGCCCTCGTGCGCGCACACACCGGCGACCTGTTCCGCTACGCCTACTGGCTGTGCGGCGACGAGGCGCTGGCGCAGGACCTCGCCCAGGAGACCTTCCTGCGCGCCTGGCGCTCGCTCGACACCCTGCGCGACACCGCCGCGGCCAAGGCCTGGCTGATCACCATCCTGCGTCGCGAGCACGCGCGCCTGTACGAGCGCAAGCAGTTCGACACGACCGACATCAGCGAGCTGGAGCTGGACGACCGCGAGGCGCTCACGCCGGAGCAGATCGGCGAGGACGCGATCGTGCGCGCCGCCATGCAGAAGCTCGACCCCAAGTACCGCGAGCCGCTGCTGCTGCAGGTGCTCGGCGGCCTTTCCTGCGAGGAGATCGCCAGCGAACTGGAACTGAGCAGTGCGGCGGTGATGACCCAGTTGTTCCGCGCGCGGCAGAAGCTCAAGGCGCTGCTGTCCGGTAGCGCGGGCGAGGCGAAAGCGTATGGAATGTCTTGAATTCCGCCGCCAGCTCGGCAGCGATCCGCGCCACGAGAGCGCGGC
>DAOOVM010000210.1:0-5446 GCA_035370085.1 Rhodanobacteraceae bacterium | reverse complement strand
GGCCTTCGCCCAGCTTGGCCCACTCGGCAATGGGCAGGGTGGCGTAACCGGCGTCGAGCTTGTCGATGTCGAACACGGCCACCGACTGCGACAGCTTCGGATCCGGATTCAGCGGCGTGTCGACCCACAGGTTGTGCGAGCGGGGATGGGTCTTGATGAAGAGCGATCCGCCGCCCTGGCCCTTGAGCACCTGCACCACCTTCCAGGCCTGGTCCGGGTGGTTCTGGGGATCGGTGCCGATCAGGGTGATCTTCTCGTTGCCCAGGGCCGACGTGCCCCAGACCGGGCCAAACTTCGGATGCACGAAGTTGGCGCCGCGGCCGGGGTGCGGGATCTTGTCCACGTCCACCAGGGCGGCCATCTTCTGCTCCTTGGAGTCCACCACGGCGATCTTGTCCGACTGGTTGGCCGCGGTGAGGAAGTAGCGCTTGGTGGAATCCCAGCCACCGTCGTGCAGGAAGCGCGCGGCGTCGAGCGTGGTGATCTTCAGCGCGTCGATATTGCTGTAGTCCACCAGCAGGATGCGCCCGGTCTCCTTCACGTTGACGATGAACTCCGGATGCTGGTGGCTGGCGACGATGGCGGCCACGCGCGGCTCGGGGTGGTACTCCTGCGTGTCCACCGTGGGGCCGCGCGTGGAGACGATCTTCTTCGGCTCCAGCGTCGGACCGTCCATGAGCACGAACTGCGGCGGCCAGTAGGCGCCGGCGATGGCCACCTTGTCCTCGAAGCCGGGGAACTTGGAGGTCTCCACCGAGCGCGCCTCCAGGCCGATCTTGATCTCGGCCACCTTGTCCGGCACCTTCATCCACAGGTCGACCAGGTCGATCTTGGCGTCGCGGCCGATGGTGTAGACGTAGCGCCCGGAGTGCGACAGGCGCGAGATGTGCACCGCGTAGCCGGTCTTGATGATGTTGATGATCTTCTTGCTGTCGCCGTCGATGAGGGCGATCTCACCGGAATCGCGCAGGGTCACGGCGAAGATGTTGTCGGTGTTGTAGCGGTTTTCCTTCCTGGCCGGGCGCTGCTCCAGCGGCACGAAGACCTTCCAGGACTCGCGCATCTGCTTCATGCCCCACTCCGGCGGCGCCGGCGGATCGTGCTGGAGGAAGCGCGCCATCAGGTCGACTTCCTGTGCGCTCAGCTCGCCGGAGGTGCCCCAGTTGGGCATGCCCGCAGGGGAGCCGAAGTTGATCAGCGCCTTGAGGTAATCGGTGCCCTTGGCGCGGGTGATGTCGGGCGTGAGCGGCTTGCCGGTGGCACCCTTGCGCAGCACACCGTGGCAGCCGGCGCAGCGCTCGAAGAAGATCTGCGTGGCCCGGGTGAACTCGGCCTTGGTGATGGGCGGAGCGTCGGGATTCACCACCATTTCCACGCCCGCCGCACCCGCGGCCGAGGGCGCGCCCTGGTAGCTCGCCATGCTCTGCGAAGTGCCGGGGTGGCTTTCGCCCTGGGCCTTGTCGGTGGTCACGGCCAGGCTCTTGCGCAGCGCGCTCACGTCCTCCGTGCGCAGGCTGGCACCGGAGTTGCCCCAGCTCGCGTACACGTAATTGACGATGGCGGCGATGTCGGCGTCGGCGAGGTGGCTCAGCGCCGGCATCACGCCGTTGTACTTGGCACCGTTGACGGTGATCTCGCCCTGCACGCCCTTGAGCACGAAGCCGGCGATGTCGGTCGCCTTGCGGGCGTTGAGGTAGTCCGACGAGGCCAGCGGCGGGAAGGCGCCGGCGAGCCCCTTGCCATCGGGCTGGTGACAGGCGGCGCAGTTGGCCTTGAAGGCCGCCTCGCCCGCTTCGTGGCCCTGCTTGGGCAGACGTTCGTTGGCCAGATCCTGCGCCCAGGCACCTCCGCCCAGCCACAGGGCCGCCGCCAGGGCGCTACCGATCGATCGCAGTCTCATTGCCGACTCTCCTCACAGGTTGGAAGCGGGCTGCCCGCCGGGGGCACGCGGGTCAATCTGACTACAAGATCCCGCCGCCTCCCTGATCAGGATCAAGCCCGAAAAATCCGGACTGAAGCGGTCCGGATTGGCCGCGCGGGCCGCCTCCCCGTCGAGGCTTGAGTGGGATCAAGGCAGGACGTGGACGCCCCGGCCAGAATGCGCTCACATCCCCCAGGCCCCCGAACCATGCCCACGCCGCTGCTGCACCGCGTCTGCGCCGCGCCCCTTGCCCTTGCCGCGGTGGCCGCCCTGGCGGCGGACGGCGACGAGGCGACACGGCTCGATCCCGTGGTGGTCGTGGGCAGTCGCGCAGCCGAGCCGCTGCGTCAGGTGGTGGGCAGCGTAAGCACCGTCGAGCGCGAGGACATGGACCGGCACGGCGTGGCCGACATCGGCGATCTCGCCCGGCGCGTGCCCGGCCTGGAGGTGCCCGTGGACAGCACGCGCTTCGGCCGCCAGGGCTTCAATCTGCGCGGACTGGAGGGCAACCGCGTCAGCATCGAGGTGGACGGCGTGCCCCTGCCCGACGGCTTCGGCCTGGGCCAGTTCTCGCTCGCCGGGCGCGATCTGCTCGATCTCGGCGGCGTGCAGCGCGTGGAAGTGCTGCGCGGCCCAGCCTCCACGCTGTATGGCAGCAAGGCCCTGGCTGGCGTGGTGGCCTACACCACGCGCCGCACCGAGGACTTCCTCTGGGACGGCCGCCCCTGGCACCTGGGCGGCGCGCTGGGTTACGGCAGCCGCGACGACAGCACCCTCGCGGCCGCGCACTACGCCGCCGCGGCCGGCAACGGCTGGAGCGGCTTCGTCAGCCTCGCGCGACGCGACGGCCACGAGACGGAGAACCACCCGCGCCCCGGCGGCATGGCCGCCAATCCGGCCGACACGCGCCGCGACAGCGCGCTGGCCAAGCTGGAATACGACGGCGCCGCACGCGGCCGCTGGACCGCGACGCTCGACCACGGCGAAGGCGCGCAGCAGACCGACGTGCGCTCGCTGGTGTTCGGTCCGGGCCGCTACAGCACCACGCGCGCCCTCACCGGCGACGACACCTGGCAGCGCGATCGCGTGCGCCTGGCCGCGGCCTGGGCCGATCCGCTGCCCGGCATCGAGGCACTGGACCTGCTGCTGTACCGCCAGGTCGCGGACATCACCCAACGCACGGCGCAGTTCCGCCTGGCCGACGCGCAGACGCGCTATCCCACGCTGCGCGATCGCCGCTTCGACTTCAGCCAGCGCAGCAGCGGTCTGCGCCTGGTGGCGCAGGCGCGCGGCGACACCGGCGCACTGCGCCACTGGCAGGTGTTCGGCGTCGACCTGGCGCAGCACGACTACGACAGCCTGCGCGACGGCCGCGAGGTGAACCTCACGAGCGGCAGCAGTACGAACGTCGTGCTGGGCGAGGTGTTTCCGGTGCGCGACTTCCCACCCACGCGCACGCGCGAAGGCGGTGTGTTCTGGCAGGACGAGATGCAGTTCGGCGGTCGCTGGGCGCTGGTGCCGGGCCTGCGCTGGGAGCGCTACGCGCTGGACGCGCGCGCGGATGCGGTCTGGCGCGGCGACAACCCGGGCGGCGCGCCCGCCGCGCGCCACACCGCGCAGTGGACGCCCAAGCTCGGCCTGCGCTTCGCCGCGGACGCGCACACCACGCTGTACCTGCAGGGCGTGCGCGGCTTCCGCTCGCCGCCGTTCTCCGACGTGAACATCGGCCTGTACCTGGCCAGTCTGAATTACGTGGTCAAGCCCAACCCCGACCTCAAGCCCGAAACCAGCCGCGGCCTGGAGGGTGGCCTGCGCTGGAGCGGCGCGGCGCTGCAGGCGAGCCTCGCGCTGTACGACAACCGCTACCGCAATCTCATCGATTCGCGCGCCAACCTCGGCGTCGATCCGGCCACCGGCACCCTGGTGTTCCAGTCGGTGAACCGCGCCAGCGCCCGCATCCGCGGCGCCGAGGCCGAGGCGCGCTGGCGCGCCGACGGCTGGCTGGCCGAGGCGCGCGCCAGCCGCGCGCGCGGCGACGACACCGCGCGCCAGCGGCCGCTGAACAGCGTGCCGCCGGCGCGGGCCACGCTGGGCCTGGGCCGCGAGTCGCGCGACGGTCGCGGCGGCGTGGAGTTGCTGCTCAGCGGCGTGCGCCGCGTCGGGCGCATCGACGACAGCGCCGGGCCGCTGTTCCGCCCGGCCGGCTACGCGCGCTGGGACGCCGATGCCTGGTGGGAATTCGGCCAGGGCGCGCGCCTGACGCTCAACCTCGGCAACCTGGCCAACCGCCGCTACTGGGACTGGAGCGCCGTGCGCGGCGTGGCGCCCACGGCGCGCGATCTCGACCTCTACACCCAGCCCGGGCGCAGCCTGGGCCTGAGCCTCGCCGCGGACTGGTAGGGCGCGGCCCGCGCCGCGCCCGCGGCCCCGATCAGTGCGCCAGCAGGCGCGCGGCGAAGGTGAGCTGGCAGGCGACGCCCGCGGCGAAGGCCAGGGTGCGCACCCAGGGAATGCCCAGCGCATAACTCACCGCGTGCACCAGGCGCGCCCAGAAATAGGCCTGCGCCGCGAGCACGGTGGCGGCGTCGCTGACGCCCGTCGCCTGTGCCACCAGCACCAGCGGCGCGAACACCACGAGGTTTTCCACCGCGTTGGCGTGGGCGGCCTTCAGGCGCTGCGCCCAGGGCGACTGCGCCGGCGGGTTGGCCGGATAGCCCACCGCCTGCAGCAGGCCCCAGCGCAGGATGCGGTCGAGGATGTACGGCACCCACAGCACGGCGGTCATCGCCGTCACGAGCACGAGCCACAGCAGTTCGGTCTTCATTGCATTCTCCTGGCGGGGCACAGCGCGGCCCGCCCCGGCGGGGCGCGCGGACGCGGCTGCGCCACGCTACGGCGCGGCGCGCGGCGCGGCAAGTTGCGCGCCATCTCCCGAGACTCTGCACACTGGCTGCATATTCCAGCGCCAGCATGGCCTCGACGCCGTCCGGGGAGACGGCATGCCGGAGGGGAACACCATGCGTATCGCCGTTCGCACCGCGCTGGGCGCGGGCCTGCTGGGACTGTCGCTGGCCGCCGCGGCGCAGACGCCGCCACCGCCTCCGCAGCCGCTGGGCGCGCCGCCGGTGCCCGCGGCCAATCCGCTGACGCCGGCGAAGATCCAGCTCGGCCAGGCCTTGTTCTGGGACGAGCAGCTCTCGCTCACCGGCACCGTCGCCTGCGGCACCTGCCATCGCCCCGCCAGCGGCGGCAGCGATCCGCGCTCGGCCACCGCCGGGGCGGCGACACGGAATCCCGGCGCCGACCTGGTGTTCGGCACGCCGGACGACGTGCGCGGCTCGGCCGGCGTGTCCGCCCACGACGCCAGCGGGCTGTACGGCGCATCGAGCCTGTTCGGCGTGGCCGCGCAGGTCACGTCGCGCAAGTCGCCCTCGGCGGTGAACGCTGCCTACGCGCCGCTGCTGTTCTGGGACGGCCGCGCCGGCGGCAGCTTCAGCGATCCGGCCACGGGTCAGGTGCTGATCG
>DAOOVM010000209.1:0-5475 GCA_035370085.1 Rhodanobacteraceae bacterium | reverse complement strand
CGCCGGCGGTCAGGGCATCGTAGACGGTGGCGGTGGAGACGCCTCCCGCAGTGTTGGCGGGCGTGCTCGGCCAGAAGAAGTACAGGGCCGATGCACCCGTCTGGTATAGGTTGATGTCCCAACCGGGTACGCCCGAGCCGGCGGTGCCGGTCGCGCCGGTCACCAGGTTCAGGTAGACGCCATCGATGTTGGCAGGAATGGAGATGGCGGTGTTGTTGCACACCACCGCGGCCATGCTGACGGTCGATGCACAGGACAGGGCGATGGCCCCGACCAAGCCCAGCCCACCCCGGACTGCGCGCGGCAATTCACGTACTTGGATCATTTTCGCTTACCCCCAACAAACGACGAATCCATGCCCCGCCGAATGGATGGCGCGGGCTGCAAGAACCGCCGTTTCGCAGGGGCCCTCGAGCGCAGGCTCCCCGAGGCACAGCGGCATCGCCGCGTGTTCGCCTCACGCGGACCGTAGAGGGTCCGCCGTCTGCCACTGCAAGTCAAGCGCCCGCCCGCGGAACCGGTAGACTGGACAAGCGGGCGCGAGCCGCTGCGCTGGTCGGGCTCAGCCCGCCGGGGCCGGGGTGAAGCGCCCCTCGCGCAGGAAGGCCACCGTGCGCTCGGCCGCCTCGGTCGAGAACAGCAGGCCCGTGTGCGTGGCGGGCACGACGCAATGGTCGGCGATGCCCGGCAGGCGCGTTTCGTCCACACCCACGGTGCCGTCGTGGTCGTCGCCCAGCGCGCCGACGATGGCGCCGAGCCCGTAGGGCAGGCGCCCGGCGATCACGCCGACGGGACGGGCGTCCTGCCAGTCGTCCAGCCCCTCGCGCAGGATCTCGCCGCTGCGCCCTAGCACCACGGCACCCCCGGGAAAACGCGACAGGCCGCGCGCGGCGGCGCTGCCGCGCAGGGGCGAGCCCAGGCACACTACCTTGCCCGGCGGCAGGCCACCCTGGCGCGCGGCCTGCAGCGCGATCAATCCGCCCAGGCTGTGGCCGACCAGGTGCACGCAGTCCGCACCCAGATCGCGGATGCGCTGCAGCAGCCGCGCCACGCTCGGTCCCGGTCCCTGCGCCACGCTGGCGTACTCGAAGGCATGCGCGATGAAGCCGGCCTTGTCCAGGCGCAGGCGCAGCGCCGCGAGGCTGAAGCCGCGCATCCAGATGCCGTGCAGCAGGATGACGTGCTCGCCCATGGCGGCGCTGCTGCGCTCAGGCCTTCTGCGGCTTCACCACGCGCACGTGCAGTTCCTGCAGCTGCGCCTCAGGCACAGTCGAGGGCGCTGCGGTGAGCAGGCACTGGGCACTGGCGGTCTTGGGGAAGGCGATGACGTCGCGGATGGATTCGGTGCCCGCCATCAGCGCGGCGATGCGGTCGATGCCGAAGGCGATGCCCCCGTGCGGCGGGGCGCCGTACTTTAGCGCTTCGAGCAGGAAGCCGAATTTCGCCTGCGCTTCCTCGGCGCCGATGCCGAGCAGTTCGAACACCGCGCTCTGCATCTCGGGACGGTGGATGCGGATCGACCCGCCGCCGATCTCGTTGCCGTTGAGCACGCAGTCGTAGCCGCGGCTGACCGAGCTGCGCGCATTGGCTTTCAGATCGGCCACGTCGTCGATCTTCGGCGCGGTGAAGGGGTGATGCAGGGCGACGAAGCGCCCGGCCTCGTGGTCGTATTCGAACATGGGGAAGTCGACCACCCACAGCGGACGCCAGGCGTTTTCCACCAGGCCCATGTCGCGCCCGACCTTGAGGCGCAGCGCGCCCATGAAATCGCTGACGGTATTCCAGGGGCCGGCGCCGAAGAAGATGACGTCCCCGGTCTGCGCGCCCACGGCGCGGAAGATGCCCTCGATGGCCGCATCATCGAGAAACTTGACGATGGGCGAGGTCAGGCCCTCGCGCCCCTTGCCCAGGTCGTCCACGCGGATCCAGGCCAGGCCCTTGGCGCCGTACTTGGCCACGTACAGGCCGTAGTCGTCGAGCTGCTTGCGCGTCAGGCTCGCGCCCTCGGGCACGCGCAAGGCGGCCACGCGACCGCCGGCGTCGTTGGCCGGTCCGGAAAACACCTTGAACTCCACGTGCTTGACCGCCTCGGCCACGTCGGTGAGCTCCAGGCCGATGCGCAGGTCGGGCTTGTCCGAGCCGTAGCGGCGCATGGCCTCGGCCCAGGTCATGCGCGGGAAGGGATCGGCGAGGTCGACGTCGACGACCTCCTTGAACACGTGGCGGACCATCGCCTCGACGAAATCCTGCACGTCGCGCTCGGTGACGAAGGCGAACTCCATGTCGAGCTGGGTGAATTCGGGCTGGCGGTCGGCGCGCAGGTCCTCGTCGCGGAAACAGCGCGCGATCTGGTAGTAGCGGTCCATGCCGGCCATCATCAGCAGCTGCTTGAACAGCTGCGGCGACTGCGGCAGGGCGTAGAACTCGCCCGGATGCACGCGGCTGGGCACGAGATAGTCGCGGGCTCCCTCGGGTGTGGCCTTGGTCAGGATCGGCGTCTCGATGTCCTGGAAGCCGCGCGCGTCCAGATAGTGGCGCAGAGCGGATACCAGCCGGGTGCGCATGCGCAGCTTGCGCTGCATGTCCGGGCGGCGGATGTCGAGGTAACGGTAGCGCAGACGCGCGTCTTCGCCGGCGGTATCGCCGAGCATGAAGGGCAGCGGCGCCGCCGCGTTGAGGACTTCGATCGTGTCCACCACGACCTCGACCTTGCCCGTACGCAGGCGCTCGTTCACCTGGCTCGCCGGGCGGGCGCGCACCGTGCCGACGATGCGCAGGCAGAACTCGTAGCGCACCCCTTCGGCGACCTTGAAGGCCGCCGCATTGTCGGGCTCGATCACGGCCTGCACGATGCCTTCGTGGTCACGCAGGTCGATGAAGATCACGCCGCCGTGGTCGCGACGGGTATCGGCCCAGCCACAGAGGGTCACGGTCTGTCCGGTCAGGGCCTCGGTCAC
This sequence comes from Rhodanobacteraceae bacterium, assembly GCA_035370085.1. Lineage (GTDB taxonomy): Bacteria > Pseudomonadota > Gammaproteobacteria > Xanthomonadales > Rhodanobacteraceae > Tahibacter. The sequence goes on along the minus strand of DAOOVM010000209.1, from coordinate 2,518 downwards.
GAGGCCGCAGTAATGGGTGCGCATGCGGGGAGTTCCGGAAAAGCGAGCCCGGCATCCTACGGAGGATTTTGTTGCGCTGCAAACAAACCGGCGGGCGCGGAACGCTCGCACAGGACCGCACCTGGACGCCTGCCGGGCAGGGTGCCCGAGCTACTCCACGTCGAAACCGGTCAAGCCGACGGGCGTGGTGCCGGGAGGGCCGAAATAGACCTGGTCGAGGCGGTAGGTGGTCGTGCCGCTGATGTCGGAGCTGAGGAGCACCCGCACCAGCACCGACTGTGTTGGTCCGCCGCCCGGCAGGGGATCGGCGGCGACGCTCCCGCTGTACTGCACATAGGGCCCCTGCACGCCCGGCACAGTGACACCCGGGCTGGCGGCCCCCGTGGCGCCCAGACCCGGACCGCAGTTCGGCGACGCCAGAAATTCCGCCGACACGGTGATAGCGAAGGAGGAGCTGGCGGCGAGCTGGCGCAGGCGCGCACCGAACACCCAGGGCGGCGGTCCGAACGCAGTCAGGCACTGGGAGATCTGCACCGACGCCACATCGAGCACGGTCGCCGTGCCCGACAGGTCCACGCTGCCGGCCGCAGGTGAGCCGTCGTTGGCGACATAGGTCACTGCGGCATTGCCGGTGGTCGACACCGCCCAACCGGCGGCACCCGTGTCGAAATCCGGGTTCTGCAGCAGGTTGGCCGCCTGCCCGGCGGGGGCCAGTGCCGCCAGGATCACCCATCCGCCCAAGATCTTGCCACGCATGCCTTGATGCCTCCTGCAGGGGCCGCGACCAGGGCGGACAAAGAAAACGCCCGCTGGCGCGGGCGTTGTAGTGCTTGCGGTAACCGCCGGCTCAGCGCCAGCGACGCTCGACCACGAAGTCCGCCTCGCAACCGCCGTCCACCCACACGCCGGCGCGATTGAAGCCCCAGTTGCGGCCTTCCACACAGCGCGTGTCGGAGATCTGGCGGTCGATATACACGCGCCCGCCGCGGCCCACGTCGACCTGGCACATGTTGTAGCGGAAGTCGCGACTGGCGCAGCGGAAGCGGATGTCCTGATCCCAATCGGGGCCGGGACGCCAGTTGCCGCCGCCGTAACCCGGACCGCCACCGTAGCCCGGGCCGTCGTCGCGTCCACGGCCGGCCTCGGCGAACACGCCGGCGCAGCCGTTGTCCACCCACAGGCCGCTGCGATCCACGCCCCAGGTGCGCCCGCGGACACACTGCGAATTGGACGTCTGCCGCAGCAGCCGCGCGTCGCGCCAATCGACACTGCAGCGGGTGAAGCGGTAATCGCGACTGCTGCACTCGACCTGCTCGCCGCGGCCGTCGTAATAGCTCCGCTGGGCCTGCGCCGCCGGCGCCACGCCCAACGCGCCGGCAAGAATCACACCCGCCACAACCAGACGCCCGATCATGCCCCTCTCCTCACGGTGGAAGTGCGGCTAGTGTAAGCACAAGCCGGATGAACGAAAGGGGGCGGCGCGTCGCCGTAGCCGCTCTACCCCGGCCCTCCGGGCGGCCACGCTCGGCTGACGCCGGATGCCACTACCATGGCAACCGCGGACCGCTCACCGCGGTCAGGCGGCGCAGTCGGGTTTGGCGCAACCGCCGGGGCTGCAGGACGGCGCGGCCTCGGCCTTGCTGCCGCCGCCCTCGTCCTTGCTGGCCAGGTTGCGCTTCTTGTCGCCTTCCTTCTTGAAGTCGGTTTCGTACCAGCCGCCGCCGGCGAGGCGGAACGCCGGCGCGGTGACGCGGCGCTGCACGGCGGCCCGGGCGCACTGCGGACAGGACGCCGGATCAGGATCGGACAGCTTCTGCAGGCGCTCGAAGCGGTGGCCGCATTCGCGGCATTCGAAGTCGTAGATGGGCATGGCGGGCAGGTCCGATGATCAACCGGGGCCGCACTATGCGGCCGCCGGGCGGAAAATCAAGCCGGGCCGGGGCGCGGTCCATCCGCGCCCCGCGCTCAAGGGTCAGGCCGCCTGGCTGGCGGGCTCGCGCCGGAACACCAGTTTGCCGCCCTCGGCATCCACCCGCACCGTGTCGCCGGCGGCGAAGCGGCCGGCCAGGATTTCCCGCGCCAGCGGGTTCTCCAGGTGCTCCTGAATGGCGCGCTTGAGCGGACGGGCGCCGTAGACCGGATCGAATCCGGCATTGCCCAGGAGGTCCAGCACGCGCTCGTCGAGCTGCAGGCGCAGCTGCCGCTCGGCCATGCGCCTGGCCAGCCCTTCGGTCTGGATGCGCGCGATCTGGCGGATCTGCGCCTTTTCCAGCGGATGGAACACCACCAGCTCGTCCAGACGATTGATGAACTCGGGGCGGAAATGCGCCTGCACCACGCCCAGCACCGCCGCCTTCATCTGGGTGTAGGCTGCCTCGCCGTCATTGCCCGCCATCTCCTGGATCAGCTGGCTGCCGAGGTTGGAGGTCATGGCGATGACGGTGTTGCGGAAGTCCACCGTACGCCCCTGGCCGTCGGTCAGACGGCCATCGTCCAGCACCTGCAGCAGCACGTTGAA
>DAOOVM010000208.1:0-5507 GCA_035370085.1 Rhodanobacteraceae bacterium | reverse complement strand
GCCTTGAGCGTGGCCGCGTGGATCAGCTCGTGCAGCACGATCTGCTCGGCCTGGCGCAGCGCGCCATCGGTCATCGTGATGGCGTCATTGGCCCGGCTGTACTTGGCCTTGAACTTGAAGCCATCGCCGCCGCCCAGGTCAGCATCGGCAAACACCACCTCGGGCGTGATACCGGTTTTCAGCAGCAGGCGCGCGATCTGCTTGTTGAAGCGGCTCTTGGACGTGTCAGAAATCAGGCGCAGGATGTCGCGCGCCGGCTGGCCTTCGCGGGCCATGTCCATCACCGCGCGGTCGGTCGGCGTCCCGACAGCCTGGCGCTGTTTGGCGGCGAAGTGGTCGATTCGCACGTCAGTGCGGTCGAAGTTGCCGTTGTTGCTGGTGGCGGATTTGATTTGTCCTTGACTGGATGCAATGTATGCGGTCGATGTAGTCAAGCGGCCATCTTGGAAGTTCTCAATAATCAGCCCGTCGTGCCCTGCGCGCTGCGCATCACGAACAATGTCGGCCACGACTTCGTCCCAGCCGATGCCTCCAGAAATCAAAGCCATTGCCTGGTCTGAGTCTTCGGGACGATCAACACCAATCTCGTCTGCGATACGCACTCCGTCGGCGAAAACGTCATAGCGCATAGGATTATTCATGCGCAGATACACACTCATAATCACCGCGTTTGGGTCTTTCGCGCCGCGCGTGTCCCAACCACCGTGCGCCATGCCGTATGCGTAGTTGTTGTTATCGGTGAACCACCATCCTCCGACAGAATCCTCGGCCACTTCGGGATCAAACGCGCTGAAATCAGCCCTCGTCCCGTGATACACCACCATCGGCTCGCCAGTGTCCGGATCGACTACTTTGGATGCGTTCTTTGGGTCACCCTCCCAATCCCCGAACCACGCCTTGAAATTCGGCGTGCGCACCTGCACCCACTGGCCGTAGGTAAGCTTGGTCTTGCCTGCGGCCTTAGCCTTGTCGTAGGCTGGCTTGCCGCCATAGGCTTTCTCCGTCTCGCGGAACTGACGATCAGCGTTATCACTGTCGGACGTGCCCATGTAGGCGGCGTCGTCATTCATGCCGGGTCGCCCGGCCACCGGCTTGTCGATCACCACCATGCGCGCGTTCACCGACGTGTTCACCGGCAGGCTCGGGTCCATGAACGAGCCTTCGGGCAGCCTCTCGCTGGTGGCGCCACGCTCATCCAGCCACGCGCGGAACGCCTCGGCCCGCCGGTTCGACTGGAAGAACGCGCCATCGCCCATGAGGGCGACGATCCGGCCACCGGGGCGCAGCAGTTCATAGGCGTGCTGGACGTGCTGAATGTCGCGGCCGTCCGAGAACGGCGGGTTCATGATGATGCGGTCGTAGCCGCTGTCCGCGCCACGGTGCTCGACGCCCGTCAGCTCGTCCCGGTTCACCCAGCGCGCGTTGCGGGCGTCGGGCTGTCGGCTGGCATCGAGCGGCTGGAAGCCCACGCGCCCACTTCCCATGCCGCCCGATCCGCGCATCACGCCAAGATCGCCGTTGGCGTCACGGAACACGTCGCCGAACGTGAAGCCGCTGCGCGGCGTCATCGCCATGAAGTCGTTGCCGGCGATGTTGTAGCCCTTGGCCTCCAGCAGTTCGCGCCGCGCTCCGGACAGTTCCACCACGTCGGGATCAATCCCCGCGGTCTTGCGGATGGCGTCAGCGATGTGGCCCATGCCGGCCGACGGCTCCAGCACCGCCATGCCGTCCTGAATCTCGGCGGCATCCAGCATGCTCTGGACCACATCGGGACTGGTCGGGAAGAAATCGAGGCCGTCATTGGCGCGGCCGATCATGGCCCGCTCCATCTCCTTGATCTTGTCGGGCGTGGCGATGGCCTGCTGCAGGCCGGCGAACTCGCGCAGCGCGGAGCGGAACTCGGGCGCCGTGAAGATGCCCATGCCCTCCAGCCGCTTGCGACGTTCCAGCGCCGCCTCCAGCGTCCAGGGCAGCTTGATCTGACCGCCGGCGCGGCGGCCGACCGCCTGCACCAGTTCGCGGCCGAAGTCGGACGACAGCGTGATGCGCTTGTCGCCGTCGCCCTGCCACAGGCCCAGCTTCATGGCCTCGCTCGGCGCCAGCACCACGCGGTTCTGGCCGCGCTTGATGGGCAGCACGATGGCGCGATCCGCCAGGCCGGCGCGGCGCATGGCCCGCTCCGCACCATCGCGGCTGACGAAGTCGGCCAACTGGTCCCCGCGGCCAAAGCGGCTCACGCTCAGCAGATTGTCCTTGGCCCAGGCGGTGTATGCCTCGCTCACGTCATCGGCCACGCTCATCAGACGCTGGCCCAGCTGCTTGAGGCCATCGACCTCCAGCATCTGCCGCGCCACGCCGGCCAGGTCGGATCGCATGGCCGTGTAGCTCGGGAACTCGGCGAAATCCACCGTCTCGGCGTCCATCGGCTCGCCGCGGTGCTTTTCCTGATCGGCGTAGCTTGGGTACCTGGCGCGAATTTGCGCATCCTTGGCGCTGCGCAGGTAGGCGCTCAGCGACTCCACCTGAACCTTCTGCCGCACGGCGTCCAGAAACTTCGTGGTTCCCGCCTCGATGGCGGCAGCCAGGTTGCGCATCGTGCCCGCCAGCGCCTTGTCGGCACGGGTGGCGGCCTCGGCACTGGCCGCAAAGCGCGCGCGGCGCTCCGTGTTGGCCAGGCGCTCCCGGCCCATCGACTCGTCGGACCGCGCGTCCATCGCATCGGCCATGCTGCGCAGCCGCTCGGCGGCGGACTGGCTGCGGTCGTCGGCGAAGGCATCGCGGCGCGCCTCGGCCAGCGCCTGCGCATCCGCCGCGTCGCCGGTCACCAGCTTCTGGAAGGCTTCGGCCGCCTCGCGCGTGCGAAACTGAAAACCCGGCACCGCGCCGCCACCACGGTAGCTGCTGTAGCTGCCCCCCATGCGCCGGGCGCTGGCGTTCAGCGTCTCGTAATCCTCGCGGCTCACGCGCTCGGCCAGTTGCACCACGAACAAATCATGGCCCAGCTTGGTGTGCTTGGTTGCGATCACCTCGCCAGCCACGGCCTGCCCGGCAGCGGCCACCGCTGTCTTTGCCGTGGCCTTGGCCTGCTCGCGCTGGGCCTTCGTGCCCTCGGCCTCCAGCGCGTCGTAGCGCACGCGCTGCTCGGGCGTCAGGCGCATGAACGCCTGCATGCGCGTCTCGCCATGGGTCTGCATGTGGTGCGCGACGAACTGCCGGTAATCATTCAGCGACTGCGGGCTCTCCAGCGCCTGTGCCCTGGCCTCGCCGCGCGCCTTCACCTCTTGCAGCTCAGTCTCGCGCTCCTTGACGAACTGCGCCAGCTTGTCCGCGTCCGTTGCCTCCACCATGCGGCGCACGGCATTCTGGTAGCTATCGCGCGCGAGACCATGGGTGATGGTCTCACCCAGCGCATAGTCGCGAAGCATCTCGTGATAGACGGCATCCACGATGTCCGGCTTCGTGCTGTTGGCGTGGCGCCACTGCACCTGCGGGCCGCCCACCTCCAGCAACTGCGCCTTGGTCTTGGCCGACAGCTCGGCCTTGATGGCTTCCTTGCCGGCCACCACCGCCTCGAAGCCAGATTTGAACTGATCGGGCGTTGCCCTTCCTTCGCGCACGCTGGCCATCAGGGCGTCGTGGGCATCAACGGTGGGCGTCTTGCTGTCTTCAGCCTTGGACGGGATGATGGTCACAAACCGCATACCGCCCTCGCGCATCACAGTGCGCTTGCCGTCGATCATCCCCTTGAAGTCCTTTGAGACAGCCTTCCACTCGTCCATCGTCATTTCGATGGGCGGCTTCGGTTCTGCGACTTTCGCCTGATCTTCTGCGCGTTTCTGCGCATCGGCCTGCTCCTTTTCGGCCTTGGCTGCACGCATCTTGTCCAACACCGACTTGCTCACATCTGCGGCGCGGCGCGCAAGTTGGGTCATGCGGTCTTTCGCATAGTCTCCCAAGTTGTTGCGCTCAATGACTTCTTTGGCAGATCGAATGAAGCCCTCCGACTGGATGGCGTTGCCTTCATTCAGACGCTGCTCCAGAGTGTTGAGGCTGGCATCAACCTCTTGGCGCGGCCGGGCAAGTTCATCGAAGTCGGCCTTGTAGGCGTAGCCAAAATCATGCCCATATTCGTTGCCGTCCACCCTGAACTTGCGTTCGGCGTGCGAAATTCCTGTGATGACGCCAGTGGGGTATGGTCGCTTCCCCGCCGCAATCTTGACAGTTTCGCCACGCTGGAACGTGACCGGCTCCATGCGATCAGTCTCTGGGTTCAAGCGCTGCAGCGTGAAGGCGTTGCGGTCGTTTGCCGCCGCTGGTTTTGCGTCTGCCGTTGGCTTTGGTGCGGTCTGGTCTAGCTTCTCTGCGTACCAAAACGCTTCCAAGAACTTGCCAATGCTGGCGGGTGTCTGTGAATAGCTGCCAAGCAAATTCCCGGCGCTGCTTTCGACACGCAGCCTTCCCTTTTGAATGGAAACCTTTGGACCAGGGAACTTGCCATCTTTACCAATCATCCCGTCAGGCCGGACTTCGTATCCGTACTGCTTGGCTATGGCGTCATATTCTGCGAAAGGGTTGACTTCTTGAACAAACCCATCCGCCACAGCCTTGGCCATGCCGATTTCTTCGGCGCGCTTCTTCGCCATGCCAAGCACGGCAAGCGGCTTATCGTCACCTTCAACCATCCAATTGTTTGCACTGCGGTCGCCCTTGGTCACCTTGGCAACAATCATCCGGCCGCGCTTGGCATCCTTGTCGGCTTGTGATTCGTAGAACGTCAGTGCGTGCGTCTTGACGCCATCCTTCTGGCCCATGTCTTGCCATTCCATCAGGGATTTGGCTTCGGCTGGGGTCAGCTTGGGGGCTTCGGGTTGCGCTGCGGGACTTGCCGTTGCCGCCTGCTCAACCTCTCGGATCAGGTCAGCCATCGCCTTGATGTTGCGGATGGTCGGGTGAGTCCCGCGCCAATTCCCGGTGTTGGTCAGATACCAGCCGGGGGTGTCCTGCTTGACAGTCCAGTCCTGGCCGTCGATGGCCACGATGTCGCCGTCTTCATACGGGTGGAACATCGAGACTTTGGTAGGGTCGCGACGGGGGCCTGTGGCGTTCTGCAGCATAGCGGAACGTTCTTTGTCGGCCTGCCGCCCATAGGCTTGCTCCTTGACTCCATCCACAATGTAGTCCAAGGAAGGCCCCCCCGTCACAGCAGCCACGGAAACCTCGTTGTCCGTGATGATGCTTGCAAAGTAACCAGCATCTCTTGCCCAGTCACGCAAAGCGCTGCGCGTTTCCGGCGTGAAGGCTTGGCCGACTGGGGGGATTAGATAGGTGCTGCCGCCTCGCTGTTTTAAGCGGTAATCCCATGTTGGGGGCGTTGGAACATTAAACCGCTTCTCGGCTGCGTCTTGCGGCGCAGCAGTGTCTTCTGCCTTCTGCTCGCCATCAATCAGCGTCCTGATAAACGCATCCGCCTTTCCCTGGGCGTTATATCTGTCAGTGACGGTGAACTT
>DAOOVM010000207.1:0-5535 GCA_035370085.1 Rhodanobacteraceae bacterium | reverse complement strand
AGTGCTGGCGCGCCTGAAGGACGCCCAGGGCGGCGCGAAACCCGCGGCGGGCGCCTCCGCAGGCGGCATCGCTGCCGGGGCGGGGCCGGCCGGCGTGCCCCTGGCCGAGCTGGCCAAGTACATCGACCACACCCTGCTGAAGCCCGAGTCCACCCAGGCCCAGGTGGACAAGCTGTGCGACGAGGCGATCCAGTACAAGTTCTACTCCGTCTGCGTGAACTCCACCTGGGTGGCGCGCTGCGCGCGCAGGCTGCGCGTGCGCCAGGCGACCGCGGCATAGCCCAGGACCAGCAGGGCCAGCGCGCCGGCGAGGCGCACGCTGACCCGTTCCCACCACAGCGGCGCCACGTCGATCGGCACCTGCAGCGGCGCGCTGGCGTTGCCGGCATAGTCGCGCGCCTCCACCCGCAGGACGTAATGGCCGGCGCGCAGACCGCTGAAGCTGCGGTAGTTCTGCGCCTCCCACGGCCCGGGCTGGTCCTCGTAGCCGATGAGCTGGGTGCGGAAGCGCGATTCGCCCTCGCGCTGCCAGGACAGCAGGGCGTAGCCGATGCGCAGTTCACGCACGCCGGCCGGCACGGCGCTCTGCGCGAGGTTCACCGCCACCCCGTCCAGCCGCCGTTCGGTCAGGCGCAGCGGCTTGGCCACGGTGTCGGTTTCGTCGCCGCCCGGATCGAACACCGCCAGACCGCCGAGCGTGCCGGTCCAGTAGCGGTCGTGGGCGTCGACCCACTGCGCGTTGGTGTTGCACTCCTCGTGCACCATGCCGTCGGCGCGGGTGTAGGTCTGCGCGCTCCAGCCGCCACCGGGACGCGGCGTCAGGCGCTGCACGCCGCGGTTGCTGCACAGGTAGATGCGTCCCTGGCGATCGGGCAGCGCGCTGTACACGGTCGCATCGGGCGGCGGCGGCAGGTCGTCGCCCGGCAGGAGCTGCGGATGGCGCGGATCGTCCACGCGCAGGCGCGCGATGCCGCCGTGCGTGGTGCCGATCCACAGCACCGGTCGGCCGGCGTCATCGGGAATCAGGCTGAGGCCGCGGAAATCGACGTCCGCAAGGCCGAGTTCGCGACCGAGCAGGACCAGCTCCTCGCCGTCGTAGCGCGCCAGACCCTGCTCGCTGCTGGCCCACAGCCAATCGCGCCCCGCGGCGTCGACCTGATTGAGCAACTGCACCGTGCGCCACTGTCCCTGCGCCGCGGCCGGGCGCAGTTGGGTCCAGCGGCCGGCGCGCTCGCGGTAGAGGCCGGACTGGCGCGTCGCCACCCAGCGCTCGACCTGGCCCGCGTGTCGGCGCCACAGCACATCCATCACCGCCTGGCCGGCATCGCTCTCCCAGGGCGTCGGCACCGAGGTGAAGCGCGGCCCCGGATCGACGCGGACGAGGTGGCCGTAGTGGAGGCCGAGCCACAGCGCCGTGTCGCCCGACCAGGGCGGCGCGCGGCCGATCCAGCGGATGTTGGAATCGGGCAGCAGCCCCGGGCCGGCGCCGAAAACGCGCCAGCGCCCGTCCTCGAACAGACCCAGGCCATCGCCGCTGGCGCCGACCCACAGGCGCTCGCCGCCGCGCCCATCGGGCTCCACATGCACGGCGAACACCCCGATGCTGCGCGCGCCCAGCAGCGAGGCGGTGCGCCAGTGCCCGGCCTGCACCAGCGTGCGCGCCACCCCGCCCTCGGTGGCCAGCCAAAGCACGTCGCCGCCCTGCGGGCTGTGCCACACCTGCAGGCCGCGCACCGCATCGCCGGGCAGGCCGTGGCGGCGGTCGAACACCTGCACGCGGTCTTCGTAGACGCGCACCAGGCCCGAGCGCGTCGCCACCCACATCGCCGCCGCGCCGTCCGGCAGCGTGCTTTCGCCGATGACGTAGACGTCGTCGCCGGGCAGCTCGCCGCGGGCGGCGCGCCAGGAGCGCAGGCCGCCGGCATCCAGGCGCCACAGTCCGCCGCCGAAAGCGGCGATCCACAGCGCCTCGCGCCCCTCGTGCGTGGTCACGAACAGCTGCTCGATCTGCGCGGGATCGAAATCCGGCGCAACGAAACGCCGCCAGGCACCGTCTTCGCGGTACCACAGGCCTTCGTTGAAGGTGCCCAGCCACAGGCGTTCGCGGCCGCCGAGCTGCTGCGTCTGCGCCAGCGCGAGCAGGGCGCCCTGGGGCAGCTGCGCGTTGTCTGGATCCGCCACCCAGCGTTCGCCCTCGCGTCGCCACAGACCGGCATCCCAGCTCAGCGCCCACAGCACCGCGCGGCCGACGGCGTCGCGCGAGGCCGCCAGTCGCCGCAGGTGCGTCGTCGGCAGGTTGGCCTCCATGCGCCAATGGCTGCCGTCGTAGCGCGCCAGGCCCCGCTCGCGGAAGGCGCACCACAGCACGCCGTCGGCATCGAGGAACAGCTCGCCCAGGGGCTGCCGCGCCACCGCATCGTCGCTCAGCCGCCAGCGCTGGCCGTCGTAGCGCGCCAGGCCCTGCGAAGTGGCGACCCAGACGAAGCCATCGCGGTCGGTGAGGATCGAGGTGGCAACGCCGTCGGGCAGGCCGTCGCGCGCGGAGAAGGTCGTGAAAGAGGCGGCGCCGAGGTCGAACAGATCGAGCGGTCGCGGCGACTCCGGCGCGGCCGCGCGCAACGAAGTCACGATGCTGATGAGTACCGCCGCGATGACCGCGCGCACGAAAACCGACCACCCCCTGGAGACAGACCGATTATGCCCCAGCCGCGCCCGCTGCCGCGCGCGCCCTCAGCGCGCGATCCGCTCGGCGATCAGGCGCCCGAGCGCCGCGTAATCGCCGTCGTAGTGGTGCCCGCCCGGGAGACTCAGCACCTGGACGTGGGACGAATCGAGCTGCGCGCAGGCGCTATCGTCCTCGTCCTCGCCGTGCACGCAGTAGACCGGCACCGGGCTGCGCAGCACTTCCGGCGCAATGGGCAGGCTGCCCTCGTGGCGGGCGCTGCCGAACCAGTCGCCCACCTTGATCTCGAACACCGCATCCGCATCCGGCGAGATCAGGACCTGCGCCGCCACCCGCGCGCGCACCGCCTGCGGCAGGCGGTTGACCACCACCGGTGCCAGGCTCGCCCCGAAGGAATAGCCGACCACGACGAAACGCGCCGTCGGCGCCTGCGCGGCGTAGTGGGCGATGACGCGGCCGAGCGCGTCGGCCGCCTCCTGCGGGGCGCGCGTCTGCCAAAAGTAGCGCAGGGTGGAAAAGCCCACCACGCGCACGCCCTGCTGCGCGAGCACCTCGGCCACGCCCTTGTCCAGCCCGGCCCAGCCGCCGTCGCCGGTGAGCAGGACCACCACGCTGTCCGCCGGCGTGCCCTGCGGGGCCACGTCGGTGAGCGGCAGGTCGGCCACGTCGCCGGCGACGGCGTCGCTGCGCGGCGCGCCGCGCGCCTGCCAGCGCTGCACGCGCGCCGCCACCGCCGGCGGCGACGGCGCGGCCGGCGCAGCGGTGGCGGCGCGCCACAGCGCCGGCAGCGCACCGAGCGCGCTGGGGCGCAGCGCGGCAAGGCCGTCGTAGGCATCGGTCGCGGCAAAGGGCAGCGGCAGCCAGGGCGCGGGAAAACGCGCCACTGGCACCACGCGGACTCCGCCCGCCAGCCGCGCGGTGGCGGTGCCGGCATCGCCGCGGCACAGCGGCTTGGGCAGGCGCAGGGACTCGCGCCAGCCGAGCGTGACCAGGCCGGCAAACGTCCCCGCTGGCGCCTGCGCGACCAGGGCGTAGGCGAAACCGGCGCCGCTGCCCAGGCCCAGCACCAGCGGCGCGCGGTAGTCGGCGAACTGCTCGTGGCGCTCGATCCAGTGCGCCACCTCCTCGACGTGGCCGGCCGGGTAGGCGCAATCGCCCTTGAGGCCGCCAAGGGTCGTCAGGTAGGCCGGTGTGTCGATGCCGACCACGAGCTGGCCGCGGTCGGCCAGCGCCACCGCATAGGCTTCCTCGCGCACGGTCCAGCCGGCCGCGTCGGAGAAGAACAGCACCGCTCCATCGGCCGCGGCCGCCGGCCGGACCAGGTGCAGGTCGCCGAACAGACCGTAGTGCAGACGCTCGCCGCCGGAGGCGGTGGCGAGCAGGGAGAGCAGGCAGCGGAGCAGGAGCATGGGCGTCGATCCGGTCGGGCCCGCGCCGCTCAGCGCGCCGCGGCCATGAGGGCTTCGATGTCCGCCGCCGCGCTGGGCACGTCGCCGGTGAGCACCTCGGGCGCGCCGCGCGTGACCACCACGTCGTCCTCGATGCGGATGCCGATGCCGCGCCACTTCGCCGCCACGGCGCGGGCGTCTGGCGGAATGTAGATGCCGGGTTCGACCGTCAGCACCATGCCCGGTTCGAGCACGCGCGGCTCGCCGTCGACACGGTAGTCACCGACGTCGTGCACGTCCAGGCCGAGCCAGTGCCCGGTCTTGTGCGGGAAGTAGCGCCGGTAGGCGCCGCTGTCGATGGCCTCGCGCGCACCGCCCTTGAGAATGCCCAGGTCGCACAGCCCCTGCGCAATGACGGCGACCGCCGCTTCGTGGCTGGCGTTCCAGGGCTTGCCCGGACGCACGGCGGCTATTGCCGCCTGCTGCGCCGCCAGCACCAGGTCGTAGAGCGCGCGCTGCTCGGCGCTGTAGCGGCCGTTCACGGGAAACGTGCGCGTGATATCCGAGGCGTAGCAGTGCAGCTCGGCGCCGGCGTCGACCAGCAGCAGGTCGCCGTCGCGCAGCGGCGCATTGTTGGCGCGGTAGTGCAGTACGCAGGCGTTGGCGCCACCGCCGACGATGGGCTCGTAGGAGGGCACGGCGCCGGCGCTGCGGAAGGCGTGCAGCAACTCGGCCTCGATCTCGTGCTCGTGACGTCCGGGCCGCACCAGGCGCATGGCGCGGCAATGGCCCTCCGCAGCGATGGCCGCGGCGCGGCGCATCAGCGCCAACTCCCCGCGCGACTTGTACAGACGCAGGTCGTGCAGCAGGTGCGACAGGGCGACGAATTCGCGCGGGGTGCGCGCATCCGGCCCGCGCAGCGCCTGCACGCGCTTGACCCAGCCGATCAGGCGCAGATCGAATTCGCTGTCGCGGCCGAAGTGGTAGTGGACGCGCTCGCGCCCTTCGATGAGGCCGGGCAGGATGTCGTCGATGTCCTCGATCGGGAAGGCGTCGTCCAGGCCGTAGCGCGCGACCGCATCCTCCGGTCCGACGCGCGGCCCGTCCCAGGCCTCGCGCTCGGGATCGCGCTCGCGGCAGAACAGGATGGTCTCGCCGTGGCGCCGCCCGGGCACCAGGGCCAGCACCGCATCCGGCTCGGGAAACCCGCACAGGTAGTGGAAATCGCTGTCCTGCCGGTAGGGATAGGTGGCGTCGTTGTTGCGCAGGCGCTCCGGGGCGGCGGGCACGACGACGATGGCCTCGCGGCCCACCAGGCGCATCAGCTGGCGACGGCGGCGGGCGTACTCGGCCAGGGCGATCATCAATGCACCGTGGCACGCCGCGGCGGCGCGCCCTGCAGCTCGGCGTGCAGCAGCAGCACGGCCACGCGCAGGAACTCCACGATCTCGGTGAGGGAGGACT
>DAOOVM010000206.1:0-5546 GCA_035370085.1 Rhodanobacteraceae bacterium | reverse complement strand
GACCGCACCACCGGGCGCGCCCAGGCCCTTGGAGAAGTCCACCCAGACCGAGTCAAACGGCGCCGACCAGGTAGCCACGTCGATGCCGCTAGCCACGGCGGCATTGAACAGGCGCGCCCCGTCCAGGTGGGTGGCCAGCCCACGCTCCCGCGCCACGGCCGCCACGTCCTGCAGCGTGGCCAGCGGCCACACCGTGCCGCCGCCGAGGTTGGCCGTCTGTTCCACCGCCACCAGGCGCTGGCGCGGCGCGTGCGGACGGTCCGGACGCAGCCTGGCACGCAACTGTGCGGCGTCGAAGACGCCGCGGGTGCCTGCGATCGGGTTCAGCATGACTCCCGCCAGCGCCGCGGGTCCGCCGCCCTCGAAGCCGATCAGATGGGAGGTCATGTCGCACAGCACCTCGTCGCCCGGGCGGCAGTGCACGGCGAGGGCGATCTCGTTGCACATCGTGCCCGAGGGCAGGTAGATCGCCGCCTGCTTGCCCAGCAGCGCGGCGCAGCGCGCCACCAGGCGATTGACCGTGGGGTCCTCGCCGGCGCGCTCGTCGCCGACCTCGGCCGTCGCCATGGCCTGGCGCATGGCGGCGGTGGGACGGGTCTTGGTGTCACTGAACAGGTCGATCATGGTGGAGGTCGAGGCTGGGTAGGAAGAGAGAGCGCGCAGGCGCAGCGCCGGCGAACGGCCGTAGACTGTACGCGATGAAGCCTGGCATCGCCGCCGTCGTGCTGATGTATCCGCTGCTGGCGCCGGCCGGCACGGGCTACAAGTGTGTGGACGCCAACGGCGCGGTGAGCTTCCAGGACCGGCCCTGCCCGGTCGGCGCGCGGGCCGAGGCCTTCCACTACCGGGCCGGGGCCACCGCGCCCGACACCGCAGCGGCCGCGGCCTCGACAGCCGAGGCCACCGCGACCGCTCCCGCGATGGAGGCGCCGGCGGCCGCACTGCCAGCCCGGCCCGCACCGGAGTTCTATCTCTGCGTCCGCCCCGACGGCGAGCGCTACTACAGCGAGGACGGCGCGGGCCCTCCCTACGCCATGCCCCTGGGCGTCCTCGGCTACCCGCCCAGCGGCATCGACCGCGCCTACGGCAACCGCGGGCGTCTGGGGATCTCTGCCTCCGAGCTGTCGCGCCCGCCAGTGGCGGCGCCGGGACCGCGTGGCGATCTCGCCGCGAGCTACGTCATGGTGCAGGACGACTGCCGCCGGCTCGACGCCGACGCTGCCTGCACCGCGCTGCGCGGGGAAGTCGACACGCTGCAGGCGAAGCTGCGGCGCAGCTTCCAGGAGGACCGTCCGCCCCTGCAGGCCCGCCTGCGGCGCCTCACGGAACGACTCTCCGGCTGCCCCTGAGGCCGCGGCCATCCACAGCCGGGCCGCGCCACGATGCGGCCTCGCGCCATCGATCCACAGGCCTGTCCACGGACTTGTCCACAGACCGGGATGCCGCAAAATACTTTATGCAGCCAATGTCGCAGCGCGACGGCGCGCCTGGCGATTTTCTCGCCAGTCCCGCCCTGAGCCGCACCGCCGCAGGCGCGAAGCGATCGCTGCACAGGCTTGTCCAGAGCCTTGTCCACAGGCGCTGTGGACGGAGCAATCGGCTTGGTCAAGATTTCGCCAAGACGGGCGCAGGCCGCGCCGGGACTGGGCTGGCGCAATCTGTCCACAGGGTTTTCCGGGGGGCTCTCCACAGCGCCTGTGGATGAGGTGCCGGCAACGCGGTGGGCGGCCGGCACGCGGTCAGCTATGGTGCCAGGGCGAAGGGTGGCGCTGCATGGCGGCGCTCGTGCTGCAGCAGCCAGCGCTTGAGCGCGAGGCCGCCACCGAAGCCGGTGAGCTGGCCATCGGCGCCGATGACGCGATGGCAAGGCACAACGATGGGCAGGGGATTGGCGCCATTGGCAGCGCCCACCGCGCGGCGGGCCGCCGGGCGGCCGAGGCGCTGCGCCAGCTCGCCGTAGCTGATGGTGCCGGCGTAGGGCAGCCGCTGCAGTTGCGCCCACACTGCGCGCTGGAATGGCGTGCCCTGTGGCGCCAGGGCGATATCGAAGACCGTGAGCTCGCCGGCGAACCAGGCGGCCAGCTGCTCGCGCGCGCTGCGCAGGGCGCCGGCATCGTGGCGCCAGCCGGCGCCGATGCACCCGGCCTGGCGCGCATCCTCGAAGGCGATGCAGCGCAGGCCGGCGGCGTCGCCCGCCAGCAGTAGGCGGCCGATCGGCGTGGCGAGGAAATCGTAGACCATAGCCGTCATCGCCCGCCTCGCCGGCGCTGGCGTGACGGCCGGCTGCGCTCGGGCGGGGCGGCGCCGCGCCACAGCAGCAGCACGGCGTAGGCGCGCCAGGGCCGCCAGGCCTGGCTCGCCTGCTCCAATGCCGTGGCCGTGAGCGTGGTGCCGGGCTGCAGGGCCTTGCGCAGCACGATGTCGCCAGCCGGAAAGGCGTCGGGGTGCCCGAGCGCGCGCAGGGCCAGGTAGTGCGCGGTCCAGGCGCCCACGCCGGGCAGGGCGGTCCAGCGCGCGATGAAGCGCTCCAGCGATTGCTCGGGTCGACAGTCCACCGCGCCCTCGCACCAGGCACGCGCGACGGTGCGCAGCGTGGCGGCGCGGGCGCGGGTCAATCCCAGGCCTTCGAGGTCAGCCTGGGCCAGGGCCGCCGGCGCGGGGAAGGCGCGGTCCAGGCCGGGCGCGACTTGGCCACGCAGCGGCACGCCGTGGCGCGCCACCAGACGCGCGGCCAGGGTGCGAGCCGCCGCCACCGTCACCTGCTGCCCGAGCACCGCGCGCACGGCCAGCTCGAAGCCGTCCCAGGCGCCGGGCACGCGCACGCCGGGAAAGCGGCGCAGCAGCGCGCGCAGGCACGCGTCGATGGCGAGCTGGGCATGGATGGCCGCCGCATCGGCGTCGAGATCGAACAGGCGCCGCACGCGCGTGGCGACCTCCAGCAGCGCGGCCGGCCGCGCATGGCGCACGCGCAGCAGCACGGCGGACTCGCCCGGCAGGGCGCTCAGGCGCAGCGTGCCGGCCTCGCCCTCGAAGACGAAGCCCCGGGCGTAGTGGTCCACGCCGCCCTGCTCGATGCCGGGGACGGCGCGGCGGGCGAAGAAGTCGAACAGCGCCGCCGCGTCGAAGGGCGCACGGCAGGGCAGGCGCAGCGCGTGCTCGGCCAGCGTGGTGTCGGTGCCACCACCCGTGACGCTGCCCGGGCGCGGCCGGCGCAGCTGCCGCGGGGCCATTCCATAGGCGGCGCGGAAGGCGGCGTTGAAGCGGCGCAGGCTGGCGTAGCCGGCGGCCTGGGCCACCGCGGCGATGGGCAGGCCGGTGTCGCTGAGCAGGCGCTTGGCGAAGAGCACCCGCCGCGTTGCCGCGACCTGCTGCGGGCTGGCGCCGAGTTGATCGGCGAACAGACGGCGCAGGTGGCGCTCGCCCACGCCCACGCGCGCCGCGAGGGCAGCGAGCGGCTGGGCATCGAGTGCTCCCTGTTCGATCAGGCGCAGCGCACCGCGCACCAGATCGTCGCGAGCCCGCCAGGCCGGCGCACCGGGCGCCAGTTCCGGGCGGCAGCGCAGGCAGGGACGCAGCCCTGCCGCCGCGGCCGCAGCCGCGGTGGCGAAATACACGACGTTGCGCGCCTTGGGTGCCGGCGCCGGGCACACCGGACGGCAATAGATCCCGGTGGAGGTGACGCCGATGTAGATCAGCCCGTCGAAGCGCGCATCGCGCGTACGGCGCACGCGCTCGCAGGCACGGCGGTCCAGGTTCAGGGCGGGTGTCGTGGTCGGCATCGCCGGCGCATGCTAGCGCGGGCCGGCGACCCGGACTGGCCGTTTCCGGCCATCGATGGCCGCAACGTCAGAAGCCGTAGCGCAGGAAACCGCCGTCCACGGCGATGCATTCGCCGGTGATGTAGCTCGACGCCGGCAGGCACAGGAAGGCCACCGCGGCAGCCACCTCTTCCGGTTCGCCGATGCGCCCCATCGGCGTGCGCGCCAGCACCTCGTCGAGGTAGTCGGGATCGGACAGGGCGCCCTCGGTGCGCTGCGTGCGGATGTACCAGGGCGCGACGGCGTTCACGCGGATGCCGTCGCCGGCCCATTCGCAGGCGAGATTGCGCGTCAGCTGCGTCAGCGCCGCCTTGGTCAGGCCGTAGGGCGCCCCCGTGCGCACGTGGGTGAGCCCGGAGACCGAGCCGATGTTGACGATGGCCGCCTGGCCGTGGGCGGCGAGGTGCGCATGGGCGAGCTGGCACAGGGCGAAGGCCGACACGACGTTGAGCTCGACCAGGGTACGCAGATCGTCGGGGCTGTAATCCAGCACCGACGGCTTGCGCAGGTTACCGCCGGCGTTGTTCACCAGCAGGGAGGGCGGCGCGTCCAGGTCGGCGATCCAGTCGAACAACTCCAGGCGCTGCTCGCCGTCGGCCAGGTCGGCGGCGAAAGCCCGCACCTCGCTGCCGGGAAACTCCTCCGCCAGTTCGGCGCGCACGCCGTCGAGGTGGTCCGCATCGCGCGCCACCAGCAGCAGGTGCGCGCCCAGTCCGGCGAGTTCACGGGCACAGGCCAGGCCGATGCCCTTGCTGGCCCCGGTGACCAGGGCCACCTGGCCGTCCAGGCGCCAGCGTGCGCTCTCGTTCATGCCGTCCTCGCTTGTCGCTGCGGTGGTCGCGGCGCAGACTGTAGCCGAACCCCCGCCGGAGATGCCGCATGCGCCGACTCGCCCCTGCCCCATTCCTGCTCGGCCTGCTGCTGGGTGCCTGCGGCGGCGGTGACAAGCCCGCGGCGACACCGGCGGCCGCGCCGCCGCCACCGCCGCAGAAGACCGTCATCGACACCCAGCTCAAGGCGCTGGACAAGGCCAAGGCGGTGCAGGGCGTGGTCGACGACCAGAAGGACAAGACCGACGAGGCCTTGAAGGACGCCGGCGGCTGACCGGCGCCGCGCCGCGCCCTCACTCCAGCGCGTAGCCGAACTGCTGGCGGAACTGGTCGGCAAATTCGTCGTAGGTGAAACGCTGGTTCTGCGTGCCGGGAAACTCGACCTTGAGCGCGCCCATGAGCGAGGCCATGCGCCCGCAGGTGGGCAGGTCGTAGCCGCGCATCAGGCCGAAGATCAGTCCGGCGCGATAGGCATCGCCGCAACCGGTGGGATCGGTGACGCGGCGCTCGTGCGCCGGCGGAATCTGGTGCACGTGCCCGCCGGCAT
The DNA here is from genome assembly GCA_035370085.1 of Rhodanobacteraceae bacterium. GTDB lineage: Bacteria > Pseudomonadota > Gammaproteobacteria > Xanthomonadales > Rhodanobacteraceae > Tahibacter. Next base: position 351 of record DAOOVM010000206.1, on the reverse strand, counting down.
AGATGCGCGAGCCGCGCGGCCCCTGCGTGGTGATGTAGGCCTTCACCTTGCTGGCGATGGTGGCCTCGTTCCAGCCGGTGCGCTCCTGCAACAGGTTGGACTCGTAGTCGTTCACCGTGACGTAGTCGGCCTGCTCGATGAAGCGGCGCAGCTCGTCGCCGTTGAACAGCGGCATGGCCTGGCCCGGATCGAAGATGAAGGGCACACCCAGATCGGCGAACTCGTCGGCGTTCTGCAGCATGGCTTCGCGCCCGTCCGGGCTGACGATGCCGAAGCTCACGCCGGCCACGTCGCGCACGTGGTTCTCGTAGCTGCGCATCATCGCGCCGGGGTGGAAGGCGGTGATCTGGT
>DAOOVM010000205.1:3349-5558 GCA_035370085.1 Rhodanobacteraceae bacterium | reverse complement strand
TGGCGTCCTTGCCGTTGCCGGCGATGGACCGGAGCGCGTAATGACCCCGCCGGCGCGGCCTTGCCCCCTCCCGGGCGGCCGCGACGGCGGGCGCACCGTACCAATGTGTACGGCGGGAAGTCAAACGTCCGTTTTAATGCGCTGCAGCATGGGCCGCCGTGCCGCGGCGATCCCTGCCCGTCAGAAGGGCAGGTCGAGGGCGGCGCAGAGGTAGTCGATGAAGGGCGCCAGGCGGCGGAAGTGGTCCACCAGCACGGGGCGCAGTTCGCCCGAACACATCAGCGCCGCATCCAGCGCGCAGCCGGCGGCCTGGTTCCTGCGCTTGAGGTCGTCGAGCAGCGGATGATCGGCGGGAAAGCCGCGAGGTGGGCGCGTCAGACTCTCGCCCCAGAAGCGGTAGTGCGCGGCGAAGGCGCGCGAGCGCGTGGCGCGCTTCCACGCCTCCGGATTGTCGACGAGGAAGTCGCGGATGCGCTTGAGTGTCGCCGGCTGCGGGTGCCACACGCCGCCGCCGGCGAAGCAGTCGCCGGGCTGCAGGTGGATGTAGTAGGACGGCGCTTCGATGTCGCGCGAGCGCTCGTGGAACAGGCGCGCGCCGGCCCAGGTCTTGTAGGGCGTCTTGTCGTTGGCGAAACGCGTGTCGCGGTGCAGGCGGAACAGCGAACCGCCCTGCTTGCGCGCGTCGGCGCGCAGGTGCGGGCTGATCGTGGCCAGCGGCGCGGCGAGGTCGGCGATGAGGCGCAGGAAGGGTTCGCGCACGTGCGCCTCGTAGCGGTCCTTGTGCGCCGCGAACCAGCTGCGGTCGTTGTGTGCGGCCAGGTCCTTGAGGAAGCGGAAGCTGGCCTGGGTGAAATAGGGCGTGGTCACGTGCGGGGACTCCGTGGATTCAGTCCTGCGCGCGGCCCCAGTCCTCCAGGGCGTCGAGCAGGTCGCCCTTGCCGGCGGCGGCCGGGTCGGTGCGCAGGGCGGCGATGATGCGGAAATATGCCTCGAGGTCCAGTCCACCGAGGCCGTTCGTGCCGTCCAGGCGGGCGCGGCGGAAGGCCTGCCAGCGCGCCTGTTCGGCGCTGTCCAGGGTGTCCGGCCAGTTGCGTGCGCGGTAGCGGAACAGCAGTTCGGGATAGCGCGCGTCGCGGAAGGCGAACTGGCGGCGCGCGAGCTCCGCCGGCGGCGCCTGCCGCACCTCGCGCAGCAGGCGCCGATCGGCGTCGGGCAGGAAGCCGGCGTAGAGCGCGAGTTCCGGATCGGGTGCGGCGCCCTCGGCGGGCGCTGCGAACACGCGCTGCACCTTGGCGGCGAGCCCCTCGGCCGCGCGCAGGCGCTCGAGGTGGCGCAGGCAGCGCTCGACGTCCAGGCCGATGCGCGCGGTGTCCACGCCACTGAGCACCGTGAGGGGTGCCAGTGCCGGCGACTTGTTCGCGTGCACCAGTTTCAGCGGAATGCGCTGCACGCCCTCGGGCAGGGCATCGCGCGCGCTGAACACCCGCGCGGCGACCGCCTCGGCGTCGAGTTGCAGCAGCGCGGCGGGATCGGCGTCGAGGTCCACCACGATCACCGCGTTGGCCTGCGTCGCGTGCTGTGCCAGCGGCGCCACCATGGCCAGACAGCCGCGGCTTGCCGGATAGCGCGAGGAGGCGTGCAGCACCGGCGCCATGCGCGCCACGTCGAGCAACTCGAAGGCGCGCTGCTTGCGCCGCAGGGCGAAGTAGAACTCCCACAGCCGCGGCTGGCGCACGCGCAACAGGCGGGCGAGGGCGATCAGCGCCTGCACGTCGGACACGGCGTCGTGGGCGCGCGCCTGCTGCAGGTGGTTGGCGCGGGCCAGGTCCTCCAGGCGGAAGCTGGGCGTGCCGTCCTCGCGCCGCGGCCAGGCGATGCCCTCCGGGCGCAGCGCGTAGGCCAGGCGGGCGAGGTCGATCAGGTCCCAGCGCGAGTTGCCGTGCTCCCACTCGCGCGCGTAGGGATCGTAGAAATTGCGGTACAGCAGGTGGCGCGTGACCTCGTCGTCGAAGCGGATGGAGTTGTAGCCGACGCCGCAGGTGCCGGGGGCCGCCAGTTCCTCGTGCACGCGCGCGGCGAACTCGGCTTCGATCAGGCCGTCGCGCACGCACTGCTGCGGCGTGATGCCGGTCAGCAGCACGGCTTCGGGATGCGGCAGCACGTCCGGCGCCGGGCGGCAGTGGAAGCTGACCGGATCGCCGATCGGTTC
>DAOOVM010000205.1:0-3249 GCA_035370085.1 Rhodanobacteraceae bacterium | reverse complement strand
TGCCGGCCTTGGCGTCGAGGATCTCGCTGGCGCGGCGCAGGGCCGCCTCCGCCTCGGCCAGGCGGCCTTCATCGCGCAGCAGCAGGCCCTGCGCGCGGGCGATGCTGCCGTGGCGCGCGTGCGGCTGCGGGTAGAGGGCATCGAAGGCCGCGGCAGCGCGTGCGAGGTAGGCATGCGCGTCGGCGTGGCGTCCGCGGCGGCGCATCCATTCGCCTTCGTGCAGCAACTGGCGGGCGCGCTCCATGCGGATCTCGCTGGCGTCGCTGCTGCCGGGGATGTCGCGCGACAGCAGCGGCCAGGCGTCGTCCAGTCTGCCCTCCAGCATCAGGGTGCGGCCGAGGTTCTGGCGGAAGGTGACGAAGCGCGGGTCGTCGTGGGCGCCGTCGGCCGCTTCGGACAGATCCAGCACCTCGCGCAGGGCGCGCTCGGCGCCGGCGTAGTCGCCCATCTGTTCGCGGATGCTGGCGAGGTTGTTCAGCGGGATGAGGTAGCGCGTGCGGTCCGCGCCGGCCTGCGGCCGCAGGATCTGCACGATGGCGGCGAATTCGTCGGCTGCGTCGCGCACCTCGCCCTGCATGTAGAGGGCGGTGGCGAGGTTGTTGCGCACGGTGATGATGAGCTGGCTGTCGGCGGGATAGCGCGCGCTGCGCGCGGCCAGCATCTCGCGCAGCAGGGCGATTTCCCTGCCACCCTCGCCCTGGTCGCGCAACACTTCCGACAGATGCCCCAGTGCGGTGACCAGGTCGGGATCGTCCTGGGCGCGGTGCGCGCGCAGCAGGGCCACGGCGCGCTCGGCATGGCGTCGCGCCTCGTCGAGCTGGCCGGCCAGGCGCAGTGTCTCGGCCAGCGGCATCAGGGCAAAAGCAAGATGGTCACGGTTGTCGCCGTAGGCCAGCTCGGCCAGCGCCACGGCATTGCGCGCAGCCGACAGGCCCTCCTGGATGCGCCCCAGGTGCGCCAGCGACGGCCCGAGGTCGCCCAGCAGCTCCGCCATCTGCGCCGGCGGCGCGTCGTGCCGCTCGTATTCGCGGCGGGCGTCCTCGTAGCGCGCGCTGGCGAGGTCGTAGCGCTCGGCGAGCTGATAGGCGCGACCGAGTTGATACAGCGTGGGCCCTATGCGCGCGTCGCCGGCATCCATCCTGCGCTGCAGGGCCACGGCCTGCTCCAGCGCGGCGGTGGCCGGGTCGACCAGACCCAGGCGCAGGTAGATGTCGCCCAGCGCCGCGAGCAGTCGCGCGCGTTGCTGCGGCTGGGCGCCCAGGCGCGTGTCGAGCGCGGCGAGACCGCGGTCGATCAGGTCGCGCGGTGCGATCGTGCGGGCACCGGCGCGCTCCGGCGCGGCCTCCTCGAACAGCGAGGTGAGGTAGTCGACCACGCTCTCGGCCGCCGCCGACTCGCGCCGTGCCTGCACCTCGGCGGCGCGCGCGCGGTTGCGCTCGACCGCCAGGCGCCAGGTGAAGCCCAGGGCGAGCAGGGCCACACCGAGTGCGACCAGCGCCGCGTAGCGGTGGCGGCGCAGGAACTTGGCCACGCGGTAGCCGGCGCGGTCGGGTCCGGCCTTGATCGGCTTGTGGCGCAGGTAGCGCTCCAGACCCGCGGCGAAGGCTTCGGCCGAAGGATAGCGCCGCGCGGCCTCGGGCTCGGTGGCGCGCTCCACGATGGCGTCGAGTTCGCGCTGTCGCGGCCGCGGCAGTCCGGCCAGGCCGCGCCGGCTCGGCGGCACCACCACGCCGGCGGCGTTGGGCGCAGCGAATTGCCCGCTCAGCACCTCGGCCAGCAGCGCGCCAAGCGCGTAGACGTCGGTGGCGGTGCTGACGGCCTCACCGCGGCGCTGCTCCGGGCTGGCATAGCCCGGCGTGAACCAGGCCTGCGTGGGACCGTGACCGGCTTCCTCCGCATCGAGCAATTTGGCGATGCCGAAGTCCAGCAACACCGGCGAGCCGTCGCTGCGCACCAGCACGTTGGCCGGCTTGAGGTCACGGTGCACGACCAGGCGCTGGTGGGCGAAGTGCACGGCGCCGGCGATCTGCTGCAGCAGGCGCACGCGCCCGGCCACGGGCAGACCGGCGGCGTGCTCAAGCAGGCCGCGCCCCTCGATGTACTCCATCACGAGATAGGGCTGGCCGTCGGCACTCTCGCCGCCATCGAGCAGGCGTGCGATGTGCGGATGCACCAGGTCGGCAAGGATCTGCCGTTCGCGCCGCATGCGCTCGGCCGCGGCGCGGGTCGGCACGCCGCGCAGGAGTTTGACCGCCACCTGCTGGCGAAAGCTGTCGTCGGCGCGCTCGGCCAGGAACACCGTACCCATGCCGCCGCTGCCCAATTCGCGCAGCAGGCGCCAGGGGCCCAGACGCGTGCCGGGCGGCAGGGTCGCGTCGAGCCGGCCCGCCGCGTCGCGCAGCTCGCGCGTAAGGGCACTGGCCGCGTCGCGGGCGTCGGCATCGGCGGCGACGAGGGCCAGGGCCTCGCGCTGAACGTCCGCGGGGTCGCCCTGCCGCGCCAGCCACGCGGCGCGCTCGGTCTCGGGGAGCGCGAGCAGCGCGTCGAACAGTTCCTGCAGGCGTTGCCAGCGTTCGGGGGTCATGCTGCCAGGCGTTCGCGCAGCCAGGCGCGGGCGAAGCGCAGCTCGCGGTCGATGGTCGGCACGGACACGCCCAGCGTGGCGGCGATCTCCTCGCGCTTGAGGCCGAGGAAGTAGGTCAGCTCAATGACTTCGGCCTTGCGCGTGTCGAGCGCGCGCAGTTCGCTGAGGGCGGCATCCAGCACCAGGGGCTCACCCACCTCGGCCGGCTGATTCTCGGCCGCCGACAGGGTGACACGCACCTGCGCGCCGCCGCGCTTCTCGCTGGCGCGGGCACGCGCCAGGTCGATGAGCAGGTTGCGCATCGCCACGGCCACCACGCCGTAGAAGTGGCGCCGATCGCGCCAGTCCACCTCGCTTTCCAGCAGGCGCATGAACAGCTCGTGCGCCAGCTCCGTCGGCGCCAGCGTGACCTGTTGATCGAACTGGCGCAGGTGGCGGCCGGCGATGGCGCGCACCTGGGCGTAGACCAGTTCGGTCAGGCGCTCGGCGGCCTGGCTCTCGCCGCGGTTCCAGGCGTGCAGCAGGCGCGTCACCTCGGGTGCGGTGGGCGGTGCGGCGGGGCTGGCTGGGGCGTCCACGGGATGTCCTCGGTTACGGCTGCGGCGCCGCCAGTGTGCCGCCGCCCGGCATGCGCCGGTGTGGGCTGGGCGGCAGGCGCCATGAGC
>DAOOVM010000204.1:0-5558 GCA_035370085.1 Rhodanobacteraceae bacterium | reverse complement strand
GGCGCACGCGCAGCCTGCGCGCGCAGCGCCATGCCCTGGAGCTGCAGGTGCGCGAGCGCACGGCGCGGCTGAGCGAGGCCAATGCGCGCCTGCTCGACCTCTCCTACCGCGATGCACTGACCGGACTGGCCAATCGCCGCAGCCTGCTCGAGGCGCTCGAATCCGGCGGCGGTGCGGCTGCGCTGCTGTTCCTCGACGTCGACCACTTCAAGGACTACAACGACCGCCTCGGCCACCCGGCCGGCGACGAGGCCCTGCGCGCCGTGGGCCAGGTGCTACTCGCTGCTGCTCCGCCCGCCGCCCTGGTGGCGCGCTATGGCGGCGAGGAATTCGCCTGCCTGCTGCCCGGTCTGGACGCCGCCGCGGCGCGCGACCTGGCCGAGCGCATCCGCCGCGCCGTGGCGCAGCGCGATGTGCCCATTCCGGGCAGTGACGCGCTGGGCCGCGTCACGGTGAGCATCGGCGTGGCGGCGGGTGACCTCGACGGCGACGCCGCGGCGCACCGCCTGCTGCGCGAGGCCGACGCGGCGCTGTACCGCGCCAAGAACGAGGGCCGCGACTGCGTGCGCGGCTGAGGCGGCGCGCGGCCCCTCTCAGCCGCGCAACAGGCGGCGGTAGCCGCCCGCCACCAGGGCGGCGATGTCGATGAGCAGGCCGGGCACCCACAGGCCGCGCGGATAGGCGAGGTAGGCACCGGTCCACTCGGGCCGGAATTTTTCCTTGTACCGTCGTACCCCCTGGTAGTTGTATCGGGTGTTGCCGTAGCGGAAGGCCAGGGCGGCGAGGCGCTCGTTGATGCGCGCGTAGGGACTGGCGCCGACGTTGGACAGCGGCGCCATGCCCAGGCTGAACTGGGCGTGGCCCTGCGCCTGCGCCCACAGCATGACCTGGGCGAAGAGGAAATCCATGGTCGAGCGCGGTGCATCGGCCACGTGGCGCATCAGGTCCACGCTGGCCATGCCGCCGGGCCCGTAGGGCGGCACCACGTTGGCGAAGGCGATCAGTTCCTCGTCGCGGCGCACCAGCGCCAGCGGACCCCAGGCCAGGTAGGCCGGATCGAAGCGGCCGAGCGAGAAGCCCTTCTCGCTGCCGCCCTTGGCCGCCAGCCAGGCGTCGGAGACGCGCTCCACGTCGGCCAGCAGGGCGGTGTCGAAGGGCGGCTGCAGCAGCTCGAAACGCAGCTTCTCCTTGGATGCGCGGTTGACCGCCTGGCGCAGGTCCTCCCAGCGTTTGCCGGCGAGGGAGAACTCGGCCAGACGCAGGCTGGCCAGTTCGCCCAGCTTGAACAGGTCGAAGCCGTGGTCGTGGTAGCGCGACAGCTCCGGCTGCAGCACTTCGTAGAACAGCGGCACGCGGTCCTGGCTGTCGGCATAGCGGCGGAAGTCGACGATGGCGCGGTCGATGCTGCCGCCGGGACCGCAGGGCGAGCCCAGTGCCACCAGGCGGTCGCGCACCGCGCCGTAGGCCACCACCGCCTGGCGGTCGGCGGCCCAGAACAGGGGCTTGTCGGCCATGAAGCTCAGGTGGGCGAATTCGCCGCCGCCGTGCTGGCGGTACACCTCGCGCGCTTCCGCCAGTTCGCCCGGCGTCGGCAGCGACGGCGCGGGCCGGCGCACCGCCAGACTCTGCCAGATGAGGTAGAGCACCGTGCCCAGGGTCGCCGCGGCCAGGCCGCGGCCCAGGCGCGAGGCGTGCTCGCCGTAGCCGAAGTCGAACAGGTCGAAGGAGTCGTCGCCCAGCACCGTGCTCACGCCCACGGCGAAAAACAGCGCCACCACGACGAACAGGCCGGCGTACCAGCCGAAGGTGGTGGCCGAGGTCAGGCTCATCGCGCGCTGGGTGAAGGCGGCCTTGCGCGTGCGCAGGAGCGCGGCGACGCCGAGCAGGAACAGCGCCTCGCCGAAATGCAGGCCCTTGGTCACGGCCACCACGGCGGAAATGCCGAGCAGCCATTCGGCCAGGCGATAGGCCACGCGCAGGCGGCCGTCGATCCCGCGGGCCAGGCCCAGCAGCAGCACACCGGTGAGCACGCTCAGCCAATGCGAGCTCTCCACGGCCAGGATCGGTACGTGCTCGCGGATGCGGTGCACCTGCTCATGCACGGTGGGTATGGCCGCCGAGGCGAGCTGCAGCACGCCGGCGGCGAAGGTGAACAGGGCCAGCAGGCGCATGCCGAGGTTGGCCAGCAGGGTGGCCGGCAGGTCGAGCAGGCCGAACAGCGGCTGCCCGGCCAGGCGCTCGCGCAGGCGCACCAGGGCGGGCAGGCGCGCCGCCAGCATGCCCGAGCCGGCATACAGACCGACGAACAGCGGCAGCAGGTAGTAGGCGATGCGGAACAGGAACAGGCCCGACAGCACCTGTGGCTGGTCGTAGCCGGCGCTGGTGAGCGAGAGCAGCACGAGGCCGTCGAACACGCCCAGTCCGCCCGGCACGAGACTGACCAGGCCCAGCACCGAGGCGCCGGTGAAGGCGCCGAGCAGCAGGCCCGGCTTGACGTGTGCGCCGCTGACGTAGAGGCAGGCATAGAGCGTGGCAGCAGCAAGCAGCCAGTCCAGCAGCGAGATCGCCGTGAGCGCCAGCCGCAGCGGCCAGGACGGCAGCGGCTGCTGTGCCGGCAGCCAGCCCATCAGGCGCCGCCGCCCGGTGAGGCCGAGATACAGCGGCACATACAGCGCCGCGGCGCCCAGCACCGCCAAGGCGAGCCAGCGCGTGGTGGTCCCCGGCGTGACCGGCAGGCTGTCCGTGGCCAGGGCCAGCCACACCAGGATGGACAGGCCCAGTGGCAGCGACAGCGCCTGCATGCCCACCAGCGCCGCTGCGCGCGGCAGTTCCACGCGCTGCGACGTGAGCCCCATCAGACGCACGGCGGCGCCCACCGCGCCGGACAGGTTCAACGTATTGGCCAGCACGTTGGCGAGAAAGGCCAGGCCCAGCAGCTCGCGCCGCGGTACCGCCAGGCGCAACCAGCGGCCGATCAGCACGTCCACCAGTCCGGTGCTCGCCACACCCGCCAGGGCCAGTGCCGCGATGCCCAGGGCCGGCAGGGTCGGCACGTTGAGCAGGGTGCGCTGCAGTTCGACCATGTCGAAATCGCCGATCTGCTGTCCCAGCAGGGCGAGCACGACGGCCAGGAAGCCCAGCGGCAGCAGCCAGCGCAAGGTGCGGCGCCAGGTGGCGCCGGCGGAGGCCGGGGTGGCGGAGAGGGCTTCGCTCATCGCAGCGCTAGGTTAACGGGGCGCGGCGGCGCGCGGCGCGCGATCATGGCGAGGGCGGGCCGGCCTGTCCAGCGCGTTGCCGCTCAGGGCGGGTCGTCCCAACCGTCGATGAAGAGGTGGTCGAGCGGCAGTTCGATTGCGCCAGCGTCGCAGCGACGTGGCCGCCCGGAGGCGGAGGGACTGGGCCGCCCCGCGCCAAGCTGGTCGGTGCCGGGACAGCCCGTCGGCGCTGCGCCGTCCGCTGCGGCGGCCGGTGGCACGAACACGGTGTGCGGCAAGCCCTGCCGGTTGGCCCCGGCCGCGCCTGCCACGGCCACGTTGAGAGTCAACTGCTGCCGCGGCAGCAGCGGCTCGCCCACGCGATCGTCCGCCGTCGTGGCCAGTGCGCAGGATGCCGCCGAACCCAGCCAATTGCCTCCGGCTGATACGAGGCGGCCGCTGCAGCCCTGTGCCCCCGTGGCCTGCGACAGCAGCAGGCTGTCGCGCACGATGATGCGCGCCGCGCCGTCCCCCAGGGTGCGCAGCGGCCAGGCCTGCACGCTGACGTGCTGCAACTGCAGCTGTGCTGCGTCGCGCACCACCACGCTGTTGATGCCGGCGGGATCGGCGGTCTGGCCGAACAGTCCGCTCAGGGTGCAGTTCTCCAGGCTCAGCCGGGCGCTGCCTGCGAGCAGGATGCCGCCGCCCAGGCCCGTGTCCGGGCCGCTGCCGCCGCGGCCGTCGGCGCTGTTGTCGGCCAGGCTGCACCGACGCAGGGTCGCCGTGGCATTGTCCACCAGCGCCACGGCGCCGCCCGCCTCGGCGTTGTTGGTGTCGAACACCACGTTGTCCGCGTCCAGCGTGCCGTTTCCGCCGACGTACAGCGTACCGAGCATGTTCGGCGCGGTGACCGGCGAGCCGACGTGGTTGTCCGACAGGCGCACGTCGCGCAGGCTGGCGTCGCCGTACACCGCCAGGGCGCTGCCGACACCGCCGCTGAAGTTGGCGTAGAACATCACGTCGCGCAGCGCCAGCGCGCTGCCGGTGCGCAGCAGCAGCCCGCCGCCGCCGCGCGGCTCGGCGCTGTCGCCGAAGGAAATCATCACGTGCTCGATGCGCACCGGCACCTGCAGCGAACCCGTGTCGATGTCGATCAGGCGATCGCCGTGGCTGCCCGAAGCGAAACGCGCGCCGGTGATCTGCACGCCCATGGCCGAGCCCGCCGCGGCTGTGCCAATCAGGGCCATCGGCTCGCGGATGTCGAGATCGCCGCGTGCAGCGGCGTCCTCGCCGTCCGCGCCGTCCAGGTTCAGCAGATAGCCGCCCTCGGGCACCTGCACGGTGTCGAATCCCGGCGTCGCATTGGCCTGCTGGATGGCCGCACGCAGGCTGCAGTCGCCCGCCGCCGTGCGGCACAGGCCGTCGCCGGGATCGAGGTCGGGAGCGTCGGTGACGCTGTCCACTTGGAACGTGGCGGCCGCCAGCGGCGGCGCCGCCAGGGCGGCGAACAGGCAGAGCAGGGTGCGCAGGGGCCGGACTCCGGGCGGACTGCCGGCATCATGCCACGGGTGTGCTGGCGGACTGTGCGGCGGTCGGCAGCTGCGCCTCGCGGTCCGCGTGCAGTTCGAACCACATCGCGTTGAGGATGGCGAAGCTGCAGGCCAGGCCCAGGCCGAGGATCCAGGCGAAGTACCACATGGGCGCGACTCCTTCGGTGGCGGCGTCAATACAGGCCGTGGTGGCGGCGCAGCGACTCCAGCGTGACGCGACCGCGCAGCACGCGGTAGATCCACGCCGTGTAGGCCAGCACCAGCGGCAGGAACAGGACCGTTGCGGCAAGCATCAGGCCGAGCGTGGTGCGGCTGCTGGAGGCGTCCCACACGGTCAGGCTGGCGCGCGGATCGAGCGACGAGGGCAGCAGGAAAGGAAACAGGGCAAAGCCGCCGGCAAACACCGTGGCGATCACGCTGAACGCACTGACCAGGAAGGTCGTGCCGCTGCGCGCCTGCACTCCGCGCAGGGCCAGAGCCAGGCCGCCGGCCATGCCCAGGCCGCCCCAGGCGAGGGCCCAGCGGCCGAGCGGACCGTCGAACCAGGTACCGCCGCGGCTGGCCAGCTTCAGCAGCGGATTGGACGGCCCCGCGGTGTTCGCGGCGCCGTCGAGATGGAAGCCGGTGACGCCCGTTGCCAGCCAGGCCCCCGCCGCGGCGAAGGCCAGGACATAGGCCAGCGCCAGGCGGCGGCGCCAGCGCGCCGCGCGCGCGGCGATACGCGCGTCGGCCTTCATCTCGGCATAAGCCGCGCCATGCAGGCACAGGAGGCTCAGCGACACCACGCCGACCAGCAGCGGAAACGGCCGCAGCA
>DAOOVM010000203.1:0-5562 GCA_035370085.1 Rhodanobacteraceae bacterium | reverse complement strand
GTCGAAGGTGAGCAGGGTGGGCTCGCCCTGGGAGGGCTTGGGGATGTTCAGGTGATTGGCCACCACCGGATGCGTGCCGAGCAGCCCGTTCTGCGACACATACTCGTTCATCCAGGCGCCGCCGCGCTTGTTGCTGCGGGCGTAGTAGTCGCCGATGAACACGGCGAGCTGCTTGCCGTCCTTGTCGAACACGTCCCACACGCGCACGTCTGGGTTGTACACCGGCAGATCGTGGCGCTCCTTGAAGCTCAGGCCGTAGAGCTTGTTGGCGGCGAAGAACACGCCGTTGGTGAGCACGTTGTCCAGCTCGAAGTACGGGCGCAGCTGCGATTCATCGAACTCGTACTTGGCCTTGCGCACCTTCTCGGCGTAGTAGGACCAGTCCCAGGCGGCGAGCTGGAAGCCGCCCTTCTCGGCGTCGATCAGTTGCTGCATGTCGGCTGCCTCCTTCCTGGCGTTGGCCACGGCCGGCGCGGCGAGGTCATTCAGCAGCTTGTTCACCGCCGTGGTGGTCTTGGCGGTCTGGTCCTCCAGCACGTAGCTGGCGTGGTCGGCGTAGCCCAGCAGCTGGGCGCGTTCGGCGCGCAGCCTGGCCAGCTTGGCCACCACCTCGCGGTTGTCGAACTCGCCGCCGTGGCTGCCGCGGTCGAGCGAGGCGTGCATCAGCTTTTCGCGCAGGGCGCGGTTCTCCAGCGACGCCAGCGGCGGCTGGCCCGAGGTGTTCTGCAGGGCGAGCAGGTACTTGCCGTCGAGCTTCTTTGCCTTGGCCGCCTCGGCCGCCGCGGTGACCGCGTCGTCGGACAGACCCTTGAGGTCGTCCTTCTTGTCCACCACGACAGCACTGGCGTTGGTTTCCTTGAGCAGCTTCTGGCTGAACTCGGTCTGCAGCGAGGCGAGCTGCGCGTTGAGATCCTTCAGCTTGGCCTTGTCGGCGTCGTTGAGCTTGGCGCCGGCGCGGACGAAATCGGTGTAGTAGCGCCACAGCAGGCGCTGGCCTTCGGCGTCGAGGCCGAGCTTGTCGCGCTGGTCGTACAGCGACTGCACGCGCGCGAACAGCTTGCCGTTCAGCGCGATGGCGTCCTGGTGCGCCGACAGCTTCGGCGCCATTTCGGCCTGCACCTTCTCCAGTGCGTCATTGGTGTTGCAGCCGGTCAGATTGAAGAACACGGCGGCCACGCGGTTGAGCAGCTGACCGGACTTCTCCAGCGCCACGATGGTGTTGTCGAAGTTCGGCGCCTGCTTGTTGTCGGCGATCGCCGCCACTTCCGCCAGCTGCTCGGCCATGCCCTTCTCGAAGGCCGGCGCGAAATCACTGTCCTTGATCTTGTCGAACTGCGGGTACTGGAAGGTCAGCGGGCTCTTGGCGAAGAACGGATTGCTTACGGACACGGCGGCGGTCTTGGCAGGCTTCTCCGCCTTGTCGGCGAAGGCGGGGGCGGAAAGGCTGAGCGCCAGCGCCACGGCGCAGGCAAGGCGAGAATTCATGGAGGTCTCCGAAACGGGCGGTCACGAAACGCAGCGCAGAATAATAGCCCAGGGCGGCGGCCGCGCATGACGAAAGTCCTTGGTCGCGGTGCGGAGCCTGCGCAAGAGCCGGGGGACCTCGGTGGGTGGCACGACGGCACCGATGGCCCGGCCGGTGCGTGCAACCAACGGAACCGTGGCTGCCGCCACCGCGACACCAAGTCCCGCCTCGTCCGCATCGGTAGGAATGCAGGGCCGGGGGACATGCCCCGCAGTCTTGCCACAGGCGCACCGCGCATGGCTTGCGCGATGCCCGCATCGGATTTCTCTCGGATGATCCGGCGATGGTGCTGACGGGCGAGGAGCGGCGCGTGGCGTGTCGACGCCTCTCGCTGCGGAGGAGGGCTGGCGATGCGTGCTCACGCTCGGCGGCGAGCGGCCCCCAGGCACTGGCCGGGGGGTGTCAGGTTCCTCCAACGCTGGCCGCTGGAGGAACCTGAGCTTCCTGTTGCGGGGCGCCTTCAGGTGGATTCCCTCCAGGCGCCGCCGATTCTCCTTCGCGCCGCTGCGCTCGCGTGCGCGAGCTAGTCCACGTCGAACGACTGCAGCTGCACCGGTGTCCCCGCCTGGATGAAGGTGATTCCGCCGATCAAGCCGCGCGGGTAGTTCGCGGGAGTGGCCGGATAGACCACCCCGCCCCAGGAAATGCCGTCGCCCGTCAAGAGGTTCACGCCCCCGGCGGAGAAGGTGTTGATGCCGGCTCCGGCAGTCAGGGTGGAGTACTGCATGGTGGTTGCAGACAAGCCCAGCTGGTAGGTGGCTCCGGCAGGAATGGTCAGCGACAAGGACGTCAGGACAGGCACGATGCCGTTGGCGGTATTGGAATTGGAGATGACCCCCGATCCGGCCGCGATCCACCCGTTCTGACCGGCGCCCACCGTACCGAAGTCCCAGGGCGGAGCGTTGTCGACGTAGGGGCTGGTGTTGTAGAGCAGCTGGATGTTGTTGGTGGCTATTGTGCCCAGATGGCACTGGATCCCCGTGATGACGATGTCATAGGCATTCGTGTTCTGCACACTGAAGGTGACGGAACCGTTGCCGTTGTTGTTGGGGTGATTGGTGTTGATCACCGTCTGTGCATGGGCGAAACAGGAAAACAAACCAAACCCGATCAACCACAGGAAATTCGTCTTCATTCGGCTCCCCAATGTTCAATGTCCGGCACGTGCGCAGGTGCGTACCTGCGATCCCATCGACCCGCTCGGCTCCGTGCGTCCACCCCGTACGCAGGGGTCGTGATGCACCGGGGGCTTTCCCGGTGGGGCAATGGACCTTAGCGCATAAGGGAACCGGAAACACTCAGGGGCGGACCGGGGGCGGTTCACTCGCCTTTGTCGGTTTGCGCACGACCCTGACCGATCCCAGGGGCGGCGGCTCACCCAGCGAAAGCCGCCAAGGCACCCGGCATCCGCCCAAGTTCGGCGCAGGCGTGTACCCATGTCACCGGGCCAGCTCGCCGGCGCCCCGCTTCGTCGGCGACACGTCGGTGATATCGCGTTCCGAGGCCGCGGCCCGACGGGGCAGCGCGCCGATCAGCCAGGCATCCGGGGCCACGCGGTCGGGCTTGGTGGCAGCGGTCGGGCGCAGGGTCGCCGCCGCGCCCTTGCCCCCGGTTTCCGCGGCGGCGAGCTGCCATTCGCTGCCCGAGGGCGATCGGCCGGATCGTCTTGCCGACGGCGCTGCCGTCGATTGGGAGCGGGGAAGCAAGGCATGCAGGTCCAGTGGTCGCGAGGGAGTGCGCGGTCAACCGGCTTTGTGACCTTCTGTTTCGTCCGCCCGGCGCCTCCGCGACACGACCGCTGCCATTCAGCCGGCCGATAGCCGTGCCGTGCACCATGCGCATCGCGCACTGGTGCGCCCTGGGGAATCACTACGACCGTGTCGATGCTGCGCCTGTACCTGCGCGTGCTCGGGCTGCTTGCGCCCGAGAAGTCCCTGGCGATCGTGTTGGCGCTGGCCAACCTCGCCCTGGCCGGCGTGTACTTCCTGGAGCCCATGCTGTTTGGGCGCGTGGTGGATGCGCTCGGCGCGGACGGCGGCCGCGCTGCGCCGCGCCTGATCGCCCTGTGGGCGGCGGTGGGCCTGGGCGGTGTGCTGGCCAGCGTGCTGGTGTCGCTGCACGCCGACCGCCTGGCGCACCGGCGCCGGCTGGCGGCGATCCAGGCCTTCTTCGAGCATGCCGTCTCGCTGCCGCTGTCCTTCCACGGCGACCACCACACCAGCCGCCTGTCGCGCACCCTGTACGGCGGCATCGGCAGCCTGTTCGGCCTGTGGCTGGGCTTCTTCCGCGAGCATCTGGCCACGCTGCTGTCGATCCTGGTCATGGTGCCCCTGGCAATGTGGATCAACTGGAAGCTGGCCCTGCTCATGGTCGGCCTGATGCTGAGCTTCGCCGTCTTCAACGCCGTGGCGGTGCGCCGCACGCACAAGGCGCAGGAAGAAGTGGAGGAGCTGCACCACGAGATCACCGCGCGCGCCAGCGATGTGTTCGCCAACGTGGCCGTGGTGCAGAGCTTCACGCGCATCCCGCAGGAGATCGCCGCACTGAAGGCCATGACCGGCCGCGTGCTGGCCGCGCAGTATCCGGTGCTGCGGGGCTGGGCCATCCTGTCCGTGCTGAACCGTGCCGTGAGCACGCTCACGGTGGTGGCGATCTTTGCCCTGGGCGCAGCGCTGCACGCGCGCGGGGAGATCAGCGTCGGCGGCATCGTCAGCTTCGTCGGTTTTTCGCTCATGCTGATCGGCCGCATGGAGCAGTTCGCCGGCTTCATCTCCGGACTGTTCTTCCAGAATCCCACGCTGGCCCGCTTCTTCGAGATCCTCGACACGCGCCCGGCCATCGCCGAACGTGCCGATGCGCGCGACCTCGGCCGCGCCCGCGGCGAGGTGGTGTTCGAGGACGTCGGCTTCGGCTACGACCCGGCGCAGCCCGCGCTGGCTGGCCTGAGTTTCCGCGCCCCTGCCGGCAGCACGGTCGCCCTGGTCGGCGCCACCGGCGCTGGCAAGAGCACCGCGCTGTCCCTGCTCTACCGCGCCTGGGACCCGCAGCGCGGCCGCATCAGCGTGGACGGCCACGACATCCGCGAGCTAAGCCTGGAGTCGCTGCGGCGGAACATCGGCGTGGTGTTCCAGGATCCGGGCCTGCTGTACCGATCCATCGCCGACAACCTGCGCATCGGCCGGGCGGACGCTGACGACGCGGCGCTGGAGGCGGCGGCGCGTGCGGCCGAGGCCTGGGGCTTCATCCGCGCCAAGCCCGAAGGCCTGGCCACCCTGGTGGCGGAGCGCGGCCGCTCGCTCTCCGGCGGCGAGCGCCAGCGCCTGGCCATCGCCCGCGCCATGTTGAAGGACGCGCCAATCCTGATCCTGGACGAGGCCACCAGCGCCCTGGATAACGCCACCGAGGCGCGCATCCAGAAGGCCCTGGGCGCACTGACGCGCGGCCGCACCACCTTCGTCATCGCCCACCGGCTGTCCACGGTGCGCCACGCCGACCTGATCCTGGTGCTGGACCAGGGCCGTCTGGTGGAGAGCGGGCGCTACGACGACCTGGTGGCGCGCGGCGGGGTGTTCGCCGAACTGGCGCAGCAGGGCAAGTTCGCTCCCGACGCGCCGCCTGCCGCCGACAGCGGCGAGGATGAGGATCTGGCGGCCGCAGCCTGAGCGGCGTGGGTCGACTCAGCGCGGGCGGCGTCCGCGCGGACGCGGCGGGGCGGCGTAGGGCGCGTTGCGCGCCCCGCGCCGCGGGCGTGGGGCCGCATCCGGACCGGACGGGCGCTCGCCGCGTCGCGGCGCAGGCGCATCGGCGGTGAGCGACCGTGCGGCAGTTCCGCGCGGTCGCCCTGCGCCGGTCAGCGTCGACTCGGCCTCGTCGCGGCCGGCGCGCGCAATGGGCAGCTGGCGGTCCAGGGCGCTGCGGCGTGCGGCAGGCCGCGGACGCTCGCTGCGCGCTGCCCGGCGAGCATCGGCAGCAGGGCGTGCCTCAGCGCTCTGGCGTGGTACGACGGATGTGGCAGCACGCGGCGTGAGCGGCCGCGT
>DAOOVM010000202.1:0-5620 GCA_035370085.1 Rhodanobacteraceae bacterium | reverse complement strand
GCGATGCCCCGTCAACGCGGGGCGGCCGAAGCAGCCGAAGCCCGTTGGCGACGACGAGCAAGCTGGCGCCCATGTCGGCGAACACGGCCATCCACATCGTGGCGCTGCCCGCGAGCGCCAGCACCAGGAAGGTCCCCTTGATGCCCAGGGCCAAGGCGATGTTTTGCCGCAGCACCGCAGCGGTCTTGCGGGATAGCCGGATGGCGAAGCCCACGCGCCGCAAGTCGTCGTTCATGATCACGATATCGGCCGCCTCGATCGCCGTATCGGTGCCTGCCCCTCCCATGGCAATCCCGATGTCCGCTTTCGCCAGCGCCGGCGCATCGTTGATGCCATCGCCCACCATGGCAACGGGGCCGTGCCGCGTGCGCAGGTCGTCGATCGCCGCCAGCTTGTCCTCGGGCAGCAAGTTGCCGCGCACTTCGCCGATGCCGGCCTGAAGGCCGATGCTGGCGGCCGTGGCCGCGTTGTCACCGGTCAGCATGACCGGCGTGACGCCCAAGCCGATGAGGTCTTCGATGGCCGAGCGCGAACTGTCCTTGATCGCATCCGCCACGGCAAACAGAGCGATCACCTCCATGTCATTGGCGAGCAGCGTGACCGTGCGCCCTTTGCGCTCGTGTTCCTTGATGCGCTCCTCCAGCGCGGTTTGACACTGCCGGCGTTCTTCGATGAGGCGATGATTGCCCAGCGCGTACGCCACGCCGTCGATCTTTCCTTCAACGCCGCGACCCGCGAGTGCGCGAAATTCACTGACGATTCGTGGAGAAATCGACACCAAACCTGCGGCGATCGCCCGCGATACCGGATGATCGGATCGGGAAGCGAGCGCGAAAGCCAGTGCCTTGGCCGATTCGGCATCCGATTGTAGCGAGTCGATGTCGACGAGCTGCGGCTTGCCTTCAGTAATCGTGCCCGTCTTGTCGAGGGCAATGGCGCGAAGACGTCGCGCTTCCTCAAGGTACGTGCCGCCTTTGATGAGAACGCCATGGCGAGCGGCGCTGGCCAACGCACTGACCACCGTCACCGGCGTAGAAATGACCAGGGCGCAGGGGCACGCAATGACCAAGAGGACCAGCGCCTTGTAGACGGCGACGGACCAGGTCCAGCCCAACAGGAACGGAGTTCCCAGCGCGACGAGCAGCGCGATCACGAAGACGGCAGGCGTGTAGATTTCAGCAAACCGATCGACGAATCGCTGAGTGGGCGCCCGGGCTCCTTGGGCCGTCTCGACCACCCGGATGATGCGCGCCAAGGTCGTGTTGCTCGCGGCCGCGGTAACCTTAACCTGCAGCTCGCCGGTCTCATTGATGGTGCCGGCGAACACCGCGTCACCAATCCCTTTGTCGGCTGGGATGCTCTCTCCCGTCACCGGCGATTGATCCACCGCACTTGTGCCTGCCACGACCACGCCATCCAGCGGAATGCGTCCACCCGGGCGCACGCGTACGATGCTGCCCACGGTCACGGATTCCGCGGCCACCGTGGTCCAGCTGCCGTCCAGACCTTCGAGTTCAGCGGTGTCCGGCGCCAAGGCCAAAAGGCCTTGTATCGCATTGCGCGCCCTGTCCAATGAGCGGGACTCGATGAGTTCGGCGATCGCATATAACGCCATGACCATCGCCGCTTCCGGCCATTGGCCAATCACAAAGGCACCGGTCACAGCGACGCTCATCAGCGCCGTGATGTCCAGCCGTCCGCGAAGCAGCGCGTTGAGCCCTTTCTTATAGGTAGCGAGGCCCGCCAACCCAATCGCGGCGGCGGCAAGCGACAGCTCGACGAGCGTCGTGCCGAGGCCCTTGGCCGCGAGGTAGCCGACTCCTTCGGCGGCGCAGGCCAGAACCAGGGCCAGGACGAGGCGAGCGATCTCGCTGCGAATGAAGGACGGAGCGGCCGCCGTCGGCGCCTCGTCCACCGTCGATGCCTGAGCCTCCGGTGCGAACCCGGCCTGCTGTAGGGCAGCCAGTATCGCCGGCACGACGGGAGGCGCCGCCGCAACGATCGCTGTCCGCGCCCCGAGATCGAAGCGTAAGGACTCGACCCCGTCCACGAATTGCAGGGCGCGCCGTATGGCCGCTTCTTCCGCGGCACAGCACAGGGCGGGGATGCGAAAACGGGTGACCGGGACGGGGGACGCGGTCGAGACCGTGGAAGGAGTGACATCGACGGGCTCGAACCCGGCTGCCCGAATCGCTGCCACGACAGCGGGCAGCGATATGGCGGCCGCCGTGATGGTGACCGTTCGCGCTGCGAGCTCAAAACGCAGGCCCTCGATGCCGGCAATCGGTTCCAGGGCGTGGCGGATGGACATCTCCTCCACCGGGCAATCCAGGGACGCGATCGCGTAGCGCCGAGACTCAGTGGCTGTGGGCATGGACCTCACTCCCTGACGTGTGGGTGGATTCCGACACGAGATCACAGGACGGGTCGGTACAGCCGGTGTCTTCCAACTGCAACGTGCTGTGG
This sequence comes from Rhodanobacteraceae bacterium, assembly GCA_035370085.1. Lineage (GTDB taxonomy): Bacteria > Pseudomonadota > Gammaproteobacteria > Xanthomonadales > Rhodanobacteraceae > Tahibacter. The sequence continues at coordinate 3,154 of DAOOVM010000202.1, read as the reverse complement.
CTGATCTGAAAGCGCTCGCGCAGCACAGCGTTGATCGCCGACAAGAGGGCCGTATCGCTGCCTCCTGTCGGATCGCGATCCACATGCGCGGTGAGGAGACTCTTACCGCTGCTGACCGCCCAGACGTGCAGGTGGTGCAGGTTCTTCACGCCCGGCACCGCACGGACTGCCGCTTCGATATCCGCGACCGCGATGCCGCCGGGCACGCCTTCCAACAATACGTTGAGGCTGTCCTTGAGCAGCGTCCACGTCCGCGGCAACACCCACAGTCCGATCAGGACGGCGATGATCGGATCGATGGGCTTCCAACCGGTCAGGGCGATGATCGCGCCGGCCGCGAGCACGCCGACCGACCCCAGCATGTCGCTCCACACTTCCAGGTACGCCCCTTTGACGTTGAGGCTGCTATCCCTACCGCCGCGCAACAGGCGCATCGAGAGCATATTCACAATGAGCCCCAAGGCGGCGATGCCCATCATGGCGCCCGAGGCGATGGCAGGGGGATTGCGGAAGCGCTCGATGGCTTCGTACAGGATGTACATCGCCACCAGGAACAGCACCACCGCGTTGAACATGGCCGCAAGGATCTCGAAACGGGCGTAGCCGAAGGTGCGCAGGTTGTCTGGTGCGCGCCGACCAATGCGAATGGCGATCAAGGCAATCGCCAAGGCTGCGGTATCGGTAAGCATGTGCGCCGCATCGGAGATGAGCGCCAGGCTGTTAGTGAAATAACCGCCGATGGCCTCCGCCAGCATGAAGCCGCCGGTGAGGACCAAGGCGCGACGCAGCGCCTTCTCGGGTGCTTGACCGATGCCGTGGTCGTGGCTGTGATCCGCGCCGCCCTTAGCAGCGTGGTCGTGGTGGTGCCCTGGCGCGCCGCTCACGGCGCGCCTCCGGTCAATGAGGGAAGGACGGTGCCATCGATCGGCAAGGCCTGCTCTACGGGACTGACGTAGATCCATCCCGCCACGGGCTGTCCGGTGCGACCGAATTGCTGGATTAGCTGGACCGCGCGGTGCACGGTATCGTCGCTGCAGACCAGTTCCAGGCGGACCTCGCGGGTGACGCGCTCGCCGATTTCCAGCGAGTAGTTCTCTTCGCGGGCGCTGAGCGCCCGCAAGAGACCCTGCACGTCGATGACCGTCAGGTGCCGGTACCCGGCGGCATTTAGGGCGTGCACGATGTCAGCCACGCGGCCACGGTGCACGAAGGCTTTCACTTCTTTCATGACAGTTCCTCCTCGCGAGCACGGCGTTCGGCGCGCTCTTCGATCCATTCGTAGAGAACAGGGAGCAGCAACAGGGTGAGCAGCGTGGACGTGATGAGGCCGCCGACCACCACGGCCGCGAGCGGACGCTGAGTTTCGGCGCCGACGCCTTGGGACAGCAGCATGGGTACGAGGCCCAACACAGCGACACTGGCGGTCATCAGCACCGGACGCAGACGCAGGGCGGTGCCTTGCACCACGGCCTCGCGGATGGACAAGCCCTTCTCTCGCAGCTCGTTCAAGAAGCTCACTAGCACGATACCGTTCAACATCGCGACACCGAACACGGCGATGAAGCCGATGGCCGAAGGCACGGACAGATACTGGCGGGTGATCGCGAGCGCGAGGATGCCGCCGATGGTGGCGAACGGCACGTTGGCGAGGATCAATCCCGCGTGCCGCACCGAGTTGAAGGCGGTGTAGAGCAGCACGAAGATGAAAAAGATCGTGATCGGTACGATGAGCCCCAGCTTCGCCATGGCACGCTGCTGGTTCTCGAACGCGCCGCCCCATTCGGTCCAGTAGCCGGCCGGCAGCTTGACCTGCTGGGCGATCGCCGCGTTCGCATCCTTCACGAAGCCATCGATGTCGCGGCCCCGCACGTCCATCTGCAGCACCGCATAGCGCTGAAGCGCTTCGCGACGCACGAAGGAATAGCCTTCGGCGACGCTGACGTCCGCCACATCGCGCAACGTGACCAATGCGCCGTTGGGCGCTCGCAAAGGAAGGCTCTCGATCGCCGGCACTGACGCCTTCGACTCTTTGTTGAGCACCACGGCGATGTCGAAGCGCTTCACGCCATCAAGCAGTGTGCTCACCGGTTCACCGCCCACGCCGTTGCGCACGACCGTCAGCACGTCGTCCGCGTTGAGACCGTAGCGCGCCAGGGCCTCGCGGTTCACCGCGATCTTGATCTGCGGCTTGCCGAGGTTGGCCTCCAGCGCCAGATCCGCAACCCCGGGCACTTTGGCCAGGGCGGCCTTGATGGCTTGGCTCTGGCGATCGAGCTCTTGCAGATCCGGCCCGTAGAGCTTGAGCGCCAACGTGGCGCGCACACCGGAGATGAGCTCTTCCACGCGCATCTGGATCGGCTGGGTGAAGCTCGGCACGGTGGTCGGCACGACCTTCTCCAACGTCTCGAGCATTGCCGCGTCCAGCTGTTGGATCGAGCGGCCGGTCTTCCACTCTTTCTCCGGCTTCAGCGCCGTGTAGATCTCCATGTAGTTGACGTCGGCAGTCTCACCTTTTTCGGCGCGGCCGATCATGGCGAGTGTGGTTTCCACTTCCGGAAACTGCTTGAAGGCATCCGCAATGCGCTTGGAAACGTCGATGGACTCATCCAGTGAGCTGGATGGAATCCCCGTCACGCGCCACATGATCGAGCCTTCCTGCAGCTGCGGCATGAACTCTTTGCCGAGGAACGGAAACAGCGCGAGGCTCGCCAGCAAGGCGCCGCCGGCGATGCCCAGCGTGCGCTTCTTGCGCGCCAAGGCCCACGCCAGCATCGGCGCGTAGCGACGTTTCAACCACGCCACGAGACGCGTGTCCTTCTCTTCCTTGGGCTTCAAGATCAGCGCCGCCAGCACCGGTATCAACGTCAGTGCGAGCAACAGCGAGCCGCCCATGGCGAAACTGATGTTGAGCGCCATGGGCTTGAACAACTTGCCTTCCAGGCCTTCCAGGCTGAAGAGCGGCAAGAACACGACGATGATGATGCCGATCGCGAAGGCGACCGGATTGGCCACTTCGCGTGCAGCCGCGAGCACAGCCGCCGTGCGGTCGACGCGTTCGCCGTGCGCATGGCGCTCGACCATGATGCGGAAGGCGTTCTCCACGACCACCACGGCGCCGTCCACCATCATGCCGATACCGATCGCGAGGCCGGCG
>DAOOVM010000201.1:0-5623 GCA_035370085.1 Rhodanobacteraceae bacterium | reverse complement strand
GTCGGTGACGCACACGGCGCGGTGGATCTTCAGCTCGCCACCCTCCATGCCGACTTCGAAGGCGTGTGCTGTGTAGCCGCCAAAGGTGAAGTGGCAGGCGATGCCCACGCCGCGGCCGTCGGTGCGCCGGCGCTTCCAGTCGATGGCCTCGGCGCAGCGCGTGAGGACGGCGGCCATGCGTCCGGTGTCGAACTTGGGCCCGCCGTGGCCGCGGTAGTCGAGCTGGCGCGGTTCGCCCAGCAGCTTCAGGCGCAGGGCGACGGCGTCCTGCTTGGTCTCCACCGCGATCTCGTCGAGGAAACTCTGCACGGCAAAGGCGTGGAAGGTGTGCAGCGGGGCGCGCCACCAGCCGCGCGGCAGGCCCGAGTCGAGGGCGAAGAAGCGCTTGTCGAGGTTCGGTACCAGGCCCGCGGGGAAGTCGTCGGGTTCCAGGCAGCCGCTGTACACGGGCCGGTCCTTGCCGCCGGCGTCGCGGAAGTAGCGCGGCGTGGCCGCGCACAGGTGGGCCATGCCCGTGACGGCATTGCCCTTGTCCAGCGTGGCACTCATCTGGTGGACGCCGAAGGGCCGGTAGAAGTCGTGCTGCAGGTCGTCGCCGCGCGTCCACATCAGCTTGACCGGCCGGCCGGCCTTCTGCGCGATCAGCGCGGCCTCGGCGACGTAGTCGTTCTTCAGGCGCCGACCGAAGCCGCCGCCGGCGCGGGTGAGGCGGATCTCGATCTTCTCGCGCGGCAGGCCGGTGACATCGGCGATCACCTGCGAGGCGCCGTCCGGGCTCTGCAGGGCGCCGACGAACAGCGCGCCGTCGCTGTCCACGCGGATCAGCGCATGTGGCGGCTCCATCGTGGCGTGGGCGAGGAAGGGCACGCGGTAGCGCGCCTCCAGCGTGCGCTTGGCACTCTTCCGGGCCGCGGCGAAGTCGCCGTCCTGGCGCACCGGCACGCCCTCGCCCTTGAGCAGCGCATCGGCCTGGGCCTCGAGGGCCGCGGTGGACTCCTCGGCCCAGGGGCCGGGCTTCCACTCGATCTTGAGCTTGTCACGGCCCTGCAGCGCGGCCCAGGTGTTCTCCGCCAGCACGACCACGCCGGCGGCGAGGTTGCGCGTGATCGGCGCCTCGGGCGCCGGTCCGGCCAGGGCGAACACGTCCTTGACGCCGGGCACCTTGCGCGCGGCCGCGTCGTCGCAGGAGGCCAGGCTGCCGCCCAGCAGCGGACAGCGCGCCACCACGGCGACGAGGGCGCCGCCGAGGTAGGCGTCGATGCCGTACTGCGCGCGTCCGGTGACGATGGCGCGGGCATCGGCCGTACGCGCCGGCTTGCCCAGGATCTTCCAGTCGCGGGGATCGCGCAGGGGCAGCGGTGCATCGGGCGGCGTCAGCGCCGCCGCGCGTTCCACCAGTTCCGCGTAGGCCAGGCGCGTGCCGTCCGGGTGGACGACGTGGCTGGCCTCGGTGTCGAGGCGCTCGTGCGGCAGCTGCCACTGCTGCGCGGCGGCTTCCACCAGCAGCCAGCGCGCCAGCGCGCCGGCCTGGCGCAGTTCGACATAGGCGTCGGTGATGCTGGTGCTGCCGCCGGCGCCCTGGTCGCCGTAACGGTTACGCGGCCCGTCCGGCCCGATTTCGTAGCCGTAATTGAGCTGCTCGACGCGCACACGGGTCCAGTCGACGTCGAGCTCTTCGGCGATGAGCATCGGCAGGGCGGTGATGACGCCCTGGCCGATCTCGCAGCCGCGCGCGCCGATCACCACGCGATTGTTGCGCTCGATGCGCAGGAAGGGGCCGAGCGAGGTCAGGGCGTCGCCGAGCAGGTCCATCGGCACGTCCGGCCGGACCTCCGCCCGTGCCTCGCGCCAGCCCACCACCAGGGCGCCACCGGCGCCCAGCATCACGGTCAGGAAGCGCCGGCGGTTCAGAGCGGCGCTCATTTGCCCTCTCCGGCCTTGGCCGCGGCCTCGCTGCGAGCGGCGCGCGCCAGGTCGGCCGCACGCCGGATGGCCTTGCGGATGCGCGGGTAGGTGCCGCAGCGGCACAGGTTGCCGATCTGCGCGATGTCGCTCTCCGCCGGATTGGGCTTGCGTGCCAGCAGCTCGGCCGCCGCCATGATCTGTCCCGCCTGGCAGTAGCCGCACTGCGGCACGTCTTCCTCGATCCAGGCCTGCTGCACCGGGTGCAGCTCGTCGCCGCTGGCGAGGCCCTCGATGGTGGTCACGGCCTGACCGGCGAGGCTGCGCACCGGCGTGACGCAGGCGCGCTGCGCCTTGCCGTTCACGTGCACCGTGCAGGCGCCGCACTGGCCCAGGCCGCAGCCGTACTTGGTGCCGGTGAGACGCAGGGTGTCGCGCAGCAGCCACAGCAGCGGCATGTCGGGATCGCCGGTGTGCAGGAAGGGCTCGCCGTTGATGCGCAGTTCGACGCCGGTCTTGAGCGGCTCCGGCGTCACGCCGGTTTCGCCTCCGGGCGGAACGAAGGGTTGTCGCATGGGTTTCTCCAGGTCAGGAGGCGATTGTCGCATCCGCGCTCGGGGGGAGGGGAGGGGCGTGCGCCGCGGCGCTCAGGTGCCGCGGTTCCAGCGCTTCCAGGCGAAGTACAGCGGCACGCCGGCAGCGATGATGGCCAGGCCGATGAGGGTGTCGCGCGGGCTGGCGATGGCGCTGGAGATCACCACGAAGGCGACGGCGCCGATGAAGGCCAGCGGCACGACCGGATGGCCGGGCACGCGGAACACGCCGGCCGCGGGCTCGCGCCGGCGGTAGTGGAACAGGCTGGCGACGACCATGGCGCTGCCGAGCCAATCGCCCACGGTGGAATAGTCCAGCAGCTGGCCGTAGCTGCCGCTGGCGGCCAGCGCCGCCGACCACAGGGCCAGCACGGCGAGCGCGACGTGCGGCGAGCGGTGCCGGGGATGCAGGCGCGCGGCGGCGCGGAAGAACACCCAGTCCTGCGCCATCACCTGGAACACGCGCGCGCCGCCCAGGATGGCGATGTTGCAGAAGCCCAGGGTGGACAGGGCGATACCACAGGCGATCAGCACGGCGCCGGCGCTGCCGAAGGCCTGCTGCATCACCGTGGCGGCCGGCGCTGTCGCCGCGGCGAGGCCAGCGTGACCCAGGGTGCGCAGGTAGGCGAGGTTGGCCAGCACATAGCAGGCGGCACACACCAGCATTCCCAGGCCCAGCGCACGCGGAATATTCCGCTGCGGGTCGCGGATCTCGCCGGCGATGTTGTTGATGTAGAACCAGCCGCTGTAGGCGAACAGCACGGGCAGCAGGGCCTTGCCGAAGCTGGGAGCCTCGCTGGCGGGTGCGGCGGCGGGCGACGGCAACAGCGGCGCGGCGAGGAAAAGTCCGGCCACGATCACCGCCACCACGGCCAGGAGCTTGAGCACGGTCAGGACGTTCTGCAGCAGTGCGCCGGTGCGGATGCCGTAGACGTTGATGCCCGCCAGCAGCAGGATCGCGCCCACGGCCAGCGGCTTGATCCAGGCCGAGCCGAGGCCGGCCACGGTGCAGGCGTAGATGGCGAAGGTCGTGGCCACCGCGGCGATGGAGCCGGAGTAGTTCACCGCCAGCATGATCCAGCCGAACAGGAACGCCACCAGCGGGCCGAAGGCATCGCGCAGATAGAGATAGCCGCCTCCGGCATGCGGCCGGCGCGCGCCGAGCTCGGCGTACACCAGGGCCCCTGCCAGGGCCAGCAGGCCACCCAGTCCCCAGACCGCGAGCACCTCGCCCGCGCCGGTGGTGCGCTGCGCGACGATGGCCGGGTTGAGGAAGATGCCCGCGCCGATGATGCCGCCGACGACCATCATGGCCGCATCCCACACGCCGAGGCGGCGCAGGTAGCCGCTGCCGGATTCGCTCACGCTGTTTCCCCTGTTCCAGGACCGGCGCAGCATCGGCCAGGGGCGCGGCCGCTGTCGAGTGTGCGCCCTGGCGGCGCTGCTCCGCGTGGCGGCATCGCCTGGCCATTATTCCGCCTCTTCATGGGCCTTTCGTTGCGTTCTGCTGCAGCGCACGAAAGAATGCGCGCGGCGCTGGCCCGCGCCTGCATCGCCCATCCGCAGAGGAGTGCCGTGAACCTGCCCGCAACCGCCGGCTGGGTCGTCGTCAAGTTCGGCGGCACCAGCGTCTCCACGCGTCCCCGCTGGGACACCATTGCCCGCATCGCCGCCGACTGGCGCGGAAAAGGCAAACGCGTGGTCGTCGTGGTGTCGGCGCTGTCGGGAATCACGGACAAGCTCAAGGCCATTGCCGAATGCGGCGCCGATGCGGCGCGCCGCCGCAGCGTGCGCGACGAGATCGTGCGCCGCCACGAGGCCATGGCGGACGAGCTCGGCCTGGAGCACACGCCGCTGCTGCCCTGGCTGGCCCACCTCATCGCCCTGGTGGACGACCCGCGCGCCGCCGCCGGCGACCTGCCCTGGCAGGCCGAGGTGCTGGCCCTGGGCGAGCAGTTGTCCAGCACCCTGGGCCAGGCCTACCTCAGCGCCCAGGGCGTGCCGACGGTGTGGCTGGACGCACGCGAACACCTGCTGGCGCGGGCGCTTCCCAACCAGAACGCGTGGGGCCGGTACCTCTCCGCCTCGGTGCCGACCGCGCCCGCACCCGCGTTGACGGCGGCGCTGACGGCGCAGGGCGAGGTCTTCATCACCCAGGGCTTCATGGCGCGCAACGAGGCCGGCGAGACCGTCATCCTCGGGCGCGGCGGCTCGGACACCTCGGCTGCCTACTTCGGTGCCCTGCTCCAGGCGGAGAAGGTGGAAATCTGGACCGACGTCGCCGGCATGTTCAGCGCCAATCCGCGCACCGTGCCCGGCGCGCGCCTGCTGTCGCGCCTGGACTATGAGGAGGCGCAGGAAATCGCCACCACCGGCGCCAAGGTGCTGCACCCGCGCTGCATCAATCCGGTGCGCGAGGCCGGCGTGCCGCTGGCGGTGAAGGATACCAACCGGCCGGAACTCGCCGGCACCGAGATCGGCGCGGCCGTGCCCGACGCCGCACCCAGCGTGAAGGCGATCAGCGAGCGCAAGGGCGTGACCCTCATCGCCATGGAGTCCATCGGCATGTGGCAGCAGGTCGGCTTTCTCGCCGACGTGTTCGAGCGCTTCAAGCGCCACGGCCTGTCGGTCGATCTGATCGGCTCGGCCGAGACCAACGTCACCGTCTCGCTCGATCCGTCCGAAAACCTGCTCAACTCCGACGTGCTGGGTGCGCTGGCCGCAGATCTCGCCGAAGTGTGCCGCGTGAAGGTGATCGCGCCGTGCAGCGCAGTGACCCTGGTCGGACGCGGCATGCGCTCGCTGCTGCCGCGGCTGGCCGGCGTGCTGGCCGAGTTCGACATGGTGAAGGTGCACCTCATCACGCAGTCCTCGAACAACCTCAATCTCACCCTGGTGGTGGACGAGGCTGCCGCCGACGGCCTGGTGCCGACCCTGCACGCGGCGCTGATCAAGTGCGAGGCGCTGCGCGCGGACGACCCGGCGGTGTTCGGGCCGTCCTGGCAGGGGCTGTACCGGCCGGCCGCGGCGGCTGTCGCCGCGCCCTGGTGGACGCAGCGCCGGGAGACGCTGCTGCGCCTCGCGGCGGAGGCCTCGCCGCGCTACGTCTACGACCTCGCCACCGTGCG
>DAOOVM010000200.1:0-5644 GCA_035370085.1 Rhodanobacteraceae bacterium | reverse complement strand
CGGCACCGGTTCTGCGTGCCTGGATGCAGTGGCGCGACAGCGGACTGGCGCTGATCGCGCTGCCCGCCTGGCGGGAGTGGCTGCAGCAGACGGGCGCTGCCGCCGTGCCGCAGCAGCCCACGCCGGCCTTGGCCGAGCGCTCCCTGTTCGAGCGACTGCAGGCCGACGCGGCCTTCCGGGAGGCGCGGCGCGATGGGCGGGGTAGGGACGCCGCGCCTTCAGGCCGGTGCAGCCGGGCTTGCCGGCCCGGCCGCGCCCAGCTTGTCCAGCATCGCCAGCAGGGCATCGACCTGCGGCATCAGCTCGTGCTGCGGAAAAGCTGCCTTGAGCTGCCGCAGCAGCGCGCGGGCCTCCGCATCCTTGCCCATGCGCTCGCTCAGCAGGCGGGCGGCCAGCAGGTAGTTGGCGGGGATGTCCGGGCTCTTCGGGAAGCGCTTGGCGAATCCCTGCAGCAGGCGTAGCGCCAGCTGGGCCTGACCGAGCTGCGCCGCCTTGCCGGCCAGACGCGTGACCTGCTCTGCCAGCGGCGGCGCGAATCCGGGATCCAGCAGCAGCGTTTCGTGCAACAGGTCCAGGGCCGCCTTGTCCTTGTCCTGGGCGAGCAGGGCGGGCAGCCGCTCCTGCGCGTGGCGCAGCAATTCCGCGCGGTCATTGGCCCCTCGCAGCAGCTTGCGGTACTGCGCATGCACGGCGTCACTGCCGCCGCGCTCGCGCAGGTGGCCACGCAGCATCGCCGCAGCCGCGTCCGTCTCGCCCTGCTGGACCAGCTCGTCGGCGTCGTCGAGCACGCCCTGGTCGGCGTCGAGTGGACGCTTGAGCACCACCTGCTCCTTGGGCTCGTAACCCAGGACGTCGTGATATTGGTAGATGAGGTAGCCCATCAGGTGGTACGTGGCGATCAGGGCGTAGTGGGCGATGCAGTAGAAGATCGGGATGCCGATGAACTGCGGCATCACGCGGGCAACCAGTCCCTGGGCGTTCTGCGCGCCGAGATTGATCACCAGGATGAGGATCACCGCGAGGAAATACGGCCAGCCCAGGCGCGCCATCACGGCCAGCCAGGTGGCGGGATTGAGCGCATGCCAGAAATTCTCGTCCATGGCATAGGACATCACCGCTCCCGGCATGCCCAGCGCGAGCAGCAGGACCACCAGCAGGGCCAGCGGTGCGGGCAGGAGCACCAGCGCCAGGACATTGAGCAGCACGAACATGAACTGCAGGCCGATGCCGCCCCAGCCCAGCGACTCGTCCACGTTGAGGCTGCCCTCGGGCGGCTCAGTGCGGCCGTTGGCGGAATCGCGCAGCACCTCGAAGGCGTACTTGTACACGGCCACCCAGATGGCCAGACCGACGATCCAGCCCACGCCGGGCAGGAAGGCCAGCAGGCGCAACAGGGCGAGCAGCACGACGGTCATCAGCGCCGCAGGGCGGGAGGGATACAGCGTGATCTCACGCAGGCGCTGCCAGAACGGCGTGATCGCCGGGGAACTGGTGTTCATGCGGATTCCCGTGTTCGAGGGGAGAGGCGGCCGGAGCCCGTGCGGGTCCGGCGCCGGGGGCGCGGGCGGTGCTAGCGCCCCTTCATGATCGAGCCCAGCACGCCGCGCATGATCTGCTGGCCGATGCGCGAACTGGCGCTGCGCACCATCGACTTGGCCGCCGTCTCAAGCATGCCCTGGCGGCGGCTGGTGCCGAAGATCGCGTTCTTGATCGCATCGCCCCAGCCTGGGCCGCTGTCCGCCGGCGCTGGTGCCTTTTCACCGCGCCCAGCGGGTGCGGGTGTGGCGGCGGCGCCTGCGTTGCGCTGGGACAGCTTCTCGTAGGCCGATTCGCGGTCGATGGTGGTGTCGTACTTGCCGCCGATGGGCGAGCGCGACTTGACCTGGTCGCGCTCGGCGTCGGTGATGGCACCGATGCGGCTGCACGGCGGAACGATGAAGGCCCGCTCCACCGGCAGCGGCACGCCGCCATCCTGCAGGGTCGATACGAGGGCTTCGCCGACACCGAGCTGGGTGATGGCGCCGGCGACGTCCTTCACCTTGGGGTTGGGCGGGAAGGTCTCGGCCGCGGCCCTGACCGCCTTCTGGTCGCGCGGCGTGAAGGCGCGCAGAGCGTGCTGCACGCGATTGCCGAGTTGTCCAAGGATGTTCTCCGGCACGTCGTCCGGGTTCTGCGAGCAGAAGTAGACGCCGACGCCCTTGGAGCGGATCAGTCGAACGACCTGCTCCACGCGCTGCACCAGCGCCGGCGGGGCGTCGTCGAACAGCAGGTGCGCCTCGTCGAAGAAGAACACGAGCTTGGGCCGATCGAGGTCGCCCACCTCGGGCAGGCGCTCGAACAGTTCCGACAGCAGCCACAGCAGGAAGGTCGAGTACAGCTTGGGCTTCAACACCAGCTTGTCGGCGGCGAGGATGTTGATGATGCCGCGACCGGACATGTCCTGGCGCATGACGTCGGCGAGGTCGAGCGCCGGTTCGGCGAAGAAGTGTTCCGCGCCGGCCTGCTCCAGCGACAGCAGCGCGCGCTGGATGGCGGCGATGGAGGTGGTGGCGATGAGGCCGTAGCGCTGCGAGATGTCCTTGGCATTTTCTGCGGCGAAGGTCAGCAGTGCGCGCAGATCCTTCAGGTCGAGCAACAGCAGGCCCTCGTCGTCGGCCAGCTTGAAGACGACCTCCAGCACGCCTTCCTGCGTGTCGTTGAGCTCCATCAGCCGACCGAGCAGGGTAGGGCCCATCTCGCTGATGGTCGTGCGCACCGGGTGGCCGAGGGCGCCGTAGATGTCCCAGAACACAACCGGGTTGGCGGCGGCGCTCCAGGCGAGCCCGAGTTGCTCGACCCGCTTGGCGACCTTGTCGTTGCCGCCGCCGGCCTGCGCCAGGCCCGCCAGGTCGCCTTTCACATCAGCCAGGAATACCGGTACGCCGAGGCGCGAATAGCCCTCGGCCAGGGTCATCAGGGTCACCGATTTGCCTGTGCCCGTGGCGCCGGCGATCATGCCGTGGCGATTGCCGTACTTCGCCTTGAGGAAGATGTCGATGTCGCTCTTGCCGAGCAGGATGTCGGTCACGGCGGGATCCTTCGCAGGGTCGGTGCGGCGATTGTAGCCACAGCGGCACGCGCGCCGCGGGCCTGGTGCGTGTTGTCGCTGCGCCACGCCCTGTGTACCGTTCGCCCGTCGTCGCAAGGAATTCGCCGCATGTCTGTGCTCCGCGCCCTGGCTCTTCCGCTCGCTCTCGCCCTGGCGGCGTGCGCGGGGGCTCCCGCACGCAATGCGTCGCCGCGCAGTGCTGGTGCGGTGGACGACGCGGCCGTCGGGGCGCTGTACGCGCGCCTGGATGCGGCGGTGCGGCGCTACGAGGAGGACCTGGCGCTCGCCGCGGGGGAGCCGTCCGCGCGCTCCGGCAACGCGATCGGCGCGGCACTGGACGAACTGCGGGCCGCGGCCCTGCAGTGCCACCAGACCCCGGGCTGTGAGGAGGAACGCTTCCTGTCGGCCTTCGACGGCCTGCTGCGTCGCCGCGACGAGCCGGCGGACGCGGAGGTGGCCCCGGCGGATTCGGCCGTCGCCTCCACCGCCGGCGAGGCGGACGGCGCCGAGTCACCCGTGGTCGCCGCCCTGCCCGAAGCGCACCGCAGCATCACCCTGCTCAAGGGACGCCAGTTGGGCGACATCATCGCCTTGAACGGGCCGGTCAAGGCTGCGCTGGAGGAGTGGCTGACCTCGTTGCGACCCAACCTGGTCGATGCCTGGATCAATTACCAGTTCATGCGTTACCGCATGTGGCCGGAGTACGAGAAGGCGGAGCTGCCCGAGGCCCTGCTGTTCGGCATGCTGGCCAAGGAATCGGGCGGCCGTGTGCACGCGGTGTCACGCTCGGGCGCCGCCGGCCCGCTGCAGTTCATGTACACGACCGGTCTGCGCTTCGGCCTCGGCACGGTGAACGGCTTCGACCAGCGCTTTGATCCCGGGTTATCCGCACGGGCCAATGCGGCCTACCTGAACGAGCAGCTGCGCATCTTCAACAACAATCTGGAACTGGTCATCGCCGCCTACAACGGCGGCGAAGGGCGCATGGCGCGTCTGGCCGGTCCCAATGGCAGCTTCTGGGATCCGCGCGTGTACGGGCAGCTGGCGCCGGAAACGCGCGATTACGTGCCCATGGTGCTAGCCGCCGCGTGGCTGTTCATGCACCCGGAGCGCTACAACCTGAGCTTCCCGCGCATCGACGGCAAGCCCGGCGCCATTGCCCTGGCACGGCCGGCTTCGCTGGCCGAGCTGGGTGTGTGCTTGGGGCAGGAGGGAGGCAATCCGGACGGCTGGTTCCGCGTGTTGCGCAACCTCAACCCCGCGCTCGATCCCCAGGTGGCGCTGCCGGTCGGAACGCGGCTGGAAGCCCCGGCGGTGCTGGAGGCGGTCTACCCGCGCAGCTGCGGTGGCGAGGGCAAGTGGAGCGAACTTGCGGGGGAGTTGCATGCAGCCGTCGCGCCGCTGGTGGCGGCGCGGGCCGCACGGCCTGCACCGGCGCAGGCCTACACGGTACGCCAGGGAGACACCCTGGTCGCCATTGCGCGCCGCTTCGGCTGCTCGGATGCGCGCAGCATCGCCAGTCTCAACGGATTGCGCGCACCGCAGTACGCGATACGCGCGGGGCAGACGCTGCGTCTGCCGAGTTGCGGCAGGAACTGAAGGCGCGACGTTCGCCTCGCCGGAGAGGCGGCGGAATTCCGACCCGGTCTCGCCGCGGCGCCGCGCGGATCAGGCCGCCTGGCGTGAACCGTTGGCCTCGGGTGGCGCCCACTCCTTGACCTGGCGCAGACTGCGCAGGACCGAGCGATGCACCTCGTCAATGGCCGCCACGTCGCTGCCGCGAGACTCGTAGTACACCGCGGCGAGCCACAGGGCGATGCCGCGCAGGCGCACCTGCGGATTGTCCGAGCGCGCCCGCTCCAGGCCGATCTCGGCGCCGCTGCCCCAGGGGCGGAAGCGCGCTTCGGGCGGCGTGCCGTAGAGGTGGGGGAACTCGCACTTCGCCGCTGCGGCGAATTCCTTCAACGTCAGTTGCGCCAGCTGCTGCTGGTTCTGGCGATTGAGGCTGCCGATGAGGCTCTCGATTTCCTTGAACTCGCGGGCCAGCCGGAAGCCGCGAGCGATAGCGATGACGCGCCAGACGAATTGCATGTTCCGCTCCCGCGTGGAATGGCTGAGTGCTGCTCGGGAACCGGAATTCCCAACCCGTACGCTAGGTTGGACCGCTTTCCCCCTGTGCCGGAAAGCGCGTCGGGCGACCCCTCGCCCGCAGGTCCGGGACCGCAGCGGTCGGACCTTGGCTTTCCGGAGGACTGGCATGCTAGCTGTCAGCCCTGGGGCAGACTAGCCCAATTCGTCACAAACTGACAATCCGGGGCAGTCAATTTTCGTGGCGGCCGCGGATCGTGGCGCTCAGCACCCCGCCTGCAGCCGACCGATGGTCTGGCCCACGCGCACGGGCCCGTCCGGCTGCAGGGAGTCCGCGAGGCGGACCGCGCAGGGCGGCAGCAGCAGGATGACGGTCGAGCCCATGTTGAAGCGCCCCATCTCGGCGAAGCGCTCCAGGCGCACGCCGCGGCCGCGCCAGTCGGTGCGCAGGATGCGGCTGGCGTAGGG
>DAOOVM010000199.1:0-5655 GCA_035370085.1 Rhodanobacteraceae bacterium | reverse complement strand
GCCGTGGTGCCGCGCGCCGACCACTTCTATTCCTCCGCCATCGCCGCACCGGACTGGGCCAAGGGCCCGCCCCTGGCGGTGATCGGCGAGCACAGCTTCTACGCCGCCAACTGAGCGACCGCCGCGGCGTGCCGCGCCGGGGTGCTCCCCCCCCAGAGCGGCATGCCCAGCATGGGGCTGCAGGCGCCTGCAGCCGGCGTGTCGCTCGCGGTGCCCGTCGCGTTCAGCGCACTCGGTAGACCCGTCCAGCGCGGATCTGCACGCGGTCGCCGCGGCGGACGTCGGGGAACAGGCTCTGCGTGATACTGCGGCGGTCGCCGTCATCCATGCGCACCTCCACGCGCCACAGGGTGCGCGTGCGGCGGCTCTTTTCGATATTGTGCCCCACCGCACCGCCGGCGACGGCTCCGGCCACGGTGGCGGCCTTGCGCCCGTCGCCCTTGCCGACCTGGTTGCCGAGAGCGCCGCCGACGATGGCGCCCAGTACCGTGCCTCCGCCGAGATGGCTGTCGCCGCGTTCCTCGATGCGCTCCACGCTGCGCACGAAGCCGCAGTCGCGGCAGCGATTCCATCGCTCGGCCTGCGCCGAGATCGGCAGCAGGCCAAACATGGCCACGGCAAGGCCCAGGCGGAGCGGATTGATTCCGGTATTCATGGCTGGCTCCCAATGCTCAGACGCCACCACGCTAGTGCGCCGAACTTGACGTGCGGGTGAACGAGCGGAATGCGCTGCGCCGCGCCGCGCCGTACCGCTGCTCCGCCCCAGGGCGATTGAGCTAGCATCGCCGCACCCCTGCTGTGCTGGAGCCGCGAATGGATGACCTGCTGCAACGCCTGCGCGATCTCGATCCGCGCGGCGCCGCCGACGCCCTCGCCGACCTGGCCGATCCGGCCATCGCCCAAATCCTGAGCCGGCTCAATCCCGGTCAGGCGGTGGAGGTGCTGGAGGAGTTCCCCGCCGACCGGCGCCAGCGCATCGCCGCGGCGGACAGCGCCGGCGAGCAGTGGCTGCGCGACCAGGGCTATGCGGAAGGCAGCGTCGGCCGCCTGATGGAGAAGCCGCTGGCGGTGTTCCCGCGCACCACGCTCATCCGCGACGCGGTGGAAGCCCTGCGCGGCATGGTGCGGCAGACGCTGGTGACCTACCTCTGGGTAGTGGACGAGGGGCACCGGCTGGCGGGCGTGGTGGCCTTCCGCGAGCTGCTGTATGCCGACGACGGGCAGACGCTCGCCGACGTGATGGTGTCCTCGCCGTTCTTTCTCACCGCGGAGATGGGGTTGATCGACGCGATGCACGCCGTGGTCACGCGGCACTACCCGGTCTACCCGGTGTGCAACAGCGACAGGCATCTCATCGGCGTGGTGCGCGGTTCGGTGCTGTTCGAACAACAGACGTTCGAGATCTCCGCGCAGGCCGGCTCGATGGTCGGCGTGGAGAAGGAAGAGCGCATCGCCACACCCTGGCAGCGGGCGCTGAAATTCCGCCATCCCTGGCTGCAGCTCAACCTCTTCACAGCCTTCATCGCCGCAGCGGTCGTGGGCCTGTTCCAGGACACGGTCAATCGCGTGGTGCTGCTGGCCGTATTCATCCCCGTGCTCTCGGGCCAATGCAGCAACACCGGTTGCCAGGCGCTGGCCGTGACCCTGCGCGGCATGACGCTGGGCGAGGTGGGTGCCGGCCGCAGCGCGGCCCTGATGGCCAAGGAGGCCTGGCTGGGCTTCGCCAACGGGGCCCTGACCGGGGTGGTGGCCGCGGTCGGCATGTACCTCATGGCCCTGCACCAGCACCACGCCGGCGCCCTGACCCTGGCCCTGATCACCTTCGGCGCCATGGTCAGCAGCTGCGCCATCTCCGGCGTCGCCGGCGCCGCCGTGCCGATCACCCTCAAGCGCCTGGGCGCCGATCCCGCCACGGCCTCGAGCATCTTCCTCACCACCGCCACCGATGTGGTCAGCATGGGATTGTTCCTGGGCATGGCCGCCTGGCTGGTGGCCTGAGCACCGCCACCCGATGCTCATCGACAGCCACTGCCACCTCGATGCAGCCGAGTTCGACGCCGATCGCGCCGAGGTGCTGGCGCGGGCGCTGGCGGCCGGGGTGTGCGCGCAGGTGGTCCCTGCGGTGCAGGCCGCGGACTGGCCTGCGCTGCGTGACCTGTGCCGGGCGCACGCGGAGCTGCATCCTGCCTACGGCCTGCATCCGATGTATCTGGCCGCCCACCGCGCCGCCCACCTCGACCTGCTGGCGGACTGGCTGGCGCGCGAGCGACCCGTGGCGGTGGGCGAATGCGGCCTGGACTTCTTCGTCGCCGGACTCGACGCCGAGGCGCAGCGGCACTACTTCCGGCGCCAGCTGGAACTCGCCCGCGACGCCGACCTGCCCGTGATCGTGCACGCCCGCCGCGCTGTGGACGAGGTGATCGCCAGCCTGCGTCGCGTCGGCGGCCTGCGCGGCGTGGTGCACAGCTACTCGGGCAGCGCCGAGCAGGCGCGCCAGCTGTGGGATCTGGGCTTCTGCCTGGGGTTCGGCGGACCGATCACCTACGAGCGCGCCACGCGCCTGCGCGGCATCGTGGCGCAGATGCCGGGCGAGTTCCTGCTGCTGGAGACGGACGCGCCCGACCAGCCGCTCGCCGGCCATCGCGGCGAGCGCAACGAGCCGGCGCGGCTGGCGCAGGTGCTTGAGACGGCGGCGGCGCTGCGCGACGAGAGCCCGCAGTCGCTGGCCGCGCTCACCAGCGCCAACGCGCGTCGCCTGTTCGCCCTGCCCTGAACCGGTCCGGCCTCGCGGCTGTCTGGAGTCCGTCCATGCCCTCCCT
Source organism: Rhodanobacteraceae bacterium (assembly GCA_035370085.1). Taxonomy (GTDB): domain Bacteria; phylum Pseudomonadota; class Gammaproteobacteria; order Xanthomonadales; family Rhodanobacteraceae; genus Tahibacter. Next base: position 2,836 of record DAOOVM010000199.1, on the reverse strand, counting down.
CCCCGCCCAAAGCCTCGTGCAGCGCCTTGCCGGCCGCCTGCGCTTCCCGCGCCTGCTCGCGCTTACTGCGGCCCTGTTCGTGCTCGATCTGCTGCTGCCAGACCCCGTGCCCTTCCTCGACGAGATCCTGCTCGGCCTGGCCACACTGGTGCTCTCGTCGCTGCGCAGTCGGCGCAACGCCACCACCGCGCCACGGCGCCTGGACTGAACGTTCCACGCAGCCAGGCCGAGCCGCCTGCCCGGGCCACGAGCCGCACACCCGCTCTCACTGCGCTGCGCGCCCGAGCAGCCTTTCGATCGCCTTGGCGGCCGCCACCAGGCCGAAGGTGGCGGTGACGTGCATGGCTGCACCGAGGCCTGCGCCGCAGTCGAGCTTGAGCGCGCCGTCGGCCTCCGCCGGGCGCGTGCCGCAGACGCTGCCGTCGGCCTGGGGGTAGCGCACGTTCTCCAGGGAGAACACGGCAGGCACGCCGAAATAGCGCTCGCGGTTGCGCGGGAAATGGAATTCCTGGCGCAGCTTCTTGCGCACCAGCGACAGCAGGGCGTCGTGCTCCGTGCGTGAGAGGTCACGCACCTGCACGCGGGTGGGGTCGAGGCGGCCACCGGCCGAGCCCACCACCACCAGAGGCAGCTTGCGGCGGCGGCACCAGGCGATGGTCTCCACCTTGACGCGGAAGCTGTCGCAGGCATCGATCACGCAGTCGACGCCCCCTCCCAGCAGCCCGTCAAGATTTGCCGGCGTGAGGAAACTGGCCACCGAGGTCACCTCGGCCGCCGGGTTGATCGCACGTACGCGCTCGGCCAGCACCTCCACCTTGGCGCGGCCGTACTGGCCCTGCAAGGCGTGCGACTGGCGATTGGTGTTGGACAAGCAGACATCGTCGGCGTCGATCAGGCTCAAGTGGCCCACGCCGCTGCGCGCCAGGGCCTCCACCGTCCAGGAGCCAACGCCGCCGACACCGACGACGGCAACGTGGGCCGCGCCCAGGCGCGCCACGCTGCCGCGTCCGTAGAGCCGGTCGATACCGGCAAACCGCTGCAACTGATCTGCATCCATGGGCCATTTTAACGTGCACGTCGCGGCCACGGTGCCTGGGATAAGCTTGCGACTTTGTCGCGGAGTCTCTCCATGCGCCAACTCGTGCTGTTCCTCATCGGTCTCTTCGTCGGCGCCGCGGCGGCCTTCGTCGCGGCACGCAGCCTGGCCCAGCGTGATGCTTGGCCGCGCGGCCTGATGGCGGTGCTGCAGCACGAACTGGGCGAACTGCGCCGGGCGGAGCGCGCCGGCCGCTGTACCAGTGCCGAGCTCGACCTGCCCCTGGGCCGCATCGCGGACTTCGCCGGCGAGATCCCGGCAGCACTAGGCAGTGACCCGCGCCGCGATCCGCACCTGGCCGACTACGCCCAGACCCTCGCCCGCAGCGCGGCAGCGGCACGCGCCGCGGCCGCCGGCGGCTGCCCGGCGCTCACGCCCAGGCTGCGCGACGTCGTCGATGCCTGCGACGCCTGCCATCGCGACTACCGCTGAGATCGGCCGGGACGGCGGCGGCCGAGCGGCCAAAGTGCAGGACTGTACTTTCTCGGCGGCCTGCTAGTATCGGGGTGTCGTCCGCCCCGTCACCCCTGCGTCGAGGCGGCAGGCACCAACCCGCGCCCGGAGCCGCCGCGTGAGCGATCTTCCGCCTCCCTCCCTGCCCCACTTGCGCGGCCCGGCGGGCTGGCTGCGCCTCTTGGCCTGGTCGCTGCGCGGCAGCTGGGAGCGGTTCGAGTCGAGCATCTTCAGCCGTGCGCGCTACTCCGAGCCCAAGATGGTGGCCATGGGCGTGCTGGGCGTGTTCGGCTTCCCCATATACGGCTGGATCTGGATGCGCCTGGTACCGCAGCCCTACGAGAACATGGAGCTGCGCTTCCTCGGCAGCGCGATCTTCCTGCCGCTCATGCTGGTGCGGCAGTGGCCGCGACGCCTGCGCCCCTGGCTGCCGCTGTACTGGTATCTGGCGATGACCTTCGCCCTGCCCTTCTTCTTCACCTACATGACCCTGCAGAACGGCGCGAGCGAGGCGTGGCTGCTATCGCACATCTGTTCGGTATTCCTCACGGTGATGCTGTTCGACCTGTATGCCTTCCTGATCACCACCCTGATCGGCTACCTGGTGGCCATCACCGCCTTCCTGCTCGCCCCGCACATGCTGGTCACGTCCTCCGCCCTTGGCCTGTACATTCCCGTTTGGGCATTCGCCATCGTGTCCGGCTCGGTGTTCTCCATCTCCCACGCCATGAGTAACCAGGCGCGTATCGACGCCATGATCGCCGCCTCCAACAACATCGCCCACGAGCTGCGCACGCCGCTGGCGGCAGTGTCGATTGCCACCACGGCAGTGCAGCGCTTCCTTCCCACCCTGGTCGCCTCGCACCGCGCCGCAGCGGCTGCCGCTCTGCCGGTGCCGGACCTGCGCGACTCGCATCTGGAACGCCTCGAGCGCGCCCTCGACACGGTGACCCGGGAAGTGACGCACGCCAACACGGTGATCGACATGCTGCTGTTCGCCGCGCGGCCGATCGGCGACGTGCAATTGGAAGTGATCAGCGCCCGCCAGTGCGCCGAGGAGGCGCTGCAGCGCTACCCCTTCGGCTCGCAGCACGAGCGCGACCGCGTGTCGCTGCGCGCAGGGTCGGCCGATTTCGAACTGCGCGGCACGCGCGTGCTGCTGGTGCACGTGCTGTTCAACCTGATCAAGAACGCCCTGTTCCACACCAGCCGCGCCGGCCACGGCCAGATCGAGCTGCGCGTGGAGAGCGACGCGGTGAGCAACCGGATCGTCTGCCACGATACCGG
>DAOOVM010000198.1:0-5783 GCA_035370085.1 Rhodanobacteraceae bacterium | reverse complement strand
GACTCATCGCCGAGAGAAAGCGCATCAGCGCGCCGGGACGCTCGGGGAACTCGAAGCGGTACAGCAGCTCGTCCTCGCCAGGGCCGAGCGGCCGCCCACGAGGTGACGCAGGTGCTGCTTGGCCAGCTCGTCCTCGGACAGATCGAGCACGGCGAAGCCCTCGCGCGCGAAGGCCGCGGCGATGCGCTTGGCCTCGGCGCGGTCGGCGATCTGCACGCCGACGAACAGGTGCGCGGCGCGCTGGTCGGCGATGCGGTAGTTGAACTCGGTGACGCTGCGCGCGCCCAGGGCGGCGCAGAAGCGGCGGAAGGAGCCGCGCTCCTCGGGAATGGTCACGGCGAACACCGCCTCGCGCGCCTCGCCCACCTCGGCGCGTTCGGCCACGAAGCGCAGGCGGTCGAAGTTCATGTTGGCGCCGCAGGCCACGGCGATCAGGCTGGAGGCGCTGCCTGCGTGTTGCGCCGCGTAGGTCTTGAGGCCTGCCACTGCCAGCGCGCCGGCGGGCTCCAGGATGCTGCGCGTGTCCTGGAACACGTCCTTGATGGCCGCGCAGACAGCGTCGGTGTCGACGCGGATCACCGCATCGACGTACTGCCGGCACAGGCGGAAGGTTTCGCGCCCCACACGCTTCACCGCCGTGCCGTCGGAGAACAGGCCGACCTCCTTCAGGGTGATGCGGCGTCCGGCTTCAAGCGAACGCGCCATGGCGTCGGAGTCGGCCGCCTGCACGCCGATCACGCGCACCTCGGGGCGCAGCGTCTTGACGTAGGCGGCGATGCCCGAGATCAGTCCGCCGCCGCCGATGGCCACGAACACCGCCGCGATGCCGCCCGGATGCTGGCGCAGGATCTCCATGCCGATCGTGCCCTGACCGGCGATCACGTCGGGGTCGTCGAAGGGATGCACGAAGGTGAGCCGGCGCCGCGTCGCCAGGCCTGCGGCGTGGGCCTGCGCGTCGGAATAGGAATCGCCGTGCAGCACGATGTCCACCGCGTCGCCGCCGTGGGCGCGCACGGCGTCGATCTTCACCTGCGGCGTGGTCACCGGCATGACGATGACCGCACGCAGGCCCAGGCGCGCGGCCGACAGGGCCACGCCCTGGGCGTGGTTGCCGGCTGAAGCCGCGATCACGCCGCGGCGACGCTGCGCCGCGTCCAGGCGCACCATCTTGTTGTAGGCGCCGCGCAGCTTGAAGGAGAACACCGGCTGCATGTCCTCGCGCTTGAGCCACACCGGCGCGCCGGTGCGCGCAGACAGCAGCGGCGCGGGTTCCAGCGGGGTCTCGCGCGCCACATCGTAGACGCGCGCGGTGAGGATGCGGGTGAGGTAGTCGGTGGGCATGGCGCGGGCTCGCGTCGAGCCTAGCAGCGCGGCGCGGCCCCAGCTAATAACTGCAGGGCACGTCGCGGTGCGCGGTCAACCGCGGCGCGGTTGGGGCGTTGGGGAACGCGTTCCTCCGGGGAGAGTGGCCGTGCCGTGCGTCAGACTGCCGTTACCTTTGTTCATGCTCGCGCTGGCGCTCAGCCTGCGCAGCGCGCCCGCGTCCGCGCTGGCCGATGCCGTGTTCGCCGACGGGTTCGAGAGCTGCCAGGGCGATCCGGGCTGCTGGCTCACGGTGAAGCCGGCGCAGGTCGACGCGCAGTGGGCCGCGGCGCGCTGCAACGACGGCACCCCTGCAGGCTACGAGCTGCGCCCCTCGCCCAGCGGCTCGCACGACTGGGTGATCCTGTTCGAGGGCGGCGGCAGCTGCGACGACCTGACCCTGCCCTGTGTGGACCGCGGCACGGCCCTGACCACCACGCCGGCGCAGCCCAATGGGCGCTGGGCGCCGCTGTTCCACGGCGGCGTCCTCAACCCCGACCCTGCGATCAATCCGGACTTCGCCGACGCCAACCTGGTGCAGCTCGACTACTGCTCCAGCGACCAGTGGAGCGGGGCGACGACGATCCGCCACGGCACCAGCGCCACGCCGGGATGCGCCGCGAACGACAGCACCTGCGGCTGGTACTTCTCCGGGCGCCTCAATGCGCGTGCGGCGATCGAATCGCTGCAGCGCGACCACGGCTTGCGCGACGACGGCACCCAGCGCGTGCTGTTCGTGGGCACCTCGGCCGGCGGCTTTGGCCTCAGCGCCAACGCCGAGGCGATGACCCAGGCACTGCCGCAGACCTTCGCCGCTGACGGCCTGCGCTTCGTCATCGACGGCGGCTACGTGCTCGACGGCTGGGACCAGCCCGGGCACTTCATCGGCGCCAGCACGCTCACGGCGGTCAACGTCGTCGCGGCGCAGAATCGTGAATTCTGGAACGCCAGCTACGAAACCGCCTGCGAGCGCGATCGCCGCGCGAACGGGCTCGATCCCGCCCTGTGCAGCCTGGGGTCGGTCTGGTATCCCTACCTCAGCGGCCCCGCTCCAGGGCTGGGCTTGAAGCTGCTGCTGCAGAACAGCACGCTTGACGCGGTCGCCACGCAACGGCTGATGCTCACCGACCCCAACGATCCGGCGCGCGAGACCTGGCGCTGCGCCATGACCGCCTCGCTGCGGCAGGCCGCCTGGCTGTTCTCCTCCGGCGATGTCTACCACACGCTCAGCGTGTCCAATCAGAACTTCGCTGCGGGACCGCCGGGCAACACCTACCGCGACCTGGTCGGCCGCTTCTGGCACGACCGGACGCCGCAGCGGGTGGTCGTGCACAACCCGCCCTGTCCCTGAGCCACGCGGCCCCTCAGCGGGACAGGTGCCCCAGCGGCAGGGCGCGCGTGTGCTTGACCGTGCGCAGCACGAAGCTGGAATTCACGTCGGCCACACCGGCATTGTTGAGCAGGCGGTCGAGCAGGAAGCGCGAGAAGTGCTGCAGGTCCTCGACGTGGATCTCCAGCAGGTAGTCCATGTCGCCGGTGAGGGCGTGGCAGGCCACCACCTCGTCCCACTCACCCACCAGGCGCACGAAGCGGTCGATGCCCTCGGCGTCGTGCTTGACCAGCTGCGCGCGTACGAAGGCGTGCAGGCCCAGGCCCACCGCCGCGGGATCGAGCTGGGCGGCGTAGCCGGCAATCACGCCGGCCTGTTCCAGGCGGTGCACCCGGCGCAGACAGGGGGAGGGCGACAGGGCCACGCGTTCGGCCAGCTCGGCGTTGGACAGGCGGCCCTCGCGCTGCAGTTCGGCGAGGATGCGCAGGTCGGTGCGGTCCAGGGCGACTGGCGACATATTCGTGCTCCATGCGGGATTTTCCCGTGGGATTATTGCGCAGCAAGTCCATTGCTGCGCAAGAAAGCACGAATCGTGCGCGCGCGGCCCCCTACACTGGCGCGGCGGGCAGCGCCGCCCGCCGCGTTCCGGAGCCTCGCCATGGAAACCCCTCGCCGCGTCGAACACCAGCTCACCGACAAGGGCTATGTGCCGGTCTACACCACGGCGGTGGTGGAGCAGCCCTGGGACAGCTATTCGACCGCGGAGCACGCGGTCTGGGCGCGCCTGTTCGAGCGCCAGCGCGAGGTCCTGAAAGGCCGCGCCTGCCGCGAGTTTCTGGAGAACCAGGAGCGTTTCGGCATGAGCGCCCACGCCATCCCGCGCTTCGACGAGTTGAACCGCGTGCTGCGCCCCGCCACCGGCTGGGAGCTGGTGGGCGTGGAGGGCCTGCTGCCCGAGCTGACGTTCTTCGAGCATCTCGCCAACCGCCGCTTCCCGGTAACCTGGTGGATCCGCAAGCCCGAGCAGCTTGACTACATCAGCGAGCCGGACCTGTTCCACGACCTGTTCGGCCACGTGCCGCTGCTGCTCAATCCGGTGTTCGCCGACTACATGCAGGCCTACGGCGCCGGTGGCGTGAAGGCGCACGGTGTCGGCCCCGAGGCGCTGGTGAACCTCACGCGCCTGTACTGGTACACGGTGGAGTTCGGCCTGATCCGCCAGGACGACGGCCTGCGCATCTACGGCAGCGGCATCGTCAGCTCCAAGGGCGAATCCATCCACTGCCTGGAATCGGCCGCGCCCAACCGCATCGGCTTCGACCTGGAGCGCGTGATGCGCACGCGCTACCGCATCGACACCTACCAGAAGACCTACTTCGTCATCGACGATTTCGCCCAGCTGTTCGAGGCCACGCGCCCGGACTTCACGCCGCTGTACGCGCGCCTGCGCGAGCAGGCGTCGCTGCCCGCGGGCGAGGTGCAGGCCGGCGACCGCGTGCTCCAGCGCGGCACGGGCGAAGGCTGGTTGACCGACGGCGACGTCTGAGGCGGCGCGCCGCGCCGCGGCCTTCCCTGCAAGCTCCGGTCACGGCGCCGAGCGCGCCAGCACCGCGCTGCGCCCGTACCCGCAGCGCTGCGGCGCCTTGTCGCAGCCCGACGCGCGCTTGACGGCGATCAATCGCCGCACCATCCCGCGGATCGACCCTGTGGACAGGTACACAAGGCCGCACGCTCCCGCCAGGGCGCGCACGGTCCCGCCCCTTTCCACTACGAGGTATGCCCCGATGAAACGCACGCTACTCGCCACCGCCCTGCTCGCCCTGGCCGCCGGCGCCCACGCCGAACAGGCGGGCGACTGGGTGTTCAAGGTCGGCGCCCACGCGGTCGACCCCAAGTCCAACAACGGCACACTGGCCGGCGGCACGCTGAAGGCCGACGTCGGCGGCGATGTGAAGCCGACCTTCCAGCTCGAATATTTCTTCTCGCCCAACCTCGGCCTGGAAGTGCTCGCCTCCCTGCCCTTCCAGCATGAGATCAAGCTCAACGGCGCCAAGGCCGCCGACGCCAAGCACCTGCCGCCGACCGTGTCGGTGCAGTGGCACTTCAATCCGGGCGGCAAGGTGAATCCCTTCGTCGGGCTCGGGCTCAACTACACCACCTTCTTCTCGGTCAAGGAGAAGGGTCCCTTGGCCGGTACCAATCTCGACCTCGGCAGTTCCTGGGGCCCGGCCCTGCACGCCGGACTCGACTTCCCCATCAACGACGCCTGGCTGGTCTCGGTGGACGCGCGCTGGATGAGCATCGACACCAAGGTGAAGGTGAACGGCGACCGCGTCGGCACCGTGCACATCGACCCCATGGCCTACGGCGTCGCGGTGGGCTACCGCTTCTGAGGCGGCGCGCGGGCGCGCGCAACGACGCGCCCGCGCCGGCAGCCCACGGCGCCCGCCGCGCCTCCCTGCGCCGCGGGCCGCGGACCGGCCAGGCCGCTGCTCAACGGCGCCCGCGCGAACGCGGGCGCCCTTCTCTTCAACCCGCGTCCGCCGCGGAGCGCCTCAGCCCATGGGCCCCGGCTCCACGCCGAGCGAGCGCAGGTAGGCGGCGAGGTCGCGCTCGGGCGAGGGCGTGAAGGCATCGCCCGCGCGCAACGCGGCGATGCGGTCGAGGCGAAAGTTGCGGAAGTCCGCGCGCAGACGGCACCAGCCGCCGAGGGTCCAGCTGCCGCCCCAGAAGGCCAGGCACAGCGGCTCCACCGCGCGCTGCGAGCTGCGGCCGCGCTCGTCGGCATAGTCCAGGTGCAGCACCTGCTGCGCGGCGATGGCGGCGTGGACCGCGTCGACGTGCGCCTTGATGGCATCGCGCTGGCCCCAGTCGGGAGCGAACACGCGCGAGCGCTCGGTGCGCGCGCGCAGCGCCGGCGGCAGCACGGCGGCGATCTTCAGCATGGCGGCGGTGGCAGCGGCGGCAAGGCGGTGCCCGGCGAAGGCGTGCACGAAACGCGCGCCGACCACCAGGGCCTCGAGTTCATCCGCGGTGAACATCAGCGGCGGGATGTCGCTGCCGCGGCGCAGCACGTAGCCCACGCCCGCCT
>DAOOVM010000197.1:0-5794 GCA_035370085.1 Rhodanobacteraceae bacterium | reverse complement strand
GCTGCCCGGCGGCGTGGTGGGCGTGGAGGGCGAGTTCAGCCGCGGCGACGCAGTGGAGGTGCTGCTGCAGGATGAGCGCGGGCCGCAGCCGGTGGCGCGCGGCCTGGCCGAATACGGCGCGGCCGAGGCGCGCCGCCTGGCCGGACGCCACTCGCGCGAAATCGCCGAGCTGCTCGGCTACAGCTACGGCGAGTGCCTGGTGCACCGCGACGATCTGGTGCTGCTGGACGAGGAGGGCGCGACATGAGTTCCACCACCTTGCGCGACGGCGTGCTGGCCTGCCGCGAGGCGGCACGCACGGTGGCGGCGCTGGATGCAGCGCAGAAAACGCGCCTGCTGCACGCCATGGCCGCGGCCCTGCGCGCGGCGGCGGACGACATCCTGGCCGCCAATGCGCGCGATGTGGCGGCCGCGACCGCGCGCGGCACCGGCGCGGCCCTGCTCGATCGCCTGCGCCTGGATGCCGGGCGGGTCGAGGCCATCGCCGCAGCGCTGGACCACGTGGCCGAACTGCCCGATCCGGTGGGCCAGGTGACGCGGCGCGAGTTGCGGCCGAACGGGCTGCAGGTGGAGCGCGTGCGCATCCCGCTGGGCGTCGTGGCGATGATCTACGAGGCGCGCCCCAACGTGACCGCCGACGCGGCCGCGCTGTGCCTGAAGGCCGGCAACGGCGTGGTGTTGCGCGGCGGTTCGGAAGCGCTGGAATCCAACCGCGCCATCGCCGCCGCGCTGCGCGGCGCGCTGGCCGCCCACGGCGTGCCCGCCGACGCCCTGGTGCTGGTGGACGACCTGCGGCGCGAGGCCATGGTGGAGCTGCTGCAGATGAGCGACCTTGTCGACCTCGCCATACCGCGTGGCGGCGAAGGCCTGATCCGCTTCGTCGCCGAGCACGCCCGCGTGCCGGTGATCAAGCACTACAAGGGCGTGTGCCATCTGTACGTCGACCGTGCTGCCGACCTCGACCTGGCGCTCGACCTGCTGCTCGACGGCAAGACCACGCGACCTGCGGTGTGCAATGCGCTGGAGACCCTGCTGGTGCACCGCGACGTGGCGGCCGCGTTCCTGCCGCGCGCGGTGGCGGCCCTGCGTGCACGCGGCGTGCACCTGTTCGGCTGCGAGCGCACGCGGGCGCTGGTGCCCGAGGCGGCGGCGGCGGGCGAGGATGAGTACGCCGCCGAGTTCCTCGACCTCGTGCTCGCCGTGCGCGTGGTGGACGACCTGGAGGCCGCCATCGAGCACATCGGTCGCTACGGCTCGGACCACACCGAGGTCATCGCCACGCGCGACGAGGCCACCGCGGCGCGCTTCGTCGCCGCGCTGCGCTCGGCGGTGGTGATGGTCAACGCCTCCTCGCGCTTCTCCGACGGCGGTGAGCTGGGTCTGGGCGCGGAAATCGGCATCTCGACCACGCGCCTGCACGCCTACGGGCCGATGGGCGCCGAGGCCTTGACCATCGAACGCTTCGTCGTGCGCGGGCAGGGCCAGGTGCGGCACCCGCGCGCCTGAGTGGCCCTCCCGTGCCGAGCACCTGGCGCCAGGCCGGACCGGGCGGCGGCTGAATCGGCGCCGACCGGGCTGCGCCGGCGCCTGTGCTCCGGCGCTGCGCGGCACGCGTCCGCCTGCTAAGGTGCGCCACCCCGCCGTTCCGCCTGCGCATGCCCCACCGCCGTTCCCTCGATCCTCTGCATGCGCACCTGGGCCGCTGGGGCTGGGGCGCCGCGGCCGGACTGGTGCTGCTGCGCCTGGCCTGGCTGCGCGGCCTGCCGGTCAATTCCGACGAGCCGCAGCATCTGCACGTGGTCTGGGCCTGGACGCACGGCCTGCTGCCCTACCGCGACGTCTTCGACAACCACACCCCGCTGTTCCACGTGTTGTTCGCGCCGGTGCTGATGCTGGTGGGCGAAACCCCCAGCGTGCTCACCTGGATGCGCCTGGCCATGCTGCCGCTGGTGCTGGCGATGCTGTGGTGCACCTGGCGCCTCGGCGTGGCGGTGTGGGGACGCCGCACGGGACTGTGGGCCGCGTGCCTGACGGCGCTGTTTCCGACATTCTTCCTGCTGTCCGGGCAGTTCCGCACCGACGTGCTGTGGGCGGCGCTGTGGCTGGGGGCCTGGACCGTGGCCCTGGCGGGGCCGTTTTCGCGCGGGCGCGCCTTGGCCAGCGGCGCGCTGGTGGGCGCGACGCTGGCGGTGTCGCTGAAGACCGTGCTGCTGCTGGCCGGCGCCGCGGTGGGCGGCGCGCTGGTGCTGCTGGCGCGGGGCGCCATGCCGAAGGCAGAGCACTGGCGCGTGGCCTGGCCGCGCATGCTGGCCTTCCTCGCGGGCCTGCTGCTCCTGCCCGTCGCCGTGCTGGCCTTCTTCACCGCGCACGGCGCCCTGGGTGATCTTTGGTACGGCGTGGTGCAGCACAACCTCGTCCCCGACCTCGGGCGCGATGCGCACGGTCTGCGTAACGGCCTGCTGGTGCTGCCGGCCCTGTTTGCGCTCGGCCTCGCGGCACGCCGCGGCCTGCGCCGCACCGGCGCCACGCCGCGTGCCCTGCGCGGTGCCCTGCTGCTGCTCGCGGCGGGTGGTTACCTAGTGTTGCTGTACGGCTTCTGGCCGCTGATCACGCGCCAGGATTTTCTCCCCGTCCTGCCACTGGCGGTGCTGGGCGCGGTGGCCGCGGTCACGCAGCGCCGCACACGGCGCCCCTGGCCGGCCGCAGTGCTCGGCGCCCTGCTGGCCGGGGAGTTCGCCCTGCTGCTCGTGCAGCACCCGCCCTGGCGCCACCCGGACGTGGCCTTCCGCGACGAGCTGCGCACTGTGCTCGCCCTGACCCGTGACGACGATTACGTGATGGACGCCAAGGGCGGCACGGTGTTCCGTCAGCGGCCCTGGTACTACGCCCTGGAAGGCATCACCGACGCGCGCCTGCGCCTGGGTTTGATCGAGGACGACCTGCCACAGCGGCTTGCAGCCACCGACACCAAGGTGATCGTGTTCGACCGCTTGCGCGGCGCCGACCTGGCCTTCGCCGCGGCCAACTACCTGCGCGTGCGCGGTCGCGTCGGCGTGGCCGGCAAGCGCCTGGATGGGCTGGCCGCCGGTCAGACCGTGGAGTTCGACCTGCCCGTGGCCGCGCACTACGGAGTGGTGGCGCGCAGCGGAGCCATCGGCGCCGTGCGCATCGACGATGCGCCGTATCTGCTGCCCCTGCCGCTGGCCGCTGGGCGCCACCGCTTCACCGCGGCGGCCGCGGGCGATTACGCTTTGGTGTGGAGCCGTGCGCTCGAACTCGGGCTGACACCCTTCGCGGCCGACGAGGGCGCGCCGTGAGTGCCGCGCTCACCTGGGACGCGGGCACGCGCCTGCTGGTGCTGGCGCCGCACCCGGACGACGAGAGCCTGGCGGCGGGTGGTGCGATTCAGGCGGCCCTTGCCGCCGGCGGCGCGGTGGCGGTGGTCGTGGCCACCGATGGCGACGACAATCCCTGGCCGCAGCGGCGCCTGGAGCGGCGCTGGCGCATCGACGCCGCGGCGCGCGCGCGCTGGGGTGCGCGGCGCTGCGGCGAGGCGCGCGCGGCACTGCATCTGCTCGGCGTTCCGCCCGAGGCGCAGACCTTCCTGCACTGGCCCGACCAGGGCCTCACCGCGGCCCTGGTCGGGCGCGGCGCAGAGTGCATCGCCGCGCTGGCAGCGCAGCTGGACGCCTTCGCGCCGACGCGGGTGATCGCGCCGGTACGCAACGACACGCATCCCGACCACAGCGCGCTGCGCCTCATGCTCGATGCCGCACTGTGCCGGCGCAGTGCCGCGGCGGGTGCGGTCGAGGTGCTGGGTTACCGCGTACACGGTGGCCTCGCCCCCGGGGCGCGGGTCCAGGCGCTCGACGCCCGGACGCTGCAGCGCAAGCGCGAGGCAGTGCTGTGCCATCGCACCCAACAGGTCTACGGCCAGGGTCGACTGCTGCGCTTTGTCGCCGCGGAAGAGTGCTTCGAGCCCGCATCGCCGTCGCACCTGCCGCCGTCGCGCTGGTGCTGGCGGCTGCCGGCCGGCCCCTGGTGGCTGCGACCGGTGCGCCGGCACCTGCTGCTGGCCGGCTGCGACGCGCACGGTGTGTGGCACAGCCTGTCCTTTGCCGCGCCGGACGAACTGGCGGCGCGTGCACCGGGCGCCGCCTGGCGGCGTGCCGGCGGCGGCGTGCAGATCGATACCGCGCCGCTGTGGCCCGACGCGACTGCGGTCTATGCCAAGCTCGAACGGGTGGGCCTGTCCTGGCTGGTGTTCGACGACGGCGGCTGGGTCGCCGCGGCCCCCTGAGCGTCGCGCTGCGCCGCCCTGCGCGGACGGCGCGGCCAGGCAGGGCGGTGCGGAAAAAGAAAAAGCCGGCGCAGGGCCGACTTTTTCGCGAATCGATGGTCGGGGAGACAGGATTTGAACCTGCGACTTCTACGTCCCGAACGTAGCGCTCTACCAGGCTGAGCTACACCCCGATCCGGAAGGCCGCGGATGATAGCGGCGCAGGCCGCGCTTGGCAACGGGTGAGGGCCTGCCGTGTGCCAGCGCGCTAGCCGCTTCGGGCCGCGCCGACGGAGCCATCTGCTAGGCTACGCGGCCTTCGCGCCCGCCCGGATCACGGCTCCCGCCCGCGCTGCGGCGGCGCATTCCGTTCGCGCAGCGAGGACCATCATGGCGCTTACCGCACCCCGCACGCCGCCCGGCGTGCTCGAACTGTTGCCGCTGGACCAGATCGCCTTCCAGGAGATGCTGGACACGATCCGTCGCACCTACGAACGCTTCGGTTTCCTGCCGGTGGAAACGCCGGTGATGGAGTTGTCGGATGTGCTGCTGACCAAGGAGGGCGGCGAGACCGAGCGGCAGGTCTACTTCGTGCAATCCACCGGTGCGCTCGAGCAGGGCGAGCGACCGGAGATGGCGCTGCGCTTCGACCTCACCGTGCCGCTGGCGCGCTACGTGGCGCAGCACGAGCACGACCTGTCCTTTCCCTTTCGCCGCTACCAGATGCAGCGCGTGTACCGCGGTGAGCGCGCCCAGCGCGGCCGCTTCCGCGAGTTCTACCAGTGCGACATCGACGTGATCGGCAAGGACACGCTGTCGATCCGCTACGACGCCGAGCTGCCGGCGGTGATCTACCAGGTGTTCCGCGACCTGCACATCGGCCCGTTCACCATCCAGTTGAACAACCGCAAGCTCATGCGCGGCTTCTTCGAGAACCTCGGCATTGCCGACGGGGAGCGCCAGACCCTGGTGCTGCGCGAAGTGGACAAGCTGGACAAGCGCGGCGCCGACTACGTGCGCGACACGCTCACCGGCGAGGGCTTCGGCCTCACGCCCACCCAGGCGCAGCGCATCCTGGATTTCGTGCAGATCCGCTCCACGGGGCACGCCGACGCGCTGGCGCAGCTCGACGCACTGGCGGCGCAGGCTGGCGACGCGGCCAGTGCGACCTTCGCTGCGGGCATCGCCGAGCTGCGCGAGGTGCTCGAGCTGATCCGCGCCTTCGGCGTGCCGGAAGCCTTTTACGCGCTGAACCTGTCGATCGCCCGCGGCCTCGACTATTACACCGGCACCGTGTACGAGACCCACCTCACCGAGCACCCGCAGATCGGCTCGATCTGCTCGGGCGGGCGCTACGAGAACCTCGCCACGCACTACACCAAGTCCAAGCTGCCGGGCGTGGGCATTTCCATCGGCGCCACGCGGCTGTTCTGGCAGCTGCGCGAGGCCGGCCTGCTCGGCACTGCCGACAGCTCGGTCAAGGTGCTGGTCACGCAGATGGACGAGGCGCAGCTG
>DAOOVM010000196.1:3599-5802 GCA_035370085.1 Rhodanobacteraceae bacterium | reverse complement strand
GGTCGCATCGGAGTTCAAGCGCCTGCAGGACAAGCATGGACGCCTCGCGGTCGGCGGCATCACCTCCTCGCGCTGCACCAACGAGGAGACCTACCTGGTGCAGAAGCTGGTGCGCGCGGCCCTGGGCAACAACAACGTCGACACCTGTGCGCGCGTGTGCCACTCGCCCACGGGCTATGGCCTCAAGGCCACGCTGGGCGAATCGGCCGGCACGCAGGACTTCGACTCCGTCGACGCCTGCGACGTGATGCTGCTCATCGGCGCCAATCCGACGGACGCGCACCCGGTGTTCGGCTCGCGCATGAAGCAGCGCCTGCGTGCCGGGGCGAAGCTCATCGTGGTCGATCCGCGCCGCATCGATCTCGTGCGCACGCCCAATGTGCAGGCCGCGCACCACCTGGCACTGCGGCCCGGCACCAACGTGGCCGTGCTGAATGCGCTGGCCCATGTCGTCGTTACCGAGGGTCTGGTGGACGAAGCCTTCGTCGCCGCGCGCTGCGAGGGGCCGTCCTTCGCCAAGTGGCGCGAGTTCGTCGCGCGCACGGAGAACTCGCCCGAGGCGCTGCAGGACGAGACCGGCGTGCCGGCGTCGCAGGTGCGCGCCGCCGCGCGCCTCTACGCCACCGGCGGCAATGCGGCGATCTACTACGGCCTGGGCGTGACCGAGCACGCGCAGGGCTCGACCGCGGTCATGGCCATCGCCAACCTGGCCATGGCCACCGGCAACCTCGGGCGCCGCGGCGTGGGCGTGAATCCGCTGCGCGGCCAGAACAATGTGCAGGGCTCCTGCGATATGGGCTCGTTCCCGCACGAACTGCCGGGCTACCGCCACGTATCCGACGCCGCCGTGCGCGCCAGTTTCGAGCGCGCCTGGGGCGTGTCCCTGCTGGACGAACCCGGCCTGCGCATCCCCAACATGTTCGAGGCGGCGCTCGACGGCAGCTTCAAGGGCCTGTACATCGAGGGCGAGGACCTCGCCCAGAGCGACCCCAACACGCAGCACGTCACCGCGGCGCTGGCGGCCATGGAGTGCGTGGTCGTGCAGGACCTGTTCCTCAACGAAACCGCCAAGTACGCCCACGTCTTCCTGCCGGGCAGCTCCTTCCTGGAGAAGGACGGCACCTTCACCAATGCCGAGCGCCGCATCTCGCGCGTGCGCCGCGTCATGGCCCCGCGCGCCGGCTATGCCGACTGGGAGATCACCCAGCGCCTGGCCCAGGCGCTGGGCTACCCGATGAACTACCGCCATCCCGGCGAGATCATGGACGAGATCGCTGCGCTCACGCCCACCTTCACCGGCGTCAGCTACGCCAAGCTCGACCGCCTGGGCTCGATCCAGTGGCCGTGCAACGCCGAGCATCCGGACGGCACGCCGACCATGCACGTCGACGCCTTCGTGCGCGGCCTGGGCCGCTTCATGCTCACGCCCTACGTGCCCACCAGCGAGCGCGCCAATGTGCGCTTCCCGCTGCTGCTCACCACCGGACGCATCCTGTCGCAGTACAACGTGGGGGCGCAGACGCGGCGCACGGCCAACGTGCTGTGGCACGGCGAGGACGTGCTGGAGGTGCATCCGCACGACGCCGAGGAGCGCGGCATCCGCGACGGCGACTGGGTCGGCGTGGCGAGCCGCGCCGGCACCACGGTGCTGCGCGCGCTGCTGAGCGAGCGCATGCAGCCCGGCGTGGTCTACACCACCTTCCACTTCCCCGACTCCGGCGCCAACGTGGTCACCACGGAAAATTCCGACTGGGCCACCAACTGCCCCGAGTACAAGGTCACGGCGGTGCAGGTCACGCGCGTGGAGCAGCCCTCGGACTGGCAGCAGCGCCACGCGCAGTTCTCGCGCCGGCAGCAGACTCTGCTCGACGCAGCGCGCAGCGGGGCGGACTGAGGCCGTGGCTGCCGCTCCGCGCCGCTGCGACCTGCCCCCAGGTGCGGTGGCGCGCGCCGTCACGCGCTGGCGTGAGGGCGGCGCGGCGCAGCTCAGCGATGGCATCGCCGAGGAGGTGCCGGTGGCGCTGTCCTGTAACGGCGAGGCCGTCGCGGTGATGATGGCCACGCCGACCGACCTGGACGATTTCGCGCGCGGCTTCGCCCTCACCGAAGGTCTGGTGGCGCGCCCCGAGCAGGTGCTGGGCGTGGACGTGCGCGAGGCGCTGGACCACTACGCCGTGGATCTGCGCCTCAGCGCCGACGCCCA
>DAOOVM010000196.1:0-3499 GCA_035370085.1 Rhodanobacteraceae bacterium | reverse complement strand
TGCGCGAGGCGCTGGACCACTACGCCGTGGATCTGCGCCTCAGCGCCGACGCCCAGGGCGCGGCGGCGCGGCGCGAACGCACGCTGGAGGGCCGCAGCGGCTGCGGCGTCTGCGGCGGGCGCCGTGTCGAGGACGTGCTGCGGCCGCCGCCGCGCGTCGACGGCGCTGCGTGCATCGATGCCGCCGCGCTGCAGGCCGCCCTGGCCGACATGCAGGCGCGCCAGTCGCTCAATGCCGCCACGGGCGCCACCCACGCGGCGGCCTGGGCCGATGCGCGCGGACGCGTCCTGCTGCTGCGCGAGGACGTCGGACGCCACAACGCCCTGGACAAACTCATCGGCGCGCTGCCCGCGGCGGGCGTCGTTCCGGCCGAAGGCTTCGTGGTCGTGACCAGTCGCGCCAGTTACGAGATGGTGTACAAGGCGGCGGTGGCCGGCGTAGCCCTGCTGGCCGCTGTGTCCGCGCCGACCGCGCTGGCGATCGCCCTGGCCGAGAGCGCCGGCCTCACCCTCATCGGCTTCGCGCGCCCGCAGGGCTGCGCGGTCTACTCCCACCCGCAGCGCTACCTCGGCAGCGCAGGACCCGCGCCATGAACACCGAGCGCCTCGTGCAGATGGCCAACGACATCGCTGCCTACTTCGCGGCCGAACCCGACCACGCCGAAGCCGTGGCCGGCGTTGCCAGCCACCTCAAGCGCTTCTGGGATCCGAGCATGCGGCGGCAGATCGTCGCTCACGAGCGCAGCGGCGGCGCCGGGCTCGCGCCCCTGGCGCGCGAGGGCGTGGCGCGGCTGGCTGGCCTGGATCACTCGCCCGGTTGAGAACGGCACATGCGCCGCCCGCCGCCCGCGGCAGGGCAGCGCAAAACGACGACGGGCCCGCGTGGGGCCCGTCGCTCATCCGGCGCTGGCGCCGGTGCTCAGAAGTTGTAGACCAGGTTGGTCGTGACGAGCTGGTCGGTCTTCTTGATGCCCGCGCCCACCTCGGAATTGTGGCGCACCTGGTAGCCCACCTTGAGCGCAAGGCGGCTGTTCATGCTCACCACCAGGCCAGCGTCGTTCTGGAAGAAGGTGTTGTTCGAGCCGGCTTCCACCAGGAAGGTGTCCTGGAAAGCGGTGGTGTCGGTGATCTGGTGCTTGAAGGCGATCAGCCCGCGGCCCACGGCTTCGCCGTCGCTGCTGCCGTTGAGCGGCTTGTAGCGCTTGTAGCCGGGACCGACTTCGAAGCTCAGTTCGGTGCGCGAGTTCTTGATCGCCGTGTAGCCGTAACCGAGGGAGAGCACGGCCTGGTAGTCGAAGGGCGAAAAGTCGTCGTTCTCGTAGCGCACGGCGCCGACCAGGTAGCTGCGCTCGTCGAACTTGTAACCGGCCGAGGCGCCCAGCTCGTAGCGGTTGGCGGTGGCCTGGTATTCGGTGAGGTTGACGATCTGGCCGTTGACCACCGTGGTCTGCTTGACGTTGCCCTTGCTGCGCAGCGCGGTGGCGTAGAAGTTGTCCTTCCAGGTGTCGTCTTCCATGCTGAAGTTCAGCTTGGCATTGAGGTTTTCCGACTTGGCATTGCCGCGCGAGGCGGCGAAGCCGAGTTCGCCGGTGCCCTTCCATTCGCCGTCGGCGGCGTGGGCGGCCAGCGGCAGCGCGGCGAGCAGCGCGGAGGCGATCAGCAGCTTTTTCATGGGTTTTCCTTGTGGTTTGTCGGGGCCGTGCGCGATCGGTGGGCGACACGGAGCCCGGGCATCCTAGCGCCAGCCATTGAATCGGGGGTGAACCACGCCGTTCAGGCGCGTTCGGCGCCGTAGTACAACATCACCGTGTGGCGCGCCTGGGCGAAGAAGAGCCAGCGTTCGACGAAGATGCCGACGCTGCCGCTGCCCAGCGCAAGCAGGGCGCAAGCGCGCTGTGCCGTCGGCCAGGCCAGCGCCAGGTCGAGCAGCAACAGGGGCAGGGCGAAGGCCAGCAGCAGCGCCGCCCTGCGCAGCACCGTGGCGTGCTTGCGCGCGAGCACGAAGCCCATTTCCCGCGTCAGGTAGTTCGCCTCGCTGTGCGGGCGCTCCAGGCTGCGCACGCGGCCGAGCGCGGTGAGGCCGGTGGCGCCCTCCGGCGTGGCCAGGGTCGGACGGGTGTTGGTGTCGCGCCAGTAGGCGAGCTTGAGCGCGGCGCCGGCCATGGCGCCCAGGGCGACCAGGGCCGCATTGGCCAGGGACGCCGGCACGCGCAGCGCGGCACCGGCCAGGTCCGCCAGGGCCCACAGCCACAGTGCGCCGGAATACAGGCCCAACAGCAGATAGACGGGCAGCACCCAGGGGTTGTGCCAGTCGGCGATGGGCTTGAGCGAGGTGTAGATGCGCGCCGTGCAGAACACCGTGACGCCGCAGCCCAGCGCGAGCAGCAGCGCCGCCACCGTCGCGGCTGCGCCCGGCGTTGCGTCCGGCCGGTGCAGCGCGGCCAGCTGCGCGCCCAGCAGCGCCAGCGCCGGCAGGAAGGTGAGCAGGGCCGCCACGCCCTCGCGCGAGAGCCAGGAGCTGCGCCACTGCGACAGGGCGCGCCACGCCCGCTGTGGTTGGCCAAGGTGGGACAGCGAGGCCAGCAGGCCAGCGCTGACCAGTGCCAGGCCGCACAGCAGTGCCGTCAGCCGCAGCGACGCCGGCTGCGGCGCTCCGGCGAGGACGCCCAGCGCCAGCAGGAACCACAGGCCATAGCCGGCGCCCGAGAGCGTAGTGAAGAAGATGACCGAGAGGGCGGGATGCATGCGGGCGGTGCGCGCTCAGTCCACCAGCACGGCCGTGCCGGTCGCCGTGACCATGAGCATGTCGCCGCCCTCCTTGATCTGGATCGTCTCGTAGTCGAGGTCGATGCCGACCACGGCATGGGCGCCGAGCTCCTGCGCCTGCTCGGCCAGGTCCTGCAGCGCCGCCTCCTTGGCCTTGCGCAGCACCTTCTCGTAGCTGCCCGAGCGTCCGCCGATCACGTCGCGGATGCCGGCAAGGAAGTCGCGGAACACGTTCGCACCGAGGATGGCCTCGCCGCTGACCAGGCCGAGATATTTCACGATGCGCTGGCCGTCGAGGCCGGGAGTGGTGGTCATCAGCATGCGGACCTCGTTGGCTCGGATCCCCCTCCGGCCGGCAGAGGGCGGGGTGTGCGGAGGGGGGCGGAACGGAGGGCCCGCGCCGGGAGCGCGCGCCGGCGGCACGCACCGCTCCGGGCCCCATCCGCCCCGCGGATACCGTCTCCCGGCGGGAGCAGGAAAGCAATCATCGCGACAGCAGCCGGTCCATCCAGCGCAGCAACGGCGGCAGCGCGGAGGCCTCCAGGGCCTCCGCCTCTGCCGGCGGAGTCGGGCTGCTGCAGCCGTCGCGCCGCGGCCGCGGCGGGAGGTACTGGTTGACGGGCCGGTAGCCCAGTTCGGGCAGGAGGTCGACGCCTCCGCGCTCGGCGACCAGTTGCGACACTGCCGACTGCGCATCACCGAGGTCGCCGAAATGGCGCGCGCGCGTCGGACAG
>DAOOVM010000195.1:0-5807 GCA_035370085.1 Rhodanobacteraceae bacterium | reverse complement strand
GCCGCATCCCCGCCCAGATGGCTCGCGCGTTTGCGCAGCAGGTCGAGCAGGCCGCCGCGGTAGTCCAGGCGCAGCATGGTGTCGTAGCCGAACGGTGCGCCGAGGAAGAGGTTGCCGAAGGCCACGCCGAACAGCAGGGCCGGTGCCGCGCCGGAGACGCTGAGGATCCAGTCCCACGTGCCGCGCCAGCGCGCGCCGGGCAGCTTGCTGCGGAAGCCGAAGCCGACCGGACGCAGGATGAAGGCCAGCAGCACCAGCAGCAGGGCGAAATAGAAGCCGGAGAAGGCCGCGGCGTAGAGCAGCGGCCAGGCCGCGAACACGGCGCCGCCGCCCAGCACGAACCACACTTGATTGCCTTCCCATACGGGCTCCACCGTTTCCAGCAGGGCGCGGCGTTCCTCATCGTCGTGCGCGAGCAGGCGCAGCAGCGCGGCCACGCCGAGGTCGAAGCCGTCCATCACGGCAAAGCCGGCGAGCAGCACGCCGAGCAATAGCCACCAGACCAGGCGCAGGGTGTCGTACTCAAGCATGGCCGGCCTGCGTGGGCGCTGCGGGCCACAGACCCAGGCCGTCCGGCCCGCGTCGCGCGTACTTCACCATCAGCAGCGCATCGACCACGGCCAGCACGCTGTAGAACAGCACGAAGCCGACGAGGCTGGTGGCCACTTGCGCGGCCGACACGCTCGACACCCCCAGGGCCGTGGGCAGCACGCCCTCGATGGCCCAGGGCTGCCTGCCGACCTCCGCCACGATCCAGCCCAGCTCGCTGGCGATCCACGGCAGCGGCAGGCTGTACAGGGCGGCGCGCAGGAACCAGCGGTGTCGCTCCAGCTCGCGCCGCGAGGCGTACCAGAACGCGAGCGCGAACAGGGCGATGAAATAGAAGCCGCAGGCGACCATCAGGCGGAAGGCCCAGAACAGCAGCGGCACGTTCGGCACCGTGCTGTCCGCGGCGCGCTCGATGTCCGCCGCGGTGGCGCGGCGCGGATCGGCGAGCTCGCGCCTGAGCAGCAGGGCGTAGCCGAGGTCGCGCCGGTGGGCGGCGAAAGCGGCCTGGGCCGCGGCATCGTTGCGGTCCTGGCGCAGGCGTTCCAGCGCATCGTAGGCGACGAGGCCACTGGCGATGCGCTCGCGCGCACGGGCCACCAGCTCGGCGATGCCCGGCATCACGGTATCGACGGAACGCGTGCCGATGAGGCCCATCAGCCAGGGAATGCGCACGGCATACAGCGTGCGGCGCTCGGCCAGCGAGGGCAGGCCGAAGGCGGTGAAGGCGGCCGGCGCCGGCTCCGTCTCCCACATCGCTTCGATGGCCGCGAGCTTCATCTTCTGGTGCTCGGTCACGGTGTAGCCGGACTCGTCGCCCAGCACCACCACCGACAGCGCCGAGGCCAGGCCGAAGCTCGCGGCAATGGTCATGGAGCGCTTGGCGAACTCGCGGTTGCGTCCGCGCAGCAGGTACCAGGCGCTGATCGCCAGCACGAACACGGCGCCCATGACGTAGCCCGCGCTCACGGTGTGCACGAACTTCGACTGCGCCACCGGATTGAAGATCACCGCGCCGAACGACGTTAGCTCCATGCGCATGGTGTCGAGGTTGAACTCCGCACCCACCGGGTTCTGCATCCAGGCGTTGGCGATGAGGATCCACAGCGCCGACAGATTGGTGCCCAGGGCGAGCAGCCAGGTCACGGCCAGGTGCTGCACGCGGCTCAGGCGCTCCCAGCCGAAGAAGAACAGGCCGACGAAGCTGGCTTCGAGGAAGAACGCCATCAGGCCCTCGATCGCCAGCGGCGTGCCGAAGATGTCGCCGACATAGTGGGCGTAGTAGGCCCAGTTCGTGCCGAACTGGAACTCCATGGTCACGCCGGTGGCGACGCCCATGGCGAAGTTGATGCCGAACAGCACGCCCCAGAACTGGGTCATGCGGCGCCAGATCTCGCGCCCGGTCATCACGTAGACCGATTCCATGATCGCCAGCATCCAGCACAGGCCGAGCGTGAGCGGCACGAACAGGAAGTGGTAGAGCGCGGTCAGCGCGAACTGCAGGCGCGAGAGCGTGACGACGTCAGCGTCCATCGGGCGGGTCCTTCGCGGCGGCAGGCGGGGGCCCGAGGAGGTGCGTGCGCTGCACCTCGGGCGTGCGCGCCACGCGCGGCTGCGGCGCGATGACGGCCAGGTACAGCGCGGCCAGGAGCGCGATCTTCAGCGCGACGATGGCGCCCAGGCCGAACAGGTAGGCGCGGCCGTCGCGCGTGCGGAACCAGGAGCGGTGGCGGGATTCGTCGTGCATGCACTGACCGCGGTCAAGCATACGCCGCGCCGCCGCGGCGGGCTTCGCGGCGCGATGTCGCAGCGCGCCGCGCGGGCGGAGCGTGCGCGCACCGCCGCCGCCTTCGTCCCGTTGCTTCGACTCGCCTACGCCGCGGCGGCGAAGGCGTCGCGGGTGAGGTTCTCCGGCGCGTCCGCGGTGCAGGCGACGTCGTCCTCGATGCGGATGCCGCCGTAGGGGCGGAAGGCCTCGACCTTGGCCCAGTTCACGTCGCGCGCCTGCGGCTTCTGCCTGAGTGCGGCCAGCAGCAGGTCGATGAAGTAGAGACCGGGCTCGATGGTCACCACGTGGCCGGCGTCGAGGGTGCGCGTGAGGCGCAGGTAGGGATGGCCCGGCGGGCGCGCGACGAAACCGCCGCCTTCGTCGGCCTGGAAGCCGCCGACGTCGTGCACCTGCAGGCCGAGGTAGTGGCCCAGGCCGTGCGGGAAGAAGGTGGCGGTGACGCCGCTCTCGACCATGCTTTCCGGCGTCATGCGCACGAAGTCGAAGTCGCGCAGGATGCCGGCCAGTACGTGGTGGGCGTGGACGTGCAGGGCGGCGTAATCCTGGCCGCGGCGCACCCGATCGCAGAAGCCGCGCTGGGCGGCGTCGACGGCGTCGATCAGTGCCTGGAACTCGCCGTCGCGCGCGCCGGCGTAGGTGCGCGTGATGTCGCAGGCGTAGCCGTGGAAGCTGGCGCCGGCGTCGATGAGGAAGGAGCGCGCCACGCTGGGCGGATTGCGCTCGAACTCGGTGTAGTGCAGCACCGCGGCGTGCTCGTTGAGGCAGACGATGTTGCTGTAGGGCAGCTCGCTCTCGGTCTCGTGCACGGCCTGCAGGTAGGCCATGTGGATGCCGTACTCGGACTCGCCGCGGCGGAAGGCGGCCTCGGCGGCGCGGTGCGCGCGCGCGCCGAGCTTGGCGGCAACGCGCATCATGGCCAGCTCGTACGCGGTCTTCCAGGCGCGGTGCCAGTGCAGGTGGTTCAGGACCGCCTCGGGATTGTTCGGCACGGCCGCGCCCTGCGCGGCCTGGGGTTCGCCGAGGATGGCGCAGCGCGCCAGGTCGCGCGGCAGGTGCTCGAGCGCCTGCTGCGGCTCGCGGATGATGGCGATGTCGAAATGCTCGACCCAGTAGCCCGAGGGTGCCGCCGGCACAACGTGCCAGTAGTCGTGCGGCTGCAGGTAGACCAGCTTCGGGCGCTGCCCCGGCGTGATCACCAGCCAGGAACCCGGCGCTTTGGTCACCGGCAGCCAGGCCTTGAAGTGCGGATTCACCGCGAAGGCGTCGGTGCGGTCGTCGAGGAACTGGTAATGCGGCAGGCCGGCGGCGATGACCAGGTGGTCGTAGCCGCCGCGCTGCAGCGCCTGCGCGGTGCGCTGCTGCAGGGTGGCGAGGTGGGCGGGATAGAGCTGGGAGAGCAGGGCGGTCGGCATGGCGGCAGGGGCGACGGTCGAGAGCGGTGATGCTACACGCTGCGTCGACGTCGGGGTGTCCGCACCGCGCAGCGATCGCCCTGCGCGCGGCCTGTCGGGGCGCGGCGCTAGGGATGTGTCGCCGGCAGTGGGCCTGCCGCTGACGGCGCTGTGCAGTTGGCGCCGAGACTCTCGGTCAGATGCAGCTTCTGCGGCGGATCGGGGAAGCGCAGGCGCTGCTGCATGGCCGGGGTCACGTACAGATCGCCGGCGTCGGTGAGCAGCAGGGCGCAGCGAACGCCCAGCCCGCGTGTGACGCGCACCATCTCGTTCGGGCCGGCGATCATCAGCGCGGTGGCGGCGACGTCGGCGACGACGGCGTCGGCGTGGATCACGCTCGCTGCTGCCACCCCGTGCACCGGCTGGCCGGTGCGCGGATCGAGGATGTGTGCCCAACGCTGGCCGGCGACCTCGCGGTAGCGGTTGTAGTCGCCCGAGGAGAACAGCGCTTCGCGGCCCGTCAGCTCCAGCGCGGCCAGCACGCCGTGTTCGGGCGATTCGATGCCCACCCGCCAGGGACGGCCGTCGGCGCTGCCCAGGGCGAGCACGTCGCCGCCGACGTTGATCAGCGCGTCGCCGATGCCGTGCTCGCGCAGCAGGGCGGCGATCTGCTCGGCCGAATAGCCCTCGGCGAGGCCGTTGAGGTCGAGCGCGATGCCGCGCTTGCGCGTGCTGACCGTGCCGTCGTCGGCAATCACGATATCGTCCATGCCCGGTCGCTGCGCCAGCAGCGCCCGCACCTGGGCCGGATCGGGGGCAGGCGCGAGAATCGGATAGCTGCTGGTGTGGTAGCCCCACAGGTCGATGAGCGCGCCGAGTGCCGGATCGAACAGACCGCCGCTGCTGTGGTAGGCCTCCTGGCTGCGGCGGATCAGCCCGGCGAGCCCCGGCGGCGCACGGTAGCTGCCGCCCTGCGCCAGCGCGGCGTTGAGGCGCATGAGATCGCTGATCTCCCAGGGATGCCACTCGCGCTGGTCCTGCTGCAGCAGACTGCCGATCTGCGCCAGCACCGGCGCCGCCCGCGCCGCGTCCACGCCGCGCAGCTCCACCGTCGTGGTGGAACCGAAGACGAGGTACTCCGCCCGCTGCGGCGCCTGCGGCCGCTGCCACAGCAGCCAGGCGGCGGACAGCAGCGCCAGCAGCGGCAGCAGCAGGGCGAAGGCAGGCAGCAGGCGACGCATGCGCGGGTCAGTCTCCGCCCTGTTCGAGCCAGCGGTTCAGTGTGGCCTGGTCGTGCTCGCCGATGTCGATGAAGCGGAAACCCGCCCAGAACTGTCCCGGCACGTTGGCCGGCTCGCTCCACTGCTCATGCACGCCCACCTCCAGCGGCAGCGGGTGGCCGCGCTCGTCGGGCAGGTGGAACACTAACTGGTACAGCGCGTCTTCGCGCACCGGGCGGTTGGCCACCAGCATCATGCCGTCGTTGGAGAGATTGCCGATGCGCCCCACGGTCTCGCCGGTGACGGCGTTGGTGACCTGGATGATCACGTCGGCGCGCTTGCGCGGGTTGCGGCGGTGTTCGGCGCTCATGCTCGGATCTCGCGGTGGGGCGTCGCTGGACAGGTAAGGCACGGCGGCGCGCGCAGGGCGGCCGCCGCGGGTGGGCTAGCCCGGGGCGGGCGCGGCGCTGCCGGAGAAGTGCCGCAGCGTGCTCATGATGGCGTTCCAGGCGCGGTCGATGATCGATTCCTGCGTCGTCGGCGCCAGGCGCACCTGGCCGCGGTGCAGGTCGCGCGCGAGTTGCTCCATGGTGCGCTCCTCGGCACGCGCGCCGCGCTGGTTCACGAACAGGCAGCGGCCGGTCATGGTGGAGAACCATGACAGCTTGCGCCGCACGCTGTCGCCCTGCTGATTGGTCACGAACTCGAACCAGGTGCCGAAGGGCAGGGTCTTGATGTGCTCGAGCTGGGCGCGCTCGGCCTCGTTCAGCGGCGGGTGCAGGCCCGGCCGCTTTCCGGCCGGAGCGGCCGCGTCGCCGTCCTCGCCCAGGCGGGTGCGCGCCTTCAGGCGCATGGCCATCT
>DAOOVM010000194.1:0-5837 GCA_035370085.1 Rhodanobacteraceae bacterium | reverse complement strand
AACGCCCTGTGCGGCGACCACCTGCACTACGACGTGCGCCTGGCCGACGGGCGCATCGCCGCGCTGGCCTTCACCGCCCAGGCCTGCGCCATCACCACGGCGGCGGCGTCGATGCTGGCCGAGCTGGCCGCCGGTATGGACGTTGCCGCGCTGACCCGGCTGGAGGCCCGCTTTGCCGCCTTTCTGCGCGGCGACGCCGAGGCGGATCCGACGCTGGGCGAGCTCGTCGCCCTGGCCGAACTGCGGCGCTACCCGGCGCGCCGGCAGTGCGCCCTGTTGCCCTTCGCCACCCTGCGGGCGGCGCTGGCCGGCGCGTCCACCGCCACCACTGCAAAGGATTCCGCATGAGCGCAGCTCTCAGCTTCCGTGCTGCCGGCGCCGCCGACCTGGCGGCGGTGGTCGCCCTGGTGGAGTCGGCCTATCGCGGTGAGAGCAGCCGTCGCGGCTGGACCACCGAGGCCGACCTGCTCGATGGGCAGCGCACCGATGCCGACAGCGTGCGCAGCCTCATCGACGCCGCCGACAGTCGCGTGCTGCTGGCCGAGCGCGGCGGCGCGCTGCTGGCGTGCTGCCACATCGCGCGTGAGCGCGGCGAGGACGGCGCGCCGGTCGGCTACTTCGGCATGTTCGCGGTGGTGCCGGACGGGCAGGGCGGCGGCATCGGCAAGGCCGTGCTGGCCGAAGCCGAGCGCCTCACGCGCGACGGCTGGGGCTGCGCGCGCATGGAGATGACCGTGATCGACGTGCGCGCCGAGCTCATCGCCTGGTACGAGCGCCGCGGCTACCGCCGTACCGGCATCACCAAGCCGTTTCCCTACGGTGATGCGCGCTTCGGCCTGCCCCGGCGCGACGACCTGCGCTTCGAAGTCCTGCGCAAACCGCTGCGCTGAGGAGATGCCATGAGCGAGTGGATCCGCGTGTGCCGCAGTGCCGAACTGCTGCCCGGCGAACACAGGGTGGTGTGGGACGGCGACACGTCCATCGCCGTGTTCAACATCGACGGCGAGTTCTACGCCATCGAGGATGTCTGCACCCACGACGGCGGCGAGCTGGCCGAGGGGCCGCTGCACGGCTTCGAGGTGGAATGCCTGCGCCACGGTGCGCGCTTCGACGTGCGCACCGGCGCCGCGCTGTGCCCGCCTGCCTATGAACCCACGGCCAAGTTCCCGGTGAAACTGGACGACGGCGTGGTCTACACGCGCGACGACCGCGGCGACTGACGCCGAGCCGGCCGCGCGTGCCGTCGTGATTCCGGGACACGCAGTGGCCTGCGCTCCGCCGCGGGACGGAGCGCCTTTCGGACTTGTAAATGCGAATGAGTCGCAATAGATTCTTCTCCGCCTGAGCCATCGCGGCCGGCCGCACGCCGGCCGCCCTGCCCCTGCGGCGTGGCTCCCGAACCTCACTTCAACGGAGATGCGCGTCCATGCGCAGGAAATCGCTTTGCCTGGTCATTGTCCTGGTCTGCGCTGCGCCCGCGGCGGCCGAGGACACGCTGCAGCTGTTGGCCATGGAGCGGCTCGACCGCGTCGACGTGGAGGCTGTGGCGCCGCGCAAGCCGCAGTTCGAGCGCAGCAGCAGCACGGCCAGTCGTACCGACACGCCGCTGCGCGACCTGCCGCAGTCGGTGGCGGTGGTGACACAGCAGCAGATCGAGGAGCGCGCGGACCATTCGCTCAACGAGGTGCTGCAGCGCGTGGGCGGCGTGTCGGTGACGATGGGCGAGGGGCGCCGCGACCAGGTGGCCATCCGCGGCTTTTCCGCGCTGTACGACCAGCTCTGGGACGGCGTGCGCAACGACGCGCCCTACTACCGCGACCTCGCCAATGTCGCCGCGGTGGAGGTGCTCAAGGGGCCGGCCGCGGCCCTGTACGGCCGCGGCTCCTCCGGCGGCATCGTCAATCTCGTGACCAAGAAGCCGCTGTTCGACGCACCGCTGCGGGAGAGCGCACTCGGCCTCGGCGCCTACGGCTGGCGCCGCGGCAGCCTCGACGTCGGCGCCACGGCATCCGACACCGTGGCCTGGCGCGCGAACGTCGCGGCGGAATCCGGCGGCAGCTTCCGCGACCACTACACCCTGCAGCGCCAGCTCGCGGCGCCCGCGCTGGACTGGCGCTACGGCGCGGACGGCGAGCTGCTGCTGCAGGCCGAACTCCTGCGCGACCGCCGCACGCCCGATCGCGGCATCACCGGCCTCGGCGCCCGGCCGGCGCCGGTATCCATCGGCACGTCCTACGGCGATCCGCTGGGCGACCACCTCGATACCGATGCCGCGCAGCTGAAGGCCGTGTGGCAACAGGGCCTGGGGGCGGACTGGCGCCTGCGCAGCACCCTGGCCTGGTTCGACGTCGACAGCGACTTCAGCAACACCTACGCCACGCGCCCCAGCGCCGACGGCCTGCGTGTCGAGCGTGGGCAATACGACGCCGCCACGGTCCAGGGCAGTCGCAGCGGACAGTTCGAGCTGCTGGGCGCGCTCGGCCGCGGCGCGCTGCGCCAGCAGCTGTTGTTCGGCGCCGAACTGGGCTGGCAGGACAAGACCACGCAGCGCCACACCGGCAGTGCGCCGACGCTGGACCTGTTCGCTCCCGACCTGTCGCAGCGCCCGAGCTACTCCGGCGTGCTGGCGGCCGACAGTGATTTCAGCGGCCGCGTGCTGGGCCTGTACGTCCAGGACCAGATCGACCTCGGCGCGCAGTGGAAGGCCCTGGCCGGCCTGCGCTGGGACCGCCTGCACCAGCGCCAGGACGACCTGCTGCGGCCGACCCTGGCCCCGCTGCAGCGCACCGACACTGCGACGAGCCCGCGCCTGGGCCTGGTGTGGCAGCCGAGCGCCGCGCACGCCGTGTACGTCAGCGCCAGTCGCTCCTTCCAACCATCGGGCGAGGGCCTGGCCCTGGCCGCGAACAATGCCGATCTGGAGCCGGAAACCTCCGCGCTGCTGGAAACCGGCTACAAGGGCGACTGGTTCGACGGCCGCCTCGGCGCCAGCGCGGCCGTGTTCCGCCTGGAGCGCGACCACATCAAGACCGCCGATCCCAACGACCCCACGCGCCTCATCCCGGTCGGCCAGCAGCTCACGCGCGGCGCCGAGCTGGGCCTGCAGGGGCGCGTGGGCGCGCGCTGGAAGCTCGATCTCGCCCTCACCTGGCTCGATGCCGCCATCACCCGTTCCACCGGCGTGTCCAACGGCGTGGCGCTGCAGGGGCGCCGCCCGGCCAATGTCGCGCCGCGCAGCGCCAGCCTGTGGTCCAGCCTCGATCTCGACGCCGGCCTGACCCTGGCCCTGGGCGCGGTGGCGAGCGCGGTGCGCTACTCGGCCAACGACAACCTGGTCGCGTTGCCGGGCTACGTGCGCCTCGACGGCGCCCTGATCTGGCGCCGCGGGGCGGACGAGTTCGCCCTCAACCTGAAGAACCTCGGCGACACGCGCTACTACGAATCGGCCCACACCACGCACCAGATCATGCCCGGCGCGCCGCGCACGGCCTATGTCACCTGGCGCCGGGACTGGCCGTGAGCGGCGCAGTGCCGCCTGCCGCGCGCGGCAGGGCACCGGCTTGGCGCACGTGGATGCGGCAACTGCACCTGTGGGTCGGCGCCTGGGGTGCGCTGGCGGCCATCGCCTACGGCGCCACCGGCCTCGTACTCAATCACCGCTTCGGCGGCGGCCTGCCCCAGGGCAGCAGCCGCGAGCTCGGGGTGGAACAGGTGGCCGTGCCCGCGACGGCGCGGGCGCGCATCGAGGACTTGCGCGCCTGGCTGGAAGCGCGGGGCGCGCGGGTGCAGGTGCAACGCGAGCAGCCGGCCAGCGCCACGCAGCCGCTGCGCTGGGTGCTGGGCGGCGGCTCGGCAGGCCAATCCTTCCTGCTGGAGTACGTGCCCGGCAACGCCACCGCGCAGCAGCGGCGCAGCGCGCACAGCCCGCTCGCCGCCGCCCTGCGCCTGCACAAGGGCGTGGGGGGCGGGCTTGCCTGGATCGTCTTCGCCGACAGCATCGCCCTGGGGCTGGTGGCGCTGGGCTTGAGCGGCCTGGTGCTGTGGTCGCGCGGACGCACGCCCGCGCAGTGGCTGCGCAGCCTCTGCGGCCTGTCCCTGCTGGGCTTCGCCGGCGTGCTGTGGCTGGCCGGTCTCTGAGGGGGCGGTGGACGCGCCGTCGGATCTTTGTTCTTGCCAATACGAATGATTCGCACTAAATTCCCGCGTCCGCTCGTTCCCGGAGTCCGCCCCGTGTTGCCTCTGCGCCCGGCCCGCCGTCTGCTGCCGAGCCTGGCCGCCTGCCTGATCGGCGCCGTCCTTGCCGGCCCCTTCGCCGCGGCGGGAGGTGCGCCGGCGCGGCCCACGGCGGCCACGATCGGTGCCCGCGCCTTTGCCGATCCCTCCCTGTCGGCCTCGGGCCGGCTGTCTTGCGCCTCCTGCCACAGTCCGGCGCACGCCCACGCGGCCCCGCCCGGCAGCGGCGTGGTGCCGCCGGGCGGCGCCGCCGGCGACACCCCCGGCTTCCGCGCCGCGCCCTCGCTGCGCTACCTCAATGTGGGCCTGCCGTTTGCCTTCGACGCCGAGGGCACGCCGCGGGGCGGCTTCAACCGCGACGGCCGCGCGCAGACGCTGCTGGAACAGGCCGCGCGCCCCCTGCTCGCGCCGCACGAGATGGCCAATGCCTCGCCGGCGGCCGTGGTCGAGAAGCTGCGCCAGGCGCCCTATGCGGACGACTTCCGCCGGGTCTACGGCGCGGACGCCCTCGACGACGTGGACGGCGCTTTCTACCGCCTGCTCTTTTCCATCGAGCAGTACGAGACCGGCGCGCGCGAGTTCCGCCCCTTCGACGCCAAGTACGACCTGTTCCTGCGCGGCCAGCTGCGCCTGAGTGCGCAGGAGCTGCGCGGTCTGGCCTGGTTCGTGCGGCCGGACAAGGGCAACTGCGCCGCCTGCCATCCGGCCACGCGCGGTGCCGACGGCAGCCCGCCGCTGTTCACCGACTTCAGCTACGACAACCTCGGCGTGCCGCGCAATGCGGCCATTCCGGCTACCGCCGATCCGGCCTACTTCGACCTCGGCCTGTGCGGGCCGGATCGCAGCGATCTGACCCTGCGGCGCGAGCTGTGCGGCGCCTTTAAGGTGCCGACTCTGCGCAATGTCGCCACGCGCTCGGTTTTCTTCCACAACGGCCGCTACACCACGCTGCGCGACGCGTTGCGCTTCTACGTGCGCCGCGACACGAACCCCGAAGAGTTCTACCCGCGCGACGCCGACGGCACGCTGCGCAAGTTCGACGACCTGCCCCCCGACCTGATCGCCAACGTCAACACCACCGAGGCGCCCTACGACCGGCGGCCCGGCCAGGCACCGGCGCTTTCGGACGCCGAGATCGACGACGTGCTCGCCTTCCTTGCCACGCTCACCGACGGCTACGACCCCGTCACCGGGCGCGCCGATCCCGCGCGCAGCCTCGGCCACGACTGAACCCTGCGGAGACCTTCCATGCCACGCCGTCTGCCGAGCCTTGCGCTCGCCATCGCCCTCGCCCTGAGCGGCACCGCCCGCGCCGACGAGGCCGACCTCCGCGCCGAAGTGGCGCAGCTGCGCGCCGAACTCGCCGCCCTGCGCGGGGAAGTGGCGAGCCTGCGCGCCGCCCAGGCCGCGCCGCTCGCTGCGCTGCCGGCCCCGGCCGCTTCCGCGGCGGTCGCGGCCTCTAGCTCCGCCTCCGCCGGGCGCACGGCCGCGGCGCCGGGAGCGGCCGCCGACGTGCGCCGCGTCGCCACCACCAGCGACAACGCCACCACGCTCACCGGCTACGGTGAGCTGAACTACAACCACCCCTTCGGCGACGCCGGCGC
>DAOOVM010000193.1:2634-5909 GCA_035370085.1 Rhodanobacteraceae bacterium | reverse complement strand
TCCACGAAGCGCGTGCCGTCGTAGGTGTAGAGGCGGCGGTGGTCGTAGAGGTTGGTGCTGTGACCGCTGACCAGGATGCGGCCGTCGCCGCGGAACTCGAAGCGCGTGCCCGGCGCCTCGAACACGCGCACTTCGGGCCGGTCGGCATCGCGCAGCAGATAGCAGCTGGGGTCGGCGCTGGGGCCGGAGTCGCAGGCCAGTACCAGGGCTCCTGCGCCGCCGCCGGGATCCAGTCGCAGCGGCGCACTGGCGTACACGCCGGCCGCCTGCAGTTCCTGCAGCCAGGTCGGCGGGGTGGCCAGGGCGTGCGCCCGGTCCGCGGGATAGATCACTTCCACGCCCTCGTGCTCCAGGCGCAGGCGCGCCGGCGCGCCTGCCGGCGGCGTTGCCGCAGCGGCGACGAGGGGCAGGCTGGTCAGCAGGCACGACAGGATGGGGCGCACGGCACTCTCCGCAGATGGTGGTTGCACGCACGCGGCGCGGGGCGCCCCGCGGACAGGACGGATCAGTGGATGCCGATGCGCACGCCCAGGCCGATGCCCACCTGCCACTGCGGCCGCTGCCGCTCGTAGTCCGCGGGCCAGCGCCGCACGTCTTCCACCTGCAGCAGGGGCAACAGGACCTCATGCCCGTCGATCGCTTGCGGGCGCGTTCCGGTCAGAGTGCCGCCAACGGTGAGGAAGCGGCCCTCCGGGTAGTCGTAGCGCTCGACATAGCCCGGGAGCAGGGCAATGAAGCGCCCCACGCTGGAGGCACCCGACCGCGGCTGCTGCCGGCGATCCAGCGGAAAGGCGAGCAGCGTGACTTCTGTGGCTTGCGCGAGGTTGCTCACCTTGAGGATCCTCCCGCCCCACACGACCGTGGCGCCCGCGTGGCGCTCGGGGGCGGCGGCCACCTCGGCGGGCGTTACGGCGGTCGCGGGCTGCGCCGTGCGCACCGCCGGCACGGCGGCGCAGCCCGCCAGCGCGACCACGACAAGGCAAGCGAACCGACGGAGCAGGGCAGACATCACCGAACACCGGCGTGAAGAGGACGGGCTGACATTCTCCACCGATCCGGCGCGGTTGGACATCGATCTCATCCACAGCTTCCTGTCCGGCGAGTCCTACTGGGTGCCGGACATCCGCCGCGAGCACGTGGAAACCGCCATCGCCCACTCGCTGTGCTTCGGCGTGTATGACGCCGCAGGGCAGGTGGCCTTCGCCCGCGTGGTGAGTGATCGGGCCGGCTTCGCCTACCTCGCCGACGTGTTCGTGCTGCCGCGCCGCCGCGGCGAGGGTATCGGCAAGCGCCT
Source organism: Rhodanobacteraceae bacterium (assembly GCA_035370085.1). GTDB lineage: Bacteria > Pseudomonadota > Gammaproteobacteria > Xanthomonadales > Rhodanobacteraceae > Tahibacter. The sequence continues at coordinate 4,615 of DAOOVM010000193.1, read as the reverse complement.
CATGGCGTACGTCCTGGCCCATCCGGAACTGCAGCGCCTGCGGCGCTTCCTGCTGGCCACGCGCGATGCACACGGCCTCTATGCGCAGTTCGGTTTCCGGCCGCTGGCGGCACCCGAACGCTTCCTGGAACGCTACGACGCCGACGCGCTGTCGCGCTGAGCGCCTATTCGCCCACCAGCCACTGCACGCGGTGCTGGCCGAAGCGGCCCTGGGCCAGGCGCTGCGTCAGCGCCGGCAGCAGCTCCTCGAGCTGGCGGTCGAACTTCCACGGCGGATTCACCAGCAACATGCCGCAGCCGTTGAGGCGCAGAGCCGAGTTGTCCGGGTGCAGCAGCAGTTCGGCGACCAGGGTCTTCTTGACGCCGCGCTCGATGAACCAGCGGTGGAAGGGCAGCACGTGCTGGCGCAGCTTGATCGGATACCACACCGCGTACATGCCGCCGGGCCAGCGCTGCAGCGCGTCGGCGAGCGCCGCCTCGATGGCGCGGAACTCGTCCTCCTGCGCCTCGAAGGGTGGGTCGATCAGCACCAGGCCGCGGCGTTCCCTGGGCGGCAGCAGGGCGCGCAGCGCGGCGTAACCGTCGCGCTCGTGCACGGCCACGCGGGCATCGCCGCGGAACAGCTCGCGCAGAGACTGCGCCTCGTCGCCCTGCAGCTCACACAGCTGGGCGCGGTCCTGCTCGCGCATCAGCAGGCTGGCCAGCAGCGGCGAGCCCGGATACACGGCGAGATCGCCGCTCGCACGCCCGCTGTTCAGGGCACGCACGAGGTTCAGGTAGACGTGCACGCTGCTTGGCAGGCGCGAGGCGTCGAGCAGGCGCAGCACGCCGTCCACCGCCTCGCGGGTCTTCTGCGCCTCGGCGCTGTGCAGGTCGTAGCGACCCGCCCCGGCGTGGCTGTCCAGATAGCAGAACGGCGTCTGCTTCTGCTTCAGCGCCTCCAGCAGGCCTACCAGCACCGCGTGCTTGAGTACATCGGCGAAATTGCCGGCATGGTAGGCGTGGCGGTAGTTCATCCCGGGGCATCCGAGCGCGGCGTGGCAGCCGAGTATACGCAAGCGCCTTTCGCCGCAGGGACGCATCACCCGGGGCGCAGGGACTTGTGTCGGCGGCGCGCCGGCCCCAGGATGCGGAAGTCATGCATCGAGCCTGCAGCCACCGTCCGCGGCGCCGATCCGCGCTCCACGTGCACCTGCGTGAGGGCCTCGCGCTGCTGCTGGCCGTGGTGCTGGCCTGGGGGAACCTGGCTGCTCTCGCCGTGCCGAATCAGGCCATCGCGGCGGATGTCGCCCGAACGCCCGTGACGTCGGGTCATGCGCACGTGGCCGGCGCCGACGGCTGCACCCAACACGATGTTTCCCGGCCACATCACCCCGCACCCGATGCCGGCGATCATGGTGCGGGCTGCCCCTGCTGCCCCGCGCACGGTGGCGGCTGTGCCCTGGCCTGTCACGCGGTGTCGCTGCCGGCCGTGGCGCTGGAGCTGCCGGCCGCGTGCTGCGCGCCCCTGGCGCGCTGCGACCATGCGCTGGCACCGCCGTCCTCCGCGCGCATTCCTCCACTGCGACCTCCCATCGCCTGAGCCTGCGCGATTCCGCCCGCGGCGGTCATCGCGCCCTCTCGGCAGCGCCTGGGGCTTGCTGGGCTCCAGGCCTTCAGTTTCAGTCGACGCCGCCACCCGTCATGGAGCGGCGCGAGGAGTACACATGAGTCTTTCTGCTTTCAACGGCGGTCGCCCCCCGGGGGCGGACCGTACGCGCCGGCGTTTCGTCGCCGGCCTGGCCGCCGGTGGTCTCGTCGCCGGCGGCGGTTTCCTGCTGCGGCCGCTGCACGCGGCGACCACCCCGGTGCGGGTGCCGGAGCTGGGCGGGCGTGACTTCGACCTGGTGATCGGCGAGCAGGCGGTGAACTTCACCGGCGCGCCACGCCTGGCCACCACGGTGAATGGGTCGTTGCCGGCGCCCGTGCTGCGCTGGCGCGA
>DAOOVM010000193.1:0-2534 GCA_035370085.1 Rhodanobacteraceae bacterium | reverse complement strand
GACCGCGACCACGTGATCGTGCTGTCGGACTGGACCGACGAAGCGCTGGGCCACGTCTACGCCAAGCTGAAGAAGCAGTCGGATTATTACAACCACGGCAAGCGCACGCTGGGCGATTTTCTGCGCGATGCGCGCCGCGACGGCGTGGCGGCGGCGCTCGCCGACCGTCGCGCCTGGGGCGCGATGCGCATGAGCCCTACCGACCTCGCCGACATCAGCGGCTGGACCTACACCTACCTGGCGAACGGCACCACGCCGCAGGGCAACTACACCGCGCTGTTCCGCCCCGGCGAAAAGGTGCGGCTGCGCTTCGTCAACGGCTCGGCCATGAGCTATTTCGACGTGCGCATTCCGGGCCTGCGCATGACCGTGGTGGCGGCCGACGGCCAGCGCGTGCATCCGGTCACGGTGGACGAATTCCGCCTAAGCACGGCGGAAACCCTGGACGTGATCGTTGAGCCGGCGGGCGACCGCCCGTACACGATCTTCGCCCAGTCGCTGGACCGCTCCGGCTACGCCCGCGCGACGCTATCGCCGCAGCCGGGGCTGGCGGCGGAGGTGCCCGCGCTGGACCGGCGCGCCGTCCTCAGCATGGCCGATATGGGGCACGCCGGCATGGACCACGACGGGATGGGGCACGGCGCCGACAAGGGCGCCGAGGGCGGCTGCGGTGCGGCCATGGGCAAGGGCAGCGAGGGCGGCTGCGGCGCAAGCATGATGGCCGCGACAGCGCACGCCAGCCACGGCAGGGGCCAGGGCAGCGGCATGCTCACTCACCCCGCCAGCGAGGCGCACAACCCCTTCGTCGACATGCAGACCATGGCGCCGTCGCGGGCGCTGGATGACCCGGGCATCGGCCTGCGTCCGTCCCAGTTGCAGACGCTGCGCGCGGGCTGGCAAGCCGGCCACAAGGTGCTGACCTATGCCGACCTGCACAGCGTGTTTCCTGATCCGGATGGCCGCGACCCGGGCCGCGACGTGACCCTGCACCTCACCGGCCACATGGAGCGCTACGTCTGGTCCTTCGACGGCGTGCGCTTCGACGACGCCGAGCCGTTGTCCATGCGCTACGGCGAGCGCCTGCGCCTCACCCTGGTCAACGACACCATGATGGAGCACCCCATCCACCTGCACGGCATGTGGAGCGACCTGGAGAATGCCGATGGCGCCTTCCAGGTGCGCAAGCACACCGTCAGCGTGCCGCCGGGACACACCCGCAGCTACCGCGTCACGGCCGATGCGCTGGGCCGCTGGGCCTACCACTGCCACCTGCTGCTGCACATGGAGGCGGGCATGTTCCGCGAAGTGCGGGTGGACGCATGAACTCGCGCACGACGATGCAGATCGCCGGCTGGGCGGCGCTGGCCCTGGCCAGCACGGTGGCGGCACAGAGCGCGCCCGAAGACACGACGTCGCCGCCGCCGATTCCGGTACCGGCCCATCACGCCGCAGCGAAACCAACGTCGGCCGGGCACGCCGCGATGGACCACAGCGGCATGAACCACGACAGCATGGACCACGACGGCATGGACCACGACGGGCACGGCATGGCGGCTGGTCCGCTGTTGCCGCCGATCACGCCGGCAATGCGTGGCGCGGCGTTTCCCGACCTCGGCGGCATGTCCATGTCCGAGCACATGCACGCTGATCCCCTGGTAGGCATGCTGCTGTTCGACCGGCTGGAGGCGCAGCCGGGCGACGGTCCCACACCGCTGGCCTGGGATCTGCGCGCCTGGCTTGGCCATGACTCCAACCGGCTGTGGCTGCGCAGCGAGGGCGAGCGCGTGGCCGGGCACACCGAGCACGGCGACCTCAGCCTGCTGTGGGGGCGCCCGCTCACCCCGTGGTGGGATCTCGTCGCCGGCGTGCGCAGCGATCTTGGCGCCGGGCCGTCGCGCCAGTGGGCAGCGTTCGGCGTGCAGGGCATGGCGCCGTACAAGTTCGAGGTCGAGGCGACGGCCTACGTCGGCGCAGGCGGCCGTCTCGCCGCGCGGCTCGAAGCCGAGTACGAGCTGCTGCTGACCCAGCGCCTGATCCTGCAGCCGCGCGCGGAGGCCAACCTCTACTCGCGCAGCGACACGTTGCGCGGCGTGGGGGCGGGGCTCGACGACATCGAGGCCGGCCTGCGCCTGCGCTACGAGCTGCGCCGCGAAGTCGCGCCCTATGTCGGCATCGAGCAGGTGCGGCGTTTCGGCAGGTCCGCGGACCTCACGCGCGAGGCGGGCGAGCCCTCCACCGAGACGCGCTGGGTCGCGGGCCTTCGCCTCTGGTGGTGACGCTCAGGGATGAGCGGCATGCCGGAATCGCAGGAGCAGATTCCGGCGGAGCTCGGGGATGAGCGGCATGCCGGAACGGCAGGAGCATGCTCCGGCGGACGCTCAGGGCTGAGCGGCATGCCGCCATCGCAGGAGCAGACTGCTGCGGACCTCAGGGATGAGCGGCATGCCCGGGTGTCGGCCGCGCCTGCCCGCAGGGGCTTGACCCTGGACCGTGGTCCAGACTGCAGACTTGCCGGCAAGGAGATCGGCCATGAA
>DAOOVM010000192.1:0-5934 GCA_035370085.1 Rhodanobacteraceae bacterium | reverse complement strand
CTGACCGTGGCCTCGCAGAACATGCTGCACCTGTTCAACGACGTGGCGGATTCCGGCTCGGCCGACCAGTGCACCACGCAGGGTTCCAAGGACGTTTGCCCGACCACGGCGCAGTTCACCATCCGCAAGCAGAAGCTGTCGCTGCAGGTGCGCACCGTGCTCAAGGCCCCGGCGGTGATCGGCGTGCAGGAAGTGGAGAACCGCGCTTCGCTGCAGGCGCTGGCCGACCAGATCCACAACGACGATCCGAGCCTCACCTACACGCCCTACCTGATCGAGGGCAACGACGTGGGTGGCATCGACGTGGGCTTCCTGGTGCGCAGCGATGTGGTGGTGAGTCAGGTCACGCAGATCGGCAAGAACACGCAGACCAACAACTGCAGCGGCACGCCGCCCTGTCTGCTCAACGACCGCCCGCCGCTGCTGCTGGAAGGCACGTTCAACGGCCAGCGCTTCGCCGTGCTCAACATCCACAACCGCTCGCTGAGCGGCCTGGGCGATCCGACCCGCGCCTACATCGGGCCCAAGCGCCTGGAGCAGGCGCAGCAGGTGGCGGGCATCGTGCAGGGCTGGCAGAGCGGCGCCACCCAGGTGGGTGTGGGCAACGCGCAGCAGGATGCCAGCGGCACCGTCACCACGGGCAGCTTCAACGTGGTGGGCGACACGGACGTGCCGATCGTGGTCGTGGGTGACTACAACGCCTACGAATTCACCGACGGCTACGTCGACGTGGTGGGCCAGATCAAGGGCACGGCCGTGCAGGCCGACAACATGTACTGGGCGGCGCCGGTGACGACGCCAACCCTGTGCGATGCTGGCCTCACCACCGACCCGGCCACGCGCTACTCCTTCATGTTCGACGGTTACGTGCAGGAGCTGGACCACGCCCTGGTGTCGCGCCGCGGTTGGCGTGACTTCGTGCGCCTGGACAATGCGCACGGCAATGCCGACACCTCCGAGGCGGGCCCGGAAGTCACCAACCCCGCCACGGCGGCGCGCAGCGCCGACCACGACGGCCAGGTGCTGGTGCTGGCGGTGGACCGCTTCTTCAGCGACGGCTTCGACAGCGACAGTTGTCGCTGATCCGTCCGCGCTGACGGCAACCCCTGCGGGGCCGGTACACTACCGGCCCCGCTTTTTTTCTGCCGCGCCATGAGACGCCTGCGCTCCTTCCTGCCCCTGCTGGTCCTCATCGCGGCCGGCATCGCCCTGCTGATGTCGGGCGTGCTCGACCGCTTCAGCCCGCAGAACCTGGCGGGCGAGCAGGCCAACCTGCAGGCGCAGATCGCCGCCCACCCCGTACTGGCCTCGCTCGTGCACATCGGGGCCATGGCGCTGGCCATCTCCACCGGCATCCCGGGCGCCGTGGTCATCATCTTCGCCGGCGGCATGCTGTTCGGCGTGGTGTGGGGCAGCGTGCTCTCCACCATCGGCCTCACCCTGGGGGCGCTCGGCCTGTTCTTCGCCAGCCGCGCGGCCTTCGGCGACCACAGCCACGGCGCCGCCCCGGGCCTGGTGGAGCGCCTGCGCGGCGGCTACCAGGCGCATCCCCTGTCCTACACGTTCTTCCTGCGCCTCGTACCCTTCTTTCCCTTCGGCGGCGTGACCGTGGCTCTGGCCTGGCTGCGCTGCCCCACCTGGATGTTCACCCTCACCACCGCGGGCGGCGGCGCGGTCATGACCAGCTTCGAGACCGCCCTGGGCGCCGGCCTGGCCCACACCATCGCCGAGCAGGGCAAGGTCGACATGAACCTTCTGGCCGAACCGCGCGTGCTGGCGCCGATGCTGGCCCTGGCCGCACTGGCCCTGGTGCCGATCCTGGTGCAGCGCTGGCGCGCCCGCGGCGTTGCCGCCAAGCCTCCCGCCGACACGCCCTGAGGGTCCGCGCCGAAGCCGCGGCGCCCAGTGCCCGGCGCAACTGCCGCAGGTGGCCGCGCTTGCATTGTGACGGCGTCGACGCTTGGGCTATCCTGCGCGGCGTTTTTCCGCCATTTTCCGGGGCGCGCTGGCGCTCCTGCCGAGGTTTCCCCGTTTGAGCACGCCCGCGCCCGCCGCGCCCCGGAAGTCGATCGGGAGCGCCCTCCTCCTCGCCCTGCTGGTGGCCGGCCTCAACGTCGCGCTGTGGGCCTGGATCAACCGCCCGGTGCAGATCGCCAACTGGTCGGGGCCGGCGGAAGGCCTGGCGTTTTCCGCGTTCCAGCGCTACCAGAGCCCGCTGCAGAACAGCTACCCCAGCGAGGACGAACTCGCTTCCGATCTGCGCATCATCGCCCGCAACGCCAAGCGCGTGCGTACCTACTCCTCGCTGGAGAGCGCCGCCATACCACGCCTGGCGCGCGACCTCGGCCTCAATGTCATGGCCGGTGCCTGGCTCGACCGCCGCCGCGAGTACAACGAGCTGGAACTGGACGCGCTGATCTCGGCCGCGCGGCGCTGGCCCAACATCGACCGCGTCATCGTCGGCAACGAATCCATGCTGCGCGACGACGTGAGCCTGGAGCAGATGATCGGCTACCTCGACCGCGCGCGCGCGGCGATCCGGCAGCCGGTATCCACCGCCGAGCCCTGGCACATCTGGCTGAAATACCCCGAGCTGGTGCGCCACGTCGATTTCATCACCGTGCACCTGCTGCCCTACTGGGAATACCAGCCGCGCAAGGACGCCATCGGCTACGCGCTGATGCGCTACGAGCAGCTGCGGGCGGCCTATCCCGACAAGAAGATCGTCATCGGCGAGATCGGCTGGCCCAGCAACGGCGACCGTCGCCGCTTCGCCCAACCCTCCATCGCCGACGAGGCGCATTTCATCCGCGAGTGGCTCAACGTGGCCCGCCAGCGCGGTCTCGACTACTACCTCATGGAGGCCTTCGACCAGCCCTGGAAGGAAGCCACCGGCGGTCGCGCCGAAGCCTACTGGGGCATCTTCGGCGCTGACCGCAACCCGAAGTTCTCCATGGTCGGCCCGGTGATCGAGGACCCCGCCTGGGCGAAGAAGGCGCTGGCGGCCTCGCTGGTCGCCTTCCTGCCGATGTGCTGGTTCGCCTGGCAGTTCACCCGCTTCAAGCTCGCCGGCCGGCTGTTCTTCCTCGGCCTGCTGCAGCTGTCGGCCGGCCTGCTGGTGTGGTCGTCCACCGTGCCCTACGCCTTCTACCTCGATCCGGTGGACTGGGCCATGCTGATCGTGCTGATGCCGGCGCAGCTGGCCATCATCGGCATCCTGCTGATCAACGGCTTCGAGTTCACCGAGGTGCTGTGGCGGCGCTACTGGCTGCGCGAGGGGCGCCTGCTGACGCCGGCCGAGGGCGAACGCCAGCCCTTCGTGTCGATCCACCTGGCCTGCTGCAACGAGCCACCGGAGATGGTGATCCTCACCATCGATTCGCTCGCCGCCCTCGACTACGAGAACTTCGAGGTGCTGGTGATCGACAACAACACCAAGAAGGAAGAGGTGTGGCGCCCGGTCGAAGCGCACTGCGCCCAGCTCGGCCCGCGCTTCAAGTTCTTCCACCTCGAGCCCTGGCCCGGCTTCAAGGCCGGCGCGCTGAACTACGGCCTGACCCAGACCGATCCGCGCGCCGAGGTGGTGGCCGTGGTCGACGCCGACTACGCCGTGCGCCCGGACTGGCTGCGCGCGCTGACCGGCCACTTCCACGATCCCAAGGTGGCCGTGGTGCAGTGCCCGCAGGCGCACCGCGACTGGGAGCACAACGCCTTCCGCCGCATGACCAACTGGGAGTACGACGGCTTCTTCCGCATCGGCATGCACCACCGCAACGAGCGCAACGCCATCATCCAGCACGGCACCATGACCATGGTGCGGCGCGACGCGCTGGAGCGCACCGGCGCCTGGAGCGAGTGGACCATCTGCGAAGACGCCGAACTCGGCCTGCGCCTGATGCAGGAAGGCCTGGACCTGGTCTACGTGGACGAGGTCATGGGGCGCGGGCTCACCCCGGCCGACTTCACCGCCTACAAGTCGCAGCGCTACCGCTGGGCCTTCGGCGCCATGCAGATCCTCAAGGGCCGCTGGGACTGGATGACGAAGAAGGGCCCGCTCAGCGCCGGCCAGCGCTTCCACTTCCTCACCGGCTGGTTCTCCTGGTTCGCCGATGCCCTGCACCTGGTATTCACCCTGATGGCGCTGGCCTGGACGGCGCTGATGCTGGGCCTGCCGAAGTACTTCAGCCTGCCGCTGCAGCTCTTCCTCGTGCCGATCATGGGCTTCTTCGTCGCCAAGGCGGTGTTCGGCATCTGGCTGTACCGCGTGCGCGTGCCCTGCTCATGGAAGGACACGCTGATGGCCTCCATCGCCAGCATGGCGCTGTCCCACGCCATCGCCCGCGGCATCTTCATGGGCCTGGTGAAGAAGAAGGGCGAGTTCGTGCGCACGGCCAAGAGCCGCCGCCTGTCCAAGCGTCCCAGCGCCTTCGCCTCGGTGCGCGAGGAGCTGCTCATGGCCATCGCGCTGATGCTGGCCATCGTCGGCATGATGGCGATCTATGGCTTCCAGTACACCGAGGGCAAGCTGTGGATGGTCATCCTGGCCGCGCAGAGCATTCCCTACGTCTCCGCCCTGATCGGCGCCTGGGTGGCGCACCAGTCGGGCGAGAAGGCGGGCTGAACGCAGGACGACGCGCCGCGTCGTCCTGCGCCCGGCCGAGCCTCACTGATCGAAGCCGTCCACCGTGAGGCAATCGCCGAACACGGCCGCGGCGCAGTGCTCCACGCGCAGATTGTCCAGGCGCATGACACTGCCGGTGCCGCTGCCGGTGTCGTTGCTGCCCATGCGCAGGCTGCCCACACCGCGCACCGTGGACAGGGCGAAGTCCGTTGCCGACCACACCGCCTGGTTGTCCAGGCGGATGCTCACGCGGCGCAGGTCGGGCGAGTACTGCACTTCCAGCGGCACCCAGCGGCCGATGGGGTAGCCGGGCGAGAGCAGGCTGCCGCTGTAGGTGGAGCCGGCGTAGACGTTGAGCCAGCCGTTACCATTGCTGACCAGGGTGCCGGTGTAGAAGTCGAGGAAGCGCACCGCCGCTCCGCCCTGCTCGCGCAGCGAGACGATGCTGGCGGACACCGGCGCGGGGAAGTACACGTCGGCGCGCACACGCAGCGTGCCCCGGGCGATTTCCTCGCCGCCGGGAAACTCGAACACCGCGGCCTGCGCGCAGCAGGTCGAGCTGTCGACGAACTCGATGTGCGGACTGGCGAAGGGCGCCAGGCGCACATAGGCATTGTCATTGCGCACCGGCTGCTGCCACGCCGGCCCACCGGTACCGAGCATCTGGTCGACCGGCTCCTGATCGAAGCGGGCCGTGAGCAGCACGCGGTCGGCGGCCGCGACGGGGGCGCACACGGCCAGGCCCAGCAGCGCGGGCAGGAGACGGCGGGCGAACAGCATCGGGAATACTCCAGGAGCGCAGGCCAGGGCGCCTGCCGCACCTGAGGACGGAATACGCCGCCGCAAGCCATCACGGCAACACGGCCGCGATGCCTGCCGCGAGGGCGGCGCTCCTGCTATAAACGTCGACGGGCCGACGATCGCAGGACGCATGCGCATTTCCCTCTTTCCCCGTGGCCGCCTGCTCGCCGCCGCCCTGGCGACGCTCACCGCCGCCGACGCCTGGGCCGCCAAGCTGGCCCTGCAGCTGGACGGCGTCGACGGCGAGCTGAAAGCGGCGGCACTGGGCGCGCTGGAACTCAGCCAGTACGAAGGACGCGAGGTCAGCGCCGCGCAGGTAAGGCGCCTGTACGCCCGCGCTGCCGCCCAGGTGGGCGAGGCGCTGCAACCCTACGGCTACTACGACGCCGCGGTGACGGGCGAGCTCACGCAGAGCGGCGAAGACTGGCGCGTGGCGCTGCACGTCGCGCCCGGTGAGCCGGTAACCGTGGCCTCGCTGCAACTGCGCCTGGACGGCCCCGCGCGCGCGTACA
>DAOOVM010000191.1:0-6029 GCA_035370085.1 Rhodanobacteraceae bacterium | reverse complement strand
TGATCCTGGTGCTGTGGGCCGCGTACGGCTACAGCCTGGCCTTCGTCGGCGGCAACGCCGTGATCGGCAGCCTGGACAAGCTGTTCCTGGCGGGCGTGACCAAGGAGAGTCTCGCCGATACCTTCACCGCCACGGTGAAGCTGCCGGAGTACGTGTTCATCGCCTTCCAGGCCACCTTCGCCGCCATCACCTGCGCGCTCATCGTCGGCTCCCTGGCCGAGCGGGTGAAGTTCTCCGCGGTGCTGCTGTTCTCGGTGCTGTGGTTCACCTTCTGCTACCTGCCCATCGCGCACATGGTGTGGGGCGCGGGCGGCTACCTCCTCGGCAAGGGCGCGCTGGATTTCGCCGGTGGCACCGTAGTGCACATCAACGCTGGCGTGGCCGGCCTCGTGGGGGCCTACTTCCTCGGCAAGCGCACGGGCCTGGGCAAGGAGAAGATGGCGCCGCACAACCTGCCGCTGACCATGACCGGCGCCTCGCTGCTGTGGGTCGGCTGGTTCGGCTTCAACGCCGGCTCCAACCTCGAAGCTACGTCCGGCGCGGCGCTGGCTTTCATCAACACGCTGATGGCCACCGCCGCCGCGGTGCTGTCCTGGTCGGCGCTGGAAGCGCTGCTGCGCAGGAAGGCCTCCATGCTGGGCGGGGCCTCGGGTGCGGTCGCGGGCCTGGTGGCCATCACCCCGGCCTGCGGCACCGTCGGCGTCATGGGCGCCATCGTCATCGGCCTCGTGGCTGGCGTGGTGTGTTTGTGGGGCGTGACCGGCCTCAAGCGACTGCTCGGCGCCGACGACACCCTGGACGTGTTCGGCGTGCACGGCGTCGGCGGCATCAGCGGCGCGCTGCTCACCGGCGTGTTCACCGCGCCGGCCCTTGGCGGCACCGGCGCCGCGGACTTCTCCATCGCCCACCAGCTCGGCGTGCAGGCCCTCGGCGTCGGCATCACCGTGGTCTGGTCGGCCGTGGTGGCGACGCTGGCCTACCTCGTGGTCAAGGCCGTGTTCGGCCTGCGCGTCAGCGTGGACGAGGAACGCGAAGGCCTCGACGTGGCGGCGCACGGCGAGTCGGCGTACGAGCTGTAAGTTCCGGCCGAGCACCGCAGGGCGCCGCAGGGCGCTCTGCGGTTCCCATCATCGGTGGAAACGCGCACGAATGTGGAGCGGGACCTGGCTCCCGATCCGGGTTGGTGCCTCCGCACATCGAGTCTCCACAGGTTGTGCTCAATGCGTGAAGCGTCAGAGTGCAACGGGAGGATCTGTGCGGATAGCTGCGCAAGATCTGTGCTTGAGTCACTCCCCCGCGAACAACTCCGCCACCTCGTCCTCGCTGAAGCGCAGGGCGTCCACATCGCCGCCGTCGAGCAGGGCCTCAGCGAGTTCGGCCTTGCGCTGCTGCAGGGCCTGGATCTTTTCTTCCACGGTGTCGGCACAAATCAGCTTGTAGACGAACACCGGCTTGTCCTGGCCGATGCGGTGGGCGCGGTCGGTGGCCTGGGCTTCCACCGCGGGGTTCCACCAGGGATCGTAGTGGATGACGGTGTCGGCGGCGGTGAGGTTGAGGCCGACGCCGCCGGCCTTCAGGCTGACCAGGAACAGCGGCACCTTGCCGGCCTGGAAGGCCTTCACGCGCGCGGCGCGCTCGGCCGCGGGCGTCTGCCCGGTGAGGCTGGCGTGGCGCAGGCCGCGCGCGTCGAGCGCGGCGGCGATGAGGGCCAGCATCTCGGTGAACTGGCTGAACACGAGCACGTGGCGGCCCTCGGCGACGAGGCCGTCGAGGAGGTCGAGCAGCAGGTCGAGCTTGGCCGATTCACGCACGCCGCGGGCGGCGTCGAGCTTGACCAGACGCGGATCGCAACAGGCCTGGCGCAGCTTGAGCAGGGCGTCGAGCACGACGATGCCGCTCTGCGCGAGGCCGCGCTGGCGCAGCTCGGCCAGCACGCGGTCGTGCTGGGCCAGGCGCAGGGTTTCGTACAGCGCGCGCTGCTCGCCCTGCAGTTCCACGCGGCGCAGGATCTCGTTCTTGGCCGGCAGGTCGTGCAGTACGTCGTCCTTGCGCCGGCGCAGCAGCAGCGGGGCGATGCGCCGCTGCAGGCGTTCGCGCCGCTCGGCGTCGGCGTGCTTCTCGATCGGCGTGCGGTAGAAGCGCGCGAACTGCTTCTCGCTGCCGAGCAAGCCCGGTTCCACCGCGTCGAACTGTGCCCACAGCTCACCCAGGTGGTTTTCCAGCGGCGTGCCGGTCATGGCCAGACGCCGGCGCGCCGGCAGCTCGCGCACGATCTTCGCCGCCTGGCTGCGGGCGTTCTTCACGGCCTGAGCTTCGTCCAGCACCAGCAGCGAATAGGTGTGGTCGAGCAGGGCCTCGCGGTCGCGCAGCAGCAGCGGGTAGGTGGTGATGACGAGGTCGTGCTGCGGAATGCTCGGATGCAGGCCGAGGCGCTGCGGCCCCTGCAGCACCAGTACGCGCAGCGCGGGCACGAAGCGCTGCGCCTCGTCGCGCCAGTTGGCCACCAGACTGGTGGGGGCCACCACCAGCACCGGCGCGGGCAGGCGGCCCTGCTGCTTCTCGTCGAGCACGTGGGCCAGCACCTGCACGGTCTTGCCCAGGCCCATGTCGTCGGCCAGCACGCCGCCCAGGCCCGCCTCGGCCAGTCCGCGCAACCAGGCCAGGCCGTCGCGCTGGTAGGGACGCAGGCTGGCGCCGAAGCCCGATGGTTCGGCCCGCGGCACGCGTTCGGCGCGCAGATGCGCGGCCAGCTCCCGCAGGCGCTCGCCACCGCGCCACACCAGGCTCGGCGCCTGCTGCAGGGCCTCCACGCCCAGCCACTGCGCGCGGCGCAGGTGCAGATGGTCGTCGCGGCCGCGCAGCGGCGCCTGCTGCAGCCACTCCAGCAGGGGCGCGATCAGCCGGCGCAGGCGCGCCAGCGGCAGCAGGGCGCGGCGGCGCGCATCCAGCGGCACCAGCCAGGTGGCGTCGGCGGGCTCGCCCTTGCGTGGCGCCAGCGGAAAGGCCGGATCGGCCAGCAGGCGGCGCAGGATCGGCAGCAGGTCCACGCGCTCGCCGTCGATGTCGATGCCCAGGCGCAGGTCGAACCAGGTGCGCCCGCGCTCCTCCACGTCGACGAACCAGTCGCGCGGCTCGTCCAGCAGCTGGTAGGGGAAGCTCTCCTCGAACTCCAGGCGGAAGCCGGCGTCGCGCAGGCGCGGCGCCAGGGCGAAGAACTGGTCGGCCGAGGCCGCCTGCTCGCGGCCGCGGTCAAGCACCCAGTCGCCGGCCTGCAGCGCGCCCGGCGCGGCACCGCGCAGGGGTGCGAGTTCCTCGATCTGGCTGAGGCCCAGCGCCACCAGCCGCTCCCAGGCCGCCAGCTCCGTGGTGCGGTCGCGCTCGGCGGCCTCCGCGGCCGGCAGCACGCCGGTGGCCGCGAGCAGGCGCCGGCCGCCGGCGTAGTCGAAGGCCAGCCGCGCCACGCCCATGGCGTAGGCCACGGGATGCTCACGCGGGCCGGCCTGCGCCGCCTCGGCGCGCAGGCGCAGCACCGGCGTGGGCGGCGTGCGGCGGGACGCCGGCGCCGGCACGGTGGGCGGCAGCGGCACGGAAACGTCGGTCATGCAGGGCAGATGGGGGCGCGATGCAAACGAATCATCGTGCCCGGCGGCGGCGGCGGCGTCCAGCCCCGCGCGCCGCGCGGCGGCTCAGCCGAAGAAGCGGTAGCACACGGCGATGGCGGCCACGACGCCGGCGAGGTCGGCAATGAGCGCGCAGGCCACGGCATGGCGCGCGCGGCGGAGGCCCACCGCGCCGAAGTACACGGCCAGCACGTAGAAGGTGGTCTCGGTGCTGCCCTGCACGGTCGCGGCAAGCAGGGCGGGGAAGCTGTCCACGCCGTGGGTCTTCATGGTTTCGATCAGCAGGGCGCGTGCGGCGCTGCCGGAGAAGGGCTTCACCAGCGCCGTGGGCAGGGCCTCGACGAAGCGCGTGTCCCAGCCGGCGGCGGCGGCCAGCCAGCGCAGGCCGTCGAGGGCCAGGTCCAGCGCGCCCGACGCGCGCAGCACGCCCACGGCGCACAGCATGGCGACGAGGTAAGGCAGCAGGTCGCGGGCCACCTCGAAGCCCTGCTTGGCGCCGTCAACGAAACTTTCGTACAGCGGCACGCGGCGCCAGGCACCGGCGGCGAGGAAGGCCAGCACGAGACTGAACAGCACGAGGTTGCCGGCCAGCGAGGACAACGCGGCGAGGGCGGCCGACGTCATGCCGGCGAGCACGAGGAACAGCGCGGACAGCACCACCGCGATGCCGAGCAGCCAGCACAGCACCACCGCATCCCACAGCTTCAGGCGCTGCACCACGGCCACGGCGAGGAAGCCGGCCAGGGTCGAGGCCGTGGTAGCGAGCAGGATGGGCAGGAACACCAAGGTCGGGTCGGGCGCGCCCTGCTGCGCGCGGTACATGAAGATCGACACCGGCAGCAGGGTGAGCGAGGACGCGTTCAGCACCAGGAACAGGATCTGCGCGTTGCTGGCCGTGTCGGCGCTGGGGTTGAGCGTCTGCAGCTCGCGCATGGCGCGCAGGCCGATGGGGGTGGCGGCATTGTCCAGGCCCAGCATGTTGGCGGCGAAATTGAGCGTGATCAGCCCCAGCGCCGGATGGTTGCGCGGCACCTCGGGCATCAGCCGCGCGAACAGCGGGCCGAGCGCGCGGGCGAGCAGATCGACCAGGCCGGCACGCTCGGCGATGCGCAGGAAGCCCAGCCACAGCGTGAGCGTGCCGAACAGGAGGATCATTACCTCCACCGACAGTCGCGCCATGTCGAACAGCGCGGTCACCATGGCGCCGAAGACGCCGGCATCGCCGCCGCCGAGCCAGCGCCATAGCGCCGCCGCGGCCGCGGCGAGGAAGAAGCCGAACCAGAGCCGATTGAGCATGCGCGCGATCAGGCCCGAAGCGGTCGGCGAATGCAATCGCGCGGCGTCGCCTGCGATCCCTGCGGCGAAACCGGCGACTCCCCTACCCGGGTGGTCGCCACAGTCCACTGATCCCTGCGCCCATCGCCGTCACGCGCGGCGCGCGGCCTGTGCGACGGGCGCTTCGCCGGGGTCGACCTGGGCGAGGTCCGGGCACGCGGCGCGCACGAGGCGCGCCGGACTGCGGTGTGCGGTGCGCGCGGGTTCAGGCCGCCTGGCGGGCGGCCGCCGGACGGCGCCACAGGGCGAGCAGCTCGTCCCACTTGGCGCGGGCCGTTTCCAGGTGCGCGTGCTTGACGTGGCCGTAGCCGCGGATGTGCTCGGGCACGCTGGCGATCTCCACGGCCAGGGCATGGTTGTCGTGGTCCAGCGTGGCCAGCAGCTCGTCGACGCTGGCGCGGTAGTCGGCGATGAGCTGGCGCTCCATCCTGCGCTCGGCCGTGTAGCCGAACACGTCCAACGCCGTGCCCCGCAGACCGCGCAGCTTGGCCAGCAGCTTGAACGCGCCGAACACCCAGGCGCCATACTCGGCCTTCTTCAGCCTGCCCTCGGCGTCCTTCCTGGCCAACAGCGGCGGCGCGAGGTGGAAGTGCAGGCGATAGTCGCCGTCGAACTGTTCCTTCACCCGGCGCTCGAACTCGCCGCTGGTGTAGAGGCGCGCCACTTCGTACTCGTCCTTGTAGGCCATCAGCTTGAAGGCGTAGCGCGCCACCGCCTCGGTGAGCGCGGTGAAGCCCGGCGCCTTCTGCGCCTCGGCCGCTCGCACCTTCGCCACCAGGTCCTGGTACTGCTGCGCGTAGGCGGCATTCTGGTAGTCGGTGAGGAAGGCGGCGCGGCGGGCGATACGCGCGTCGAGGCTGGGGCTGAGCACGTCGTCCTGCAGGGTCAGGCTGGTGGGGTCGAGCGCCAGCGGCGCTTCCTGCACCAGGCCCGCGGCAACGAGCACCTGCTTCAGATCGTGCGCGGCGAGGCGGCCCCAGTTGAAGGCGGCGCGGTTCATTTCCACCGCGGCACCGTTCAGGTCGATGGCGCGCAGCAGGGCCTCGTGCGACAGCGGCACCCAGCCCTTCTGCC
>DAOOVM010000190.1:0-6037 GCA_035370085.1 Rhodanobacteraceae bacterium | reverse complement strand
GCTTCCACCACCACCGGGATCGAGGCCAGCCGGCCCACGGTGCGCGTATTGGAGAGCAGCTTGGCCGAGGCCGGGGCGCCCTCCTTGCGGAATTTCACCGCCTTGGCGCGCAGCATCAGGTGGGGGAAGTCGATGTTCCACTCGTGCGGCGGGATGTACGGGCACTTGGTCTGGTAGCACAGGTCACACAGGTAGCACTGGTCCACGACCTTGGCGTAGTCGGACTTGGCCACGCCGTCGACTTCCATCGTGGAGGAGTTGTCCACCAGGTCGAACAGCACGGGGAAGGACTGGCACAGGCTCACGCATCGCCGGCAGCCGTGGCACAGGTCGAAGACCCGTTCCAGTTCCTGGTCCAGCGCCGCTTCGTTCCAGAATTCGGGGTTCTTCCAGTCCAGCGGATGGCGCGTGGGCGCCTCCAGACTGCCTTCACGCGCGGTGGTCGGGGCGCTGGCCATGGCGGGGACTCCGGTAAGCGGTTGGCGGCGTGAGGTCCGCGCGGCGGGGGCCGACACGGAAGAGGGACAGGACCGACGAGGGGCTGGACACCCCTGCGGCGCGGCCGGGTCGCGGCCGCGCCGCGGCGGTACTCAGGCCGCGAGGTCGTTGAGGGCTTTCTGGAAGCGGTTGGCGTGCGAGCGCTCGGCCTTGGCCAGGGTCTCGAACCAGTCGGCGATCTCGTCGAAGCCTTCGTCGCGCGCGGTCTTGGCCATGCCCGGATACATGTCGGTGTACTCGTGCGTCTCGCCGGCGATGGCCGACTTCAGATTGCTGGCGGTGTCGCCGAAGGGCAGGCCGGTGGCCGGGTCGCCGCAGGCCTCGAGGTACTCGAGATGGCCGTGGGCGTGGCCCGTCTCGCCTTCCGCGGTCGAACGGAACACCGCGGCCACGTCGTTGAAGCCTTCCACATCGGCCTTCTGCGCGAAGTACAGGTAACGGCGGTTCGCCTGCGACTCGCCGGCGAAGGCGGCCTTCAGATTCTCTTCGGTCTTGGAGCCTTTCAGTGCCATGGGACATCTCCCGGTGCTGGTGACGGAATGGGTTCCGGCGCCGCCGGAACCGCGCCAGCATAGTGCGCGGCCCATTGCGGGAGAAATACATTGTCACGATGGAAGCGATAGGGTAGGCCTATCGTTCCGCGAGCCTCAGCGGTGGCGATCGCCGGCGGCTTCGGGCTGGTAGTGCACGCGTTCCACGCGTACACGCAGCGGCTTGCCGTGGGGTCCCTGCCAGTCGATGCGCTGGCCGACCGACAGGCCCAGCAGGGCAGCGCCTACCGGCGCGAGCACCGACACCTTGTGCGCGGCCACGTCGGCATCGCGTGGGAACACCAGGGTCAGGGTGTGGATCTCGCCGCTGAGCTCGTCCACGCAGGTGACGGTGGAGTTCATGGTCACCACGTCGGCCGGCATGGCTTCGGCTTCGACCACACGGGCGCGCCCCAGCTCCTCGCCCAGGGCCTGCGCCGCCGGATGCTGGCGCAGGGCGGGCGACTCGAGCAGGGCCTCCAGGCGCACCAGATCGAAGCGCGAGACGGTGATGGGCGGCAGGCTGGCGTTCATGGCGGACTCCCAAAAAGACGACGGGCGGCGCGCAAGGCACGCCGCCCGTCGGATTCATGTTGTCGCTGGAACATAGCGGCGGACTGGCCCAAGTTCAAGCCGGCGTTGCCGCCGCGGCGGCCGCGGCCAGTGTGCGCACGTCGAACAGCGCCGGCGGCAGCTCGCGGAACACCTGGGCCAGGCGCGTCAGAAAGGTCGCCATGGCCGAGCTGCGTCGCCACACCAGGCCGACGCGGCGGCTGGGCGCACTGCCGCGGAAGGGCAGCAGGCGCACGTGGCGGGTGGGCGGTACGGGCGGCTGCACGGCGAGGATGGGCAGCAGCGTGATGCCGACATTGGCCGCCACCATCTGGCGCAGGGTCTCCAGGCTGGTGGCACGGAAGCCGGCCTTCTCGCTCGCCCCGGCCAGTTGGCACACCTCCAGCGCCTGGTCGCGCAGGCAGTGGCCGTCGTCGAGCAGCAGCAGGCTCTGCTCGGCCAGGTCGTCGAGGTGCAGGTGGCGCCGTCGCGTCAGGTCGTGCCCCTCCGGCACGGCCAGCAGGAAGGGCTCCTCGAACAGCGGTTCGGTGTGCAGCTGGTCGTCGTGCACCGGCAAGGCGAGGATGGCAGCGTCGAGGCGGCCCTCGCGCAGCTGCTTGAGCAGCACCTCGGTCTTCTCCTCCACAAGCAGCAGCTCCAGGCGCGGAAAGCGGGTGTGCAGGCGCGGCACGACGTGCGGCAGCAGGTACGGGGCGAGCGTCGGGAAGATGCCCAGGCGCAGCGTGCCCGACTCGGGATCCTTGGTGCGTCGGGCGATGGCCCGGATCTGCTCGATCTCATTGAGCACGTCGCGCGCCCGCGCCGCGATCTCCTTGCCTGCCTCGGTCAGCAGCACCTTGCGCGGCGTGCGCTCGACCAGGGCCACGCCGAGCTCTTCCTCCAACTTCTTGATCTGCGTGGACAGGGTCGGCTGGCTGACGAAGGTGGCCGCGGCGGCCCGGCCGAAGTGCCTGTGCTCCGACAGGGCGACGAGATAGCGCAGGTCACGCAGATTCATGCGGGGCTCCGGGGCGGTATTTCGATTCTCATAAACTATCGTTTTGATGATAACAATCGATTGGACGAATAGGAAGGCGGCCGCCAGACTGCCCGCCGTCGTCCCGCAGTCGACCGCGGGATCCACCCTCCAAACCCCAGGAGCAAACCCATGCTGACCGTTGGCGACACCTTCCCCGCATTCAAGCTCAAGGCCACCGTCTCGACCGAGCTCGACAAGGCTTTCATCGACGTGGACAACCACACCTATGCCGGCAAGTGGCTGGTGGTGTTCTTCTACCCCAAGGACTTCACCTTCGTGTGCCCCACCGAGATCAGCGGCTTCGACGCCCACTACGAGGCCTTCGCCGACCGCGACGCCCAGTTGCTCACCGGCTCCACCGACTCGGAGTTCGTGCATCACGCCTGGCGCACGCATCACAGGGACCTCAACAAGCTGCGCATCCCCATGCTGGCCGACATCAAGCGCGAGCTGACCGGCGCCCTCGGCATCCTCGACAAGAACGAGGGTGTGGCGCAGCGCGCGACCTTCATCGTCGATCCGCAGGGGGTGATCCGTTTCGTCTACGTCACCGACCTGTCGGTGGGGCGTAGCCCCGAAGAAGTGCTGCGCGTGCTCGACGCGCTGCAGACCGACGAGCTGTGCCCCTGCAACTGGAAGCAGGGCGAGGCGGTCCTCAAGGCCGCCTGAGTCCCCGGCGCGGCGCACCCCGCCGCGCCCACCGTTCCGCCGCGCGCTGGCCTGCCCTCCGCCGCGCGGCACCGCGGCGGCGCCGCCCGCGCTGCGCCGCCGCCCTCATTCCGGAGACGACCCATGACCCTCACCGAACTCAAGGCCAGCCTGCCCGGCTACGCCAAGGACCTGCGCCTCAATCTCGACAGCGTGCTCAGCGAAGTGGGTGCACCGGGGCTGTCGCGCAAGCAGATCGCCCTGGTCGCGCTGGCGTCGGCGATCGCCTCGCGCCACGCCCCGCTGGTGGCGGCACTCAGCGCCGACGCCGCCGTGCTGGCCAGCCCGGCCGAACTGGACGGCGCGCGCGCCGCTGCGGCCATCATGGCCATGAACAATGTGTACTACCGCTTCACCCACCTCGCCGGCGACGAGGAGTACCGCACCCTGCGCGCAGGTCTGCGCATGAACGCGCTGGCCAATCCCGGCTGCGACAAGCTGGACTTCGAGCTGTGCTCGCTGGCAGTGTCGGCCATCAATGGCTGCGGCACCTGCGTGGAATCCCACGCCCGCACGCTGCGCCAGCACGGCCTGGGGGCGCAGGCGGTGCAGAGCGCCGCACGCATCGCCGCGGTGGTGCACGCTGCCGCCGTCACGCTGGAACAGCACGCGGTCGCTGCCGGCCTGTCCGCCGCGGCCTGAACCCGTCGCCTTCGGGCCTGGGACGGGCGCGCGCGGCCTGCTAGCCTCGCGCGGCTTCTTTCCTGAGGGGATGCCATGCGTGCGGTCTTGGTCGGAATGCTCCTGCTCCTGCTCGCGGCGGGCAGCACGGCCGCGCCCGTGGCGGCGCCCGTACCGGCGGCTGCCGATGGCGCCGAGGCCGTGCCCAGCGGCCGCCTGCCGCGGACCGCGTTGCCGCGGCACTATGCCCTGCGCCTGCGCGTGGACCCGCGCGCCGAACGCTTCGACGGCGAGGTGGAGCTGCGCCTGCAGCTCACCGCCGCCGCCGACCACGTGTGGCTGCACGGCAAGCATCTGGATGTGCGCCGCGTGACCGTGGTCGACGCCGGAGGCACGGAGCGCACTGCCCGTTGGCGCAGCGCGGACCCCGGCGGCGGGGTGGCGCGCGTGGACTTCGGCGCCACCTTGCCCGCCCAGGCGCTGCGCCTGCGCTTCATCTACAGCGCGCCGTACAGCCGGCAGCTCGAAGGGCTGTACAAGGCTGAGAATGCCGGCAAGGCCTACATCGTGTCGCAGATGGAAGCGATCAGCGCGCGCCTGGCCTTTCCCTGCCTCGACGAGCCCTCGTTCAAGTCGACCTTCGACCTGACGCTGGACATCCCCGCCGGGCAGGAGGCCGTGGCCAATACCGCCCTGCGCGCCCGCGAGCGCCTGCCCGACGGCTGGCAGCGTCTCGCCTTCGCCACCACGCCGCCGCTGCCGACCTACCTGGTGGCGCTGGCCGTGGGCCCCTGGGACATCGTCGACGGCCCGGCCGTCCCGGCCAGCGCGCTGCGCAGCGAGGCCGTGCCGCTGCGCGGAGTGGCACCCGCGGGCGCCGGCCCGCGCCTCAAGGAAGCGCTCGACGCGACGCCGCAGATCGTCACCGCGCTGGAGGACTACTTCGGCCAGCCCTACGCCTTCGGCAAGCTCGACCTCCTCGCGGCCACGGATTTCTCCGCAGGCGCCATGGAGAATCCCGGGCTGATCGTGTTCCGCGCGCCCCTGCTGCTGCTCGACGCCAAGTCGCCAATCGCGCTGCATCGCGATTCCTTCACGGTCAACGCGCATGAACTGGCGCACCAGTGGTTCGGCGATACCGTGACCATGCCCTGGTGGGACGACGTCTGGCTCAACGAGGCTTTCGCCTCCTGGATGGCCGACAAGATCACCCAGCAGTTGCGCCCGCAGTACCGCGCCGAACTCAAACGCGCCGAGGCCGCGCAGCGCGCCATGCGCGCCGACAGCCTGGCCAGTGCGCGACGCATCCGCCAGCCCATCGCCGACCAGGGCGACATCGAGGGCGCCTTCGACGGCATCACCTACTCCAAGGGCGCAGCCGTCCTGAACATGTTCGAGGCCTGGCTCGGTGCGGACACCTTCCGCGCGGGCATCCGCCGTTACCTGCGCGAGCACGCCTACGGCAACGCCACGGCCGACGATCTGATCGCCGCGCTGGCGCAGGCTGGCGACCAGGGCGAGCGCCTGCCGCGTGCCATGAAGAGCTTCCTCGAGCAGGCCGGTGTGCCGCTGCTGCAGACACGCCTGGAGTGCGGCAACGGCAAGGCCGTGCTGCAGGTGACGCAGCAGCGCTACCTGCCCCTGGGCAGTCGGGGCGAGGCGGCGCAGCGCTGGGGCCTGCCGCTGTGCCTGCGTCTGGGTCAGGGCACCGGCAGCCGCGTGGAGTGTCACCTGGTCGAGGCGGCGAGCGAGCGCATCGCCCTCGGCGGCGCCTGTCCGGATTGGTACCTGCCCAATGCCGACGGCCGCGGCTACTACCGCTTTGCCATGGCGCCATCGGACCTGGACGCCCTGACGGCCGCCAGCGGGCGACTGAGCGACGTGGAACAACTGGCCTTCGCCGATGCCATCGATGCGGGCTTTTCCCGCGGTGACCTCGGCGTCGGCGCCCTGCTGTCGGCCGCGCGGCGGCTGGCCGCGGCGCCGTCGCCCACGGTGGCCACGGCCCTCTTGCCGCGGCTGACCTGGCTGCGCGAGCACCTGGCCGATGCCGCGACCCGATCGCGCCTGGATGCCTGGGCGGCCGCGC
>DAOOVM010000189.1:0-6038 GCA_035370085.1 Rhodanobacteraceae bacterium | reverse complement strand
TCCGCGCCGCGGCCTTCGGCCTGGCCACCCTCGCCGGCGCCAGCGCCGCCCAGGCGGCCGACATCACCGGTGCGGGCTCGACCTTCGTGTACCCGATCCTGTCGAAGTGGTCGGCCGACTACAGCACCAAGACCGGCAACAAGATCAACTACCAGTCCATCGGCTCGGGCGGCGGCATCGCCCAGATCAAGGCCGGAACGGTCGATTTCGGCGCCTCGGACAAGCCGCTCAATTCCGACGAGCTGGCGCAGGCGGGCCTCGGCCAGTTCCCGGTGGTCATCGGCGGCGTCGTGCCGGTGGTCAACGTCAAGGGCGTGGAGGCGGGCAAGATCGCCTTCACCGGCCCGCTGCTCGCCGACATCTTCATGGGCAAGATCAAGAAGTGGAACGACCCGGCCATCGCCGCGGTGAACGCCGGGCTGACCCTGCCCGAGGG
The DNA here is from genome assembly GCA_035370085.1 of Rhodanobacteraceae bacterium. Taxonomy (GTDB): domain Bacteria; phylum Pseudomonadota; class Gammaproteobacteria; order Xanthomonadales; family Rhodanobacteraceae; genus Tahibacter. The sequence continues at coordinate 5,602 of DAOOVM010000189.1, read as the reverse complement.
CAACATCACCGTGGTGCACCGCTCGGACGGCTCCGGTACCAGCTTCAACTTCACCAACTACCTGTCCAAGGTGTCGCCGGAGTGGAAGGAGAAGATCGGCGAAGGCACCGCCGTGCAGTGGCCGGCCGGCGTGGGCGGCAAGGGCAACGAGGGTGTCGCGGCCTATGTGAAGCAGATCACCGGCAGCATCGGCTACGTCGAGCTGTCCTATGCCCTGCAGAACAAGATGGCCTACGGCGCGATGCAGAACGCGGCGGGCAAGTCCGTGCAGCCGAGCCTGAAGAGCTTCCAGGCCGCCGCCGCCAGCGCCGACTGGAAGAACGCCAAGGACTTCAACCTGGTCGTCACCAACGCCCCCGGCGACGAGTCCTGGCCGATCACCGCCTCGGTGTTCGTGATGATGTACAAGCAGCCCAAGGACGCCGCGCGCAGCAAGGCGGCTCTGGACTTCTTCAAGTGGTCGCTGGAGAACGGCCAGAAGCAGGCCGAGGAACTCGACTACGTGCCGCTGCCGGTCGACCTGGTGCAGCAGATCGAGGCCTACTGGGCCGCGCAGATCAAGCTCTGATCCGCTGAGCGCAGCCAACCGCGGCTCCCCCGCCTGTGCGGGGGGGCCGTTTCTTCACTCCCCTCCACCACCGAAGCGCGCGCATGACTCCCGCCCTTGCCCCGACCGATGCCGCCGCGCGACGCAGTGTCATCGACGGCCGCGCCGACCGCGGCTTCCGCTGGCTGGTGACCGCCGCGGGCGTGTTCGTGCTGCTGTCGCTGCTGGGCGCGGCCTTTTCCATGTTCTGGGGCGGCCGCGAGGCGTTCGCCACGTTCGGCCTGAAATTCCTCTACACCGACGTCTGGGATCCGGTGAACCACCAGTTCGGCGCCCTCGTGCCGATCTACGGCACCCTGGTCACGGCGCTCATCGCCATGCTGATCGCCGTGCCGGTGAGCTTCGGCATTGCCCTGTTCCTGACCGAGGTGGCACCGCCCTGGCTGCGCACGCCGGTCGGTTCGGCGATCGAACTGCTCGCCGGCATCCCCTCGATCATCTACGGCATGTGGGGCCTGTTCGTGTTCGTGCCGGTCATGGGAACGCACATCATCCCCTTCCTCAGCGCCCACCTCGGCAACCTGCCGCTGGTCGGAACCCTGTTCAGCGGGCCGCCGTTGGGCATCGGCATGCTGACGGCCGGCATCGTACTGGCCATCATGGTGATTCCCTTCATCGCCTCGGTCATGCGCGAGGTGTTCCTGACGGTACCCACACGCCTCAAGGAGTCGGCCTATGCGCTGGGCTCCAGCACCTGGGAGGTGGCCTGGGACATCGTCCTGCCCTACACCCGCAGCGCAGTGATCGGCGGCGTCTTCCTGGGGCTGGGGCGCGCGCTGGGCGAAACCATGGCGGTCACCTTCGTGCTCGGCAACGCGCACCAGCTCACCGCCTCGCTGCTGATGCCGGGCAACTCCATTGCCGCCACCATCGCCAATGAATTCACTGAAGCCGATTCGGAGATCTACCTCTCGTCCCTCGTGGCACTGGGTTTCGTCCTCTTCATCGTCAACTTCATCGTGCTGGCCATTGCCAAGCTCATGCTGATGCGGCTGGCACGGCGCGAGGGCCAGGCATGAGCCGCGCCGACATGCTGTACCTGCGCCGTCGTGCGACCAACGCCATGGCCCTCGGCCTGGCAGCCGCCGCCACCCTGTTCGGCCTGTTCTGGCTGGTGTGGATCCTGTGGACCACGCTGAGCAACGGCATCGCCGCGCTCAAGCCGTCCCTGTTCTTGCAGATGACCCCCCCGCCGGGCGCCGACGGCGGCCTGGCCAATGCCTTCTTCGGCAGCGCGGCCATGAGCCTCATCGCCATCGCCCTGGGCACCCCGGTTGGCGTGCTCGCGGGCACCTTCCTCGCCGAGTACGCGCGGCGCCGCGCCCTGGGCGAAGCCATCCGCTTCATCAACGACATCCTCCTGTCCGCACCCTCGATCGTGCTGGGACTGTTCGTCTACACGCTGGTGGTGAAGCCCGCCGGCCATTTCTCCGGCTGGGCCGGCGCCATCGCCCTGGCCTTCATCGTGCTGCCGGTGGTGGTGCGCACGACCGACGAGATGCTGCAGCTCGTGCCCTCGCAGATGCGCGAGGCGGCGCTGTCGCTGGGCGTGCCGCAGTGGAAGGTCACGGTGCAGGTGCTGTACCGCTCCGCCCTGCCGGGCATTCTCACCGGCGTGCTGCTGGCGCTGGCCCGCATCACCGGCGAGACCGCGCCGCTGCTCTTCACCGCGCTCAACAACCAGTTCTGGAGCCACGACCTCGCCGCGCCAATGGCCAGCGTGCCGGTAGTCGTGTTCCAGTACGCGATGAGCCCCTACGATTCCTGGCATGCGCTGGCCTGGGCCGGGGCCTTCGTGGTCACCCTGTTCGTGCTGGCCACCAGCCTGGTCGCCCGCGCCGTGCTGGCGCGCAAGAAGGTGTCCAATGACTGAGCTCAACCTTGCCGTCGCCCTCAACGCGGCCACTCCGGGCGTGCAGCCGGATGCCGCCACCGCCAAGATCGTCGCGCGCGGGCTGGACTTCCACTACGCCGGCTTCCATGCCCTCAAGGGCATCAATCTGGCCATCCCCGAGCGCAAGGTCACCGCCATCATCGGCCCTTCCGGCTGCGGGAAATCCACCCTGCTGCGCATCTTCAACCGCATCTACTCCATCTACCCCAAGCTGGAGGCCCGCGGCGAGGTGTTGCTGGACGGCGAGAACATCCTCGACCCGGCCTATCCGCTCAATCGCCTGCGCGCCAAGGTGGGCATGGTGTTCCAGAAGCCGGTGCCGTTCCCGATGTCGATCTTCGACAACATCGCCTACGGCATCAAACACTACGAGCGCCTCTCGCGCGCCGACATGGCCGTGCGCGTGGAAGAGGCGCTGCGCCAGGCGGCACTGTGGGACGAGGTGAAGGACAAGCTCAAGGGCTCGGCCCTGGGACTGTCCGGCGGACAGCAGCAGCGTCTGTGCATCGCCCGCGCGGTGGCGCTCAAGCCCGAAGTGATCCTGTTCGACGAGCCGACCTCGGCGCTCGATCCCATCGCCACCAGCAAGATCGAGCAGCTGGTGGAGGAGCTCAAGCAGCGCTACACCATCGCCATCGTCACCCACAATATGCAGCAAGCGGCGCGCTGCTCCGACTTCACCGCCTTCATGTACCTTGGCGAGCTGGTGGAATTCGGCGCGACCGAAGTGCTGTTCACGCGACCGACCAAGCAGCAGACCGAAGACTACATCACCGGCCGGTTCGGCTGAGCGCCGGGAACCGGGAGACGCGGCAAGCGCAGGGGCAAGCGGCGCGATCGGTCGCGCCTCACCCTCGCAATCACCGGATTGCGCACGCCCGACTCCCGCCCCCACTCACAATTTCCGAGCATCGCCATGAACGACCCGCACATCGGCCACGAACACATCAGCAAGAGCTACGACGTGGAACTCTCCCGCCTCATCGACGAAATCGTGCGCATGGGCCGCATCGCCGCCGAGCAGCTGGCCAGCGCAGCCGACGCCATGGCGCTGCGCGACAGCGAGCTGGCCTCGCGCGTGATCGACCGCGACCACGCCATCGATGCGCTCGAGCAGGAGGTGAGCCACGATGCGCTGCGCCTGCTTGCGCTGCGCCAGCCGATCGCACGCGATCTGCGCGAGATCCTTACCGCGCTGCGCACCGCCTCGGACATCGAGCGCATCGGCGACTATGCCGCCAACATGGCCAAGCGCTCCATCGCTCTGAACCAGACCGCCCCGGTACCGCCGGCAGCGGCCCTGCCGCAACTGGCTGCCGTTGCCGGCTCGCTGCTGTCGGAGGTGCTGGTGGCCTACCGCCAGCGTGACGCGGCACTGGCACGTCAGGTGTGGGAGCGCGACGAGGAGCTGGACCGGCTGTACACCGCCACGTTCCGCGAGCTGCTCACCTACATGATGGAAGACCCGCGCCAGATCACGCCCTGCACGCACCTGCTGTTCATGGCCAAGAACCTGGAGCGCATCGGCGACCACGCCACCAACATTGCCGAGAACGTCTATTTCCTCGTGCACGGCGCGCCGCTGGCGGGCGAACGGCGCAAGGGCGACACCACCGCCAGCGTGGTGGAACCCAAGGCCTGAACCGCCAAGCACGGCGACCGCACTCCGCTCCAACGTCGGCGCCGCGTCGTACCGTCGGGACAACGGTACGGCGCGGCGGTGGCAGGGCCGCCAGGTCCGAGCCGCGCCGCCGCGCACGCGGCGCCTGCACGCGCAGACCCTGTCGGCGGGCGTATGCTGCCGCCACCCCACCGCCGGAGCGCGCCATGATCCACGCCAGCATCCTCGACACCGTCGGTCGCACGCCCATCGTGCGCATCAACCGCCTGGCGCCGCCGGGCGTGACCATGTACGTGAAGATCGAAGCCTTCAATCCGATGTCCTCGGTGAAGGACCGCCTGGCCCTGGCCATCATCCTCGACGCCGAGGCGCGCGGGGTGCTCAAGCCGGGGCAGATGGTGGTGGAGGCGACCTCCGGCAATACCGGCATCGCCCTGGCCATGGTCTGTGCGGCCAAGGGCTATCCCTTCGTCGCCTTCATGACCGAGACCTTCTCCGTGGAGCGGCGCAAGCTGATGCGCGCGCTGGGCGCCAAGGTCATCCTCACGCCCGCTGCGGAGCGCGGCAGCGGCATGGTCAAGATCGCCGAGGCCTTTGCGCGCAAGCACGGCGCCTTCCTCGCGCGTCAGTTCGAGAACCCGGCCAATCCCGCCTACCACCGCAGCACCACGGGCGCGGAGATCCTGCAGGACTTCGCCGGCAGGCGCCTGGACTGGTTCGTCACCGGCTGGGGCACCGGCGGCACGCTCACCGGGGCGGGCGAGATGCTGCGCCTGGCGCGCCCCGAGGTGCGGATCGTGGCCACCGAGCCGGCCGGTGCGTCCCTGCTCGGCGGCGCGGAGTGGAAGCCGCACAAGATCCAGGGCTGGACGCCCGACTTCGTGCCGGCCGTGCTGAACCGCGACGTCGCCCAGCGCATCGTGCCGGTGGACGACCTCGCCGCGCGCGATACCGCGCGCCTGCTGGCGCAGCAGGAGGGCATCTTCTGCGGCCTGTCCTCGGGGGGCACGTTCGCCGCTGCACTCGAAGTGGCGAAACATCACGCCCAACCGGGCGACGTGATCCTCGCCATGCTGCCGGATACCGGCGAGCGCTACCTCAGCACGATCCTGTTCGAGGGCATCAACAAAGGCTCGGACGAGGAATGGGCCGCCGGCCTGGGCTGAAGCGAAGCGGCTGAGCCCGTGACGATGGGTCGCGGCTGCGGTCGACTGACGCGCCCGCAGCCGCACGACTGACCAGGCGCGGCACCATCGGGCGCAGCGTGGAAGATGGCCGCGCCAAATTCGCGCGAAACGAGACCGGCACCGACCATCGTCCGGGGGGACGCAGCCCAGTACGGGGCCGCGTTGCATTCGTTTACGAACCCCACCCGGGGCCGCCAATCCCTGCTTCGGCGGTCACCGCCAGGCGGGCAGGCGCCCTCCACACTTCTCACCACCAGCGCGCCGCGCGGTGCGCGAGACCCGGCCGCCGACCG
>DAOOVM010000188.1:0-6046 GCA_035370085.1 Rhodanobacteraceae bacterium | reverse complement strand
CAGGTCGCCGAGGACAGCCCGCGCTGGTTCGAGGCGCAGCTGCGCATCGCCGTGCTGCTGGACGGCAGCGGCAAGGCGGCCGATGCGCTCGATCTGGCGCGCGAGCTGCAGGCGCGCGCCGGCGAGGAGCCGCGCCAGCTCGCCGATGCCATCCTGCTCGAAGCCGAACTGCTCAGCCACCGCGGCCAGGACGAGGCCGCCATCGCCGCCTACGCGCGCGGCCTGGCCAGCCTGCCGGACGACACGCGCCTGCTGTACGGGCGCGCCCTGCTCAACGCCAACCTCGGGCATGGGCGCGAGGCCGAGACCGACCTGCGCCGCGTGCTGCAGCTCAAGCCGGACGACGTGGACGCGATGAATGCGCTCGGCTACACCCTGGCCGACGACAACCGCCTGCTCGACGAGGCGCTGGGCCTGATCGAACGCGCCCTGAAGACCAAGCCGGAAGAGCCCGCCGTCATCGACTCCTACGGCTGGGTGCAGTTCCGCCTGGGTCACCTGGCCGAGGCCGAGCAGGCGCTGCGCCGGGCCTTCGGCAAGCAGCCAGACGCGGAAATCGCCGCCCACCTGGGCGAGGTGCTGTGGCACAGCGGGCAACGGGACGAGGCGCGGCGCGTGTTCGAGCAGGGGCGCAAGAAGGACGCGAAGAACAAGACCCTGCTCGACGCAATGCGGCGGCTGGGCGCATGAGCGTGGCGGCCGGGCGCGGGGCGCGGCGTGTCGCGCTGTGGCTGTGCCTGTGCCTGCTGGGCGTGGCCGGCTGCGCGCCTGTGCGTCTGCGCGAGGACGCCGCCGGCCTGCGCGCCCAGGCGCAGCGCGAGGCGCAACTGGCGCCGCGGCGCGACTGGTCCCTGCAGGCGCGGCTGGCGGTGTCCGATGGGCAGGATGGCGGCAGCGGCGAGCTCAGCTGGCACCAGGCGGGCGACCGGTTCGACTTCAGCGTGCGTGCGCCGGTGACGGGCAAGACCTGGCGCCTGCACGGCGACGCCCGCGGCGCGGTGCTGGAGGGCGTGCGCGAGCAGGCGCTCGCTGGTGGTGACGCGGCGGACCTGCTCGAGCGCGAGCTGGGCTGGCACGTGCCGGTGGCCGAGCTGAGCTACTGGGTGCGTGCCCTGCGCGCTCCGGGGACGCGTGCGGTGCTCCTGTTCGATGCGCAGGGGCTCCCGGCCCAGCTGGAGCAGGCCGGCTGGCGGATCGAGTACCGCGACTGGTTCGCCGACGGCAGCCCGCCGCTGCCGCGCAAGGTGTTCGCCAGCCGCAGCAAGTACCGCGTCCGCCTCGCGGTGGAGCAGTGGCAGGCGCCGTGAGCGCCGCCGGCGCGGCGCAGGAGTGGTCCGACTGGCCGGCCCCGGCCAAGCTCAACCTGTTCCTGCACCTGACCGGGCGGCGCAGCGACGGCTACCATCTGCTGCAGACGGTGTTCCAGTTGCTCGATTGGGGCGATACGGTGCGGCTGCGTCCGCGCGACGATGGCGCCCTGGTGCGCGTGGACCCGCTCCCCGGCGTAGCCACCGAAGCCGACCTGTGCCTGCGCGCCGCGCGCCTGCTGCAGGAGCGCCTGGGCATACGGCGGGGTGCCGATATCGGCCTGGTCAAGCGCATACCCCTGGGGGGTGGACTCGGCGGCGGCAGTTCCGATGCCGCCACGGTGCTCGTCGCGCTCAACCGGCTGTGGGGCGGTGGCCTCGGCGAAGAGGCCCTTGCCGCACTCGGCCTGGCACTCGGTGCGGATGTGCCGGTCTTCGTGCGCGGGCACAGCGCCTGGGCCGAGGGCGTGGGCGAGCGCCTGACCGCGCTGGATCTGCCCGAACGCTGGTATGTACTTGTCGATCCGAGGGTTTCCGTGCCGACTGCGGCCCTGTTCCAAGCGCCTGAATTGACACGGAACTCGCCGCCCCTGACAATCTCGCGCTTCCTTGCCGGGGTCGACACGTCGAATGCGTTCGAACCGGTGGTGCGTGCCCGCTATCCGCAGGTGGCGCGCGCGCTGGACTGGCTGGGCCGGTTCGGTGCAGCGCGACTCTCGGGCAGCGGCGGCTGCGGATTCCTCGCCGTCGCATCGGCGCAGGAGGCCGCGCGCATCGTGGCGCAGTGCCCCGGGGAGTTCGCGGCGCAGGCCGCGCGGGGCGTGAACGTCTCGCCGCTGTGCGCCAGAGGCAAGGACGTGCAGGGAGTCTCCTAGGGCCTTCGCGGCGGCCCGCAGCGCGGCGGTCGCAGGGCGCCAGGCGCCGCGGCGCGCGGCGGGGGCTTCCGGGCGGAAGATCGAGCGGGAACGGTGGGGCGTCGCCAAGCTGGCCTAAGGCACCGGATTTTGATTCCGGCATTCGTAGGTTCGAATCCTACCGCCCCAGCCATCCGGAAGCGTGGAACGTCGGCGCAGCGGGTCGGTCCTGTGGCCGGCGGCGCAGTTCGCAGGATGCCAGCGCCGCCGGGCGGCGGAGCGGTGGCCCCGGAGCGGGGTGGTGTGGCGCGGCGCCTGGCGGTGCCGCAACGGTTTTGACTCTGTCGGCGAAGGCACCATGAACAACGCGGGCTTGATGCTGTTCACGGGCAATGCGCACCGCAAGCTGGCGGAGAGCGTGTCGCACCGCCTGGGTGTGCCGCTCGGCAAGGCCCTGGTCGGGCGCTTCAGCGACGGCGAGGTGCAGGTCGAGATCGAGGAAAACGTGCGCCGGCAGGAGGTCTTCGTGATCCAGCCGACCTGCGCACCCACCGCCGACAACCTCATGGAGCTGCTGGTGCTGGTGGACGCGCTCAAGCGCGCCTCCGCCGCCACGGTAACTGCGGTGATGCCCTACTTCGGCTACGCCCGCCAGGACCGTCGCCCGCGCTCGGCCCGCGTGCCGATCACGGCCAAGGTGGCGGCCGACATGATCGGCGCCGTGCATGCCGACCGCGTCGTGACCGTGGATATCCATGCCGACCAGATCCAGGGCTTCTTCGGCATCCCGGTCGACAACGTCTACGCATCGCCGGTGCTGCTCGCCGACATCTGGCGCCACCAGGGAACCGACGACCTCATCGTGGTCAGTCCTGACGTGGGCGGCGTGGTGCGCGCGCGAGCCATCGCCAAGCGCCTGGACGATGCCGACCTGGCGATCATCGACAAGCGCCGTCCGCGCCCGAACGAAGCCACCGTGATGAACATCATCGGTGACGTCAGGGACAAGACCTGCGTGTTGATCGACGACATTGTCGACACGGCCGGCACGCTGTGCGCGGCGGCCAACGCGCTGAAGAAGCAGGGGGCCAGGAAGGTGGTCGCCTACTGCACGCACCCGGTGCTGTCGGGCGCGGCGCTGGCCAACATCGGCAACTCCCAGTTGGATGAGCTGGTGGTGACCGACACCATTCCGCTGCGCGCGGAAGTGCAGGCCTGCCCACGCATTCGCCAGCTCACGGTGGCCGAGCTCCTGGCCGAAACGATCCGTCGCATCGCCTTTGGCGAATCGGTGAGTTCGCTGTACGTGGATTGAAGGCCGGGACATGGGCATGGGGCATGGGAACGCATCGGCGCGCGCGCAGCTCGCCCCGTCGGTTCCCATGCCCGATTCCCGAGTCCCGGGAACACCGGCTCTCCTGGTCGCGGGGGAGTCCCATTGCCGCCGCGAGGCGGACTACCTGACGTAAGGTTCAATAACATGGCAACGATTCACGAAATTCCGGCCCAGAGCCGCAAGGACGAGGGGAAAGGTGCGAGCCGCCGCCTGCGTCGTGCGAACCTGGTCCCCGCCGTCCTCTACGGCGGCCACAAGGACCCGGCCAGCATCCAGTTCGTTCACAACGACGTGTGGCTGGCTTCGCAGAACGAGTGGTTCTACGCGTCGATCCTCGACCTGGTGCTGGACGGCGCCAAGCAGAAGGTCCTGCTGCGCGACATGCAGCGCCACCCGTACAAGCAGCAGATCCTGCACCTGGACTTCCAGCGCGTCAGCGAGAACGAGGCGATCCGCCTGCGCGTGCCGCTGCACTTCCTCAACCAGGAGAAGTCGCCGGCGGGCAAGACCTCGGGCGTGCTGATCATGCACGAGCTGAACGAAGTGGAAGTGTCCTGCCTGCCCAAGGACCTGCCGGAGTACATCGAGGTCGATCTGTCGGCGCTGGCCGTGGGCGACATCGTGCACCTGTCGGGCCTGAAGCTGCCGGCCGGCGTGGAGATCCCCGAGCTCAAGCTGGGCAAGGAGCACGACGTGGCGGTGGTGATCGCCAAGCTGGCCAAGGAAGAGGCCGAGGAGGCCCCGGCGGTGGAAGCGAGCGCCGTGCCGGCCACCACGGCCAAGGCGCCGGCCGCGCCGGCCAAGGCTGCTCCGGCCAAGGGCGACAAGAAGTAATCCCCTGGCGCTGCGCCGTCGCCCAAGGGCGACGGCGCAGGCGCGGCCCGTCGCGTGGCGCCGCCAGGCGCCCGCCAGCGGGTGGGGACCCCTCACACATGGGCGCACTGCGGCTACTCATCGGCCTGGGCAATCCGGGCAGCGACTACCTTCGAACCCGGCACAACGCCGGGTTCTGGTTTATTGACGCCCTGGCGCAGCGCGAGGGGGCCCGCTTCGGCGTGGACGCCAAGCTGCACGCGGAGACCGCCAAGATCACGCTGGCCGGCCAGCCCCTGTGGCTGCTCAAGCCGACCACTTTCATGAACAAGAGCGGCCAGGCGGTGAACGCGGCCCTGCGCTACTACAAGATCGCGCCGGAGGACATGCTGGTCGCCCACGACGAACTGGATCTGCCGCCCGGCACGGCGCGCCTGAAATTCGACGGTGGCCACGGCGGCCAGAACGGTCTGCGCGACATCCTGGCCCAGCTCGGCCACGGCAGATTTCACCGTCTGCGCCTCGGCATCGGCCATCCCGGGCACAAGGACCGGGTCACGCCCTGGGTCCTGGGACGTCCGGGCCGCCAGGACGAGGAAGCCCTGCTGGACGCCATTGCCGCCGCCCTGGACGTGCTTCCGCTGGCCGTCGCGGGCGACTACAACGCGGCGATGAAGCAATTGCACACACGCCGGGATCCGGGTGCGGGGGCGCCGGACGCTTGAGGGCGATCGCCCCAGCGTCTGCGTTGTCCGCCACGCCTGATCCCCTCTCCCGAACACCGAATCCCGGATTTCACACCATGGGCATCAAATGCGGCATCGTCGGACTTCCCAACGTGGGCAAGTCCACCCTGTTCAATGCGCTGACCAAGGCGGGCATCGCCGCGGCCAATTTCCCCTTCTGCACCATCGATCCCAATGTGGGCGTGGTGCCTGTGCCGGATCCCCGCCTGGGCCAGCTGGCCGAGATCGTCAAGCCGCAGAAGGTGATTCCCACCGCCGTGGAGTTCGTGGACATCGCCGGCCTGGTCGCCGGTGCCTCCAAGGGCGAGGGCCTGGGCAACAAGTTCCTGGCGCACATCCGCGAGGTCGATGCCATCGCCCACGTCGTGCGCTGTTTCGAGCACGCGGACATCGTGCACGTGGCGGGCAAGATCGATCCGCTGGCCGACATCGAGACGATCGATACGGAATTGGCCCTGGCCGACCTGGAGTCGGTGGACAAGGCGCTGCAGCGTGCCGAGCGCGCCGCCAAGGCCAATGACAAGGAGGCCCTGGCCCGGCGTCCGGTCCTGCAGAAGCTGGTCGCCGTGCTGAACGAGGGACGGCCGGCGCGCGCCGCGGGTCTGGACGAGGAGGAGAAGGCGCTGGTGCGCGACCTGTTCCTGCTCACCCTCAAGCCCTTGATGTACATTGCCAACGTCAAGGAGGACGGCTTCGTCGGCAACCCACATCTCGATGCCGTCAGGAGGCGCGCCGACGCCGAGGGAGCTGAAGTGGTGCCCGTGTGCGCGGCAATCGAAGAGGAGCTTTCGCAGCTCGACGACGCCGATCGCGACGCCTTCCTGCACGACATGGGCCTGGACGAGCCCGGCCTGAACCGCGTGATCCGCGCCGCCTACAAGCTGCTCGGCCTGCAGACCTACTTCACCGCCGGGGTCAAGGAAGTCAGGGCGTGGACGGTCAGGGCCGGGGCCACCGCGCCGCAGGCCGCGGCGGTGATCCACACCGATT
>DAOOVM010000187.1:3520-6064 GCA_035370085.1 Rhodanobacteraceae bacterium | reverse complement strand
GGTGCGGACCCGGTCCAGGGCCTGCGCCAGACGCGCCTCCTCGACCGGCTTGAGCAGGTAGTCGGTGGCGCTCGCGCCAAAGGCGGCCAGCGCGTACTGGTCGTAGGCGGTCACGAACACGGTGATGGGCAACTGCTCGGCAGGCAGACTGCGCAACAGGGCGAAGCCGTCGACCTCCGGCATCTGCACGTCCAGCAGCATGAGGTCGGGCCGCAGCGCCGCCAGCGCCTGCGCGGCCTCGCGGCCGTTGCCAGCCTGCCCGACCACGGTCACGTCGGCATGTGCCGCCAGGCGCAGCTGGAGGCCGCGCCGCGCCAGCGGCTCGTCGTCCACGAGCAGGGTGCGGATGGACGCGGCGCTCATGTGGCCTCCGGCAGCGCAACCGCGCGCAGCAGCGGCCTGGCCGCGTCGTCGCGCTCGAACGGCAGGATGAGGCACACCTCCAGGCCCTGCGGGGCGAGGTTGCGCACCTGCACGCTCTGGGCATCGCCGTAGAGCACGCGCAGGCGCTCGCGCGTGTTCGCCAGGCCGACGCCGCAGCCCTCCGGGGCGGGCGTGGCCGGCAGACCCGGTCCGTCATCGCGCACCGACACGCGCAGTTCTCCGCCGTGCACCCGCGCCTCGACGACGAGACTGCCGCCCTCGATGCGGCGCGACACGGCGTGCTTGATGCAGTTCTCGATCAGCGGCTGCAGGATCAGGCTCGGCACGAGCGCGGCGCGGGCCTGGGCGTCGGCCAGCACCTGCACACGCAGCCGCTCGCCGAAGCGCAGTTGCTCGATGGCCAGGTAGCGCGCCAGGGCGTCGAGCTCGTCGCCGAGGGTCACGCGCAACATCGGGTCGGAGTCGAGCGAGTGGCGCAGGAAGCTCGACAGCCCCGACACCATGCGGTTGGCGGTGGCGTTCTGGCCATCGAGGATCAGCGTGGAGATGGCGTTGAGCGTGTTGAACAGGAAGTGCGGGTTCAACTGGTAGCGCAGCATCTTGAGCTGCGCCTGGTGGGCCATCGCCGTCGCCTGCAGCGCGGCCTCGCGCTGCAGGGCGATTTCCCGGCTGAACTTGATGCCGAAGTACAGCCCGCTCCAGGACAGCAGCACGTACAGGGTGGAGCCGAAATAGCCGATGTAGCCCAGCAGGCTGCCCGGGCGGCAGTCGTGGCAGAGGCGGAACACCGCCTCGGCGTGGAACACGCCGTACACCCAGGCGGCCAGCAGCAGCAGGCCCGCCACGCTGCCCCAGCGCCGCAGCGGCGGCCAGTGCCAGACGATGCGGAAGGCGTAGCGCAGCACCGCGGTCAGGGCGAAACCGAACACCGCCGCGGCGGCCAGCACGTTGGCGTAGCTCCAGGGCTTGCCGTAGCCGATCGCGGCCAGCAGGCTCAGGGCGAAGTAGCCGAGCCAGCCCAGGGTCTGCAGCACCCAGAAGCTGCGGCCGGAGCGGGACAGGAGGCGGGACAGCATCGCGCGTGCTCGAACGGGAGTGCGCCATTCTAGGTGCGCGCCCGGCGCGGCGGCAGCGTTCCGCCGCGTCCGCCGCTCGCCTCGGCGCAGCGCGGCGGCGGCGGCTAGAATCCGCCCCTCCGACGGAGCCGGCCATGCTCGACTACCAGCGCGATTTCCTCGACCTCGCCCTCGCCCGCCGCGTGCTGCGCTTCGGCGAGTTCACGCTCAAGTCCGGTCGCGTCAGTCCCTACTTCTTCAATGCCGGGCTGTTCGACTCGGGCGTGGCCCTGGCCCGCCTCGGCCGCGCCTACGCGGCGGCGGCCCTGCGCTCGGGCATCGCCTTCGACATGCTGTTCGGACCGGCCTACAAGGGCATCGCCCTGGCCGCCAGCACGGCTGTGGCCCTGGCCAGCGAGCACGGCCGCGACCTGCCCTTCGCCTTCGACCGCAAGGAGGCCAAGGACCACGGCGAGGGCGGCCTGCTGATCGGTGCCCCGCTGGCCGGCCGCGTCCTGATCGTCGATGACGTGATCACCGCCGGCACCGCCATTCGCGCCTCGCTGGCGCTGATCCGCGCGCACGGTGCCACGCCCGCCGGCGTGCTGATTGCGCTGGACCGCGAGGAGCGCGGCCAGGGCACGCTGTCGGCGGCACAGGAAGTCACGGCGGAATTCGGCATCCCGGTCGTCGCCATCGCCCGCCTCGGCGACCTGCTCGCCTACACCGCCGAACACCCGCAGCTGGCCGCCGAGCGCCCGCGCCTGGAGGCCTATCGGGCACGCTACGGGGTGTGACGGGCGCCGCAGGACGCCAGCCCGGGTTCCGCCGCGGCCGTCGGGCGCGCTCTATACTGCGCCGACTGTCCGGAGGTCGATATGCGTCCGATGTCGCGTCTTACCCACCCCCTCGCCGTCGCCGTGCTGCTCGGCCTCGGTCTGACCGCCCAGGCCGCCGAGCAGGATCCCCGCCACCGTTTCAAGTGGCGCGACGAGCAGGGCAATCTGCACATCGAGGACTCCATTCCGCCGGAAGCGGCGCGTCTGGGTTACGACATCGTCAATGCCCAGGGCCTGCTGGTGCGCCACGTGGAGCGGCAGAAGAC
>DAOOVM010000187.1:0-3420 GCA_035370085.1 Rhodanobacteraceae bacterium | reverse complement strand
ACGACATCGTCAATGCCCAGGGCCTGCTGGTGCGCCACGTGGAGCGGCAGAAGACCGCCGAGGAGCTCGCGGCGGCCAAGGCCGAAAAGGAGAAGGCCGAGGCCGACAAGAAGGCCGCTGCCGAGCAGGCCAGCCGCGACGCCCAGATGCTCGCGGCCTATCCGAACGAGGAAGAGCTGAAGAAGGCGCACGAGGCGCAGATGGCCCTGGTCAAGCAGAACATCGACACCGCGACGGCCGGCATGCGCAGCCAGGAAAAGAGCCTGTCCGACATGCTGGCCCATGCCGCCGAGATCGAGCGCGACAACAAGCCCGTGCCCGCCACCGTGCAGAACCAGATCGCCACGCTGAAGGCCGGCATCGCCGAGCAGAAGCGCATCCTGGAGAAGCGCGAGCAGGAACGCCTGGAGATGCAGCGCCAGTTCGAGCAGGAGCTGACGCACTACCGCAAGATCAAGGCGCGGCAGGACGAGTTGCGCGCCGGCGGCACCCGTTAGCGACCTGCCCGGGAGGCGGGCGGCCGCGGCCCCGGGAAGCGCGCCCGCGGTTCAGAACGGCAACTGGAGGTTGGGGTCCAGAGCCAGCAGCTGGCTGCGGTAGGCGGCCTGGATGCGCAGCAGCGCGGCATCGCTGTCGGCATCGAAGCGCAGCACCAGCACCGGCGTGGTGTTGGAGGCGCGCACCAGGCCCCAGCCGTCCGGCCAGTCGGCCCGCACGCCGTCGATGGTGGTGACCCGGGCGCCCTCGAAACTCGCGCGCTCGCGGAAGCGCTCGATGAAGCGGTAGTGCTCGCCCTCGGCCATGGCGATCTTCAGCTCGGGCGTGGACACGCCCTTGGGCAACTCGGCGAAGATCTCGTCCGGAGTGCGGCCGTCGAGGTCGCCGGCCAGGATCTCCAGCAGGCGCGCAGCGGCGTAGATGCCGTCGTCGAAGCCGTACCAGCGCTCGCGGAAGAAGAAGTGGCCGCTCATCTCGCCGGCCAGTTCGGCGTCGGTTTCCTTCATCTTGGCCTTGATCAGGGAGTGCCCGGTCTTCCACATGATCGGGCTGCCGCCATGCTTGAGGATCACCGGCTGCAGGTGGCCGGTGCACTTCACGTCGTAGATGATCGACGCACCCGGATTGCGCGCGAGCACATCCATGGCGAACAGCATCAGGGTCCGATCGGGGTAGATGATGTCGCCCTGGCGGGTGACCACCCCGAGGCGGTCGCCGTCGCCGTCGAAGGCCAGGCCAAGGTCGGCGCCCATCTGCCTGACCGTGAGGATCAGGTCCTGGAGGTTGTGCGGGTCGGATGGGTCGGGATGGTGATTGGGGAAGGTGCCATCCACGTCGCAGTACAGCGGCAGGACCTCGGCACCGATGCCCTGCAGCACGGCCGGGGCCACGGCGCCGGGAATGCCGTTGCCACAGTCCACCACGACCTTCAGGCGTCGGTCGATCTGGATGTCGCCGGTGACCCGCTCGATGTAGTCGCGGGTCACATCGATGAGCTGCAGTCCGCCCTGGCCACTGCTGAGGCGGTCTTCGGCAATGCGCGCATACAGGGCCTGGATGGCGCTCTCGGCCAGCGTCTCCCCACCAATGACGATCTTGAAGCCGTTGTAGTCGGGCGGATTGTGGCTGCCGGTGACGGCAACACCCGAGCCGGTGTTGAGGTGGTAGGTGGCGAAGTAGACCAGCGGCGTGGGCACCTGGCCGATGTCGATGACATCGCAGCCCGCCTCGCGCAGGCCCTCGATCAGCGCACCGGCCATTTCCGGTCCGGACAGGCGTCCGTCGCGGCCGACCACGACCTCGCGCAGGCCGCGCTCGATCACCTCGCTGCCGACGGCGCGCCCGATCTGCCGCGCGACTTCGGCGCTGAGCTGGGTGCCGACCACGCCGCGAATGTCGTAGGCGCGGAAGATGCTGCGATCCAACACCACGGGTCCCGAGGCCGCAGGCCGCGGTGCCGGGCGCGCCGGGGCGGGTGCAGCAGCGGCGGGGGCCGCGCCGGGTGGGCGGCGGGTGGAACGCGGAGGAGTGCTGCTGGGGGGCATCTGCTGCTTCAGGGTTTCGGCGAAGGTGGTGTTGTCGACGGCCTGCGGGCGGCGCCGCAGCCGGGCCAGGCCGGCTTCCACGCCGACATGGCGCAGCCACAGCATGAGGGCGCCGAAGCCGAGGCCGATCAGCGCCAGCACGCCGTAGAGGTAGGGGTTGCGCGGTCCGACGAGGTAAACATTGGGCGGCAGACTGACCACGCGGAACAGGCTGTCGGGCACATCTTCGGCGATCTCGGCCAGGTCGCCAGTACGGCCCTCGCCGACGGCATCCAGAGTCAGGCCAGCGCCGTCGCCCTGGCGCAACTCCAGGCGGCCGTCCCACGGTGCCTGGGCGCGGAAGGCCTGCAGCAGGGCGTCCATCGGCAGCTCGACCCAGGCGAAGGCCAGCACGCGTTCGTCTGCCCGCAGCGGCGCTGCGACGGTGAGGGCGCGCAGGCCCTTGCCCACGGCCAGCGATTGCAGCGGCGCGCTGCCGGAAGCCTGCACCTTGAGCAACTGCGAGGCCTTGGCGTAGCCGAACTTGCGCATGTCGGCGCCGAGGATCTCCGGCAGGCCAGGCTGCAGCAGCTGCACGTCCAGGGCATCGGGCAGCGCCAGGCGCAGGGCGGCCAGGGCGGCCTCGCGCGCGGCCGCGTCCTCGCCGCCCAGCAGCGGCTGCAGCACCGCTTCGGAGGCGACGGCGTCCACCACGCGCGCCTTCTCGCGCGTCAGCACCGCTGCCAAGGCCTTGGTCGCGCTTTCCCGTGTCCGCGCCAGGGTCGCGTCGGCGGCATCCGCGCGCACGGCCTGTGAAGCCTGCCACGCAAAGAAGGCGCCGCCGAGCAGCAGCAGCGTGGCGCCAGCGAGCGGCAGCAGCACGCGCAGGTCCGGCCGGTAGGCCGGCAGCGGCAGGCGACTGCGCCATCCGCCCGGGGAGCTGCCTTCCGTGCTATCGGTCATGCCAGGTTCCCTTGCGTGGTCGTGTGCGCCCGCCTCGCGGGCGCATCGTGGAAGGCCTTGTTGCCTCAGCGCTGCCCGGTCGAGCCGAAGCCGCCGCTGCCGCGTTCGCTGGCGGCAAACTCCTCCACGACATGGAAGGCGGCCCGCGCCACGGGCAGGACGACGAGCTGGGCGATGCGATCGCCGACGGCAATGGTAAAGGCCGTGTCGGAGCGGTTCCAGCAGGAAATCATCAGCGGTCCCTGATAGTCGGCGTCGATCAGGCCGACCAGGTTGCCCAGCACCAGGCCGTGCCGGTGCCCCAGGCCCGAGCGCGGCAGGATCACCGCGCAGTACCCCGGGTCGGCAATGTGGATGGCCAGGCCGGTCGGCACCAGGGCGGACGCACCCGGAGCGAGCACGAGCGGGCCGTCGAGCGCGGCGCGCAGGTCCATGC
>DAOOVM010000186.1:0-6108 GCA_035370085.1 Rhodanobacteraceae bacterium | reverse complement strand
CTGGGTGCGAGGAAGCCCGCGATCATCTTCATGGTGGTGGACTTGCCGGCGCCGTTCGGCCCGAGAAAGCCGAGCACCTGGCCCGGCTCCACTCGGAACGAAATGCCGTCGACGGCGGTGAAGTCGCCGTAGCGTTTCGTCAGTTGGCTGGTTTCGATCATCGTCAGGGAACCCGTGGAGGTTGCTGCAAGCCGGACCGGGTCCGCGCACCGCAGGGGATGCGGCGGACGTGCGGCACGACGATGGAAGTCCGGCTCGGCCGGAGCGCGGCCGGAACGCGTGACCCGCGCAGAACGGCACCGCACCGGCGAGCCCGGTCCGGCGCCCCGCCGCGGGAGCGCGCGGGAATGTACCGCAGAGTTAAGAGAAAGTTCCCGCCGCTTGCCGCACCGTAAGCTCAGGCGCTGGCACGCCGGCCGACGGAGAGGGCGATCAAGGCCTGCGCCAGCCAGTAGCTGCCCAGCACCAGCGCCTCAGCGGCCGCGAACGGCCAGCGGAAGCGGTCGACAGCCAGGCTGGCGTCGGAAAGCGCGAACAGCGCCGCGCCGACCGCAGCACAGCGTGCGCCCGGCGTCGCCACGACGCGGGCGCGTACCGCCGCCTGCGCCGCCATGGCCGACAACGCGGCGACGTAGAGCAGCACGGGCAGGTGCAGCGCCGACGGGATGCCGGGCCAGAGCAGCCACGACAGCACGCCGGCCAGCGCGGCATAGGCGAGAAAGGGCCCCTGGCGCGCAGCCAGGGGCGTGTCGGCGGTAAACGCGGTGATGTAGGCGAAATGCGCCAGCAGGAAGGCGCCAAGCCCGGCCGCGAACAGATCCCGCGGCCACATGAGCAGCACGTCACCCAGCAGGGACAGGGCCAGACCTGCGAGCACGCCACCACGGTAGCGCGGGGCGGCGGAGCGCCCGCGTGCGGCGAACAGCAGCAAGCCGACGGTCGCCAGGGGCTTGCCCAGCCAGTGCAGCCAGAGGCCCGGCAGGCCGTAGGCGCCGAACACCGCCGCCACCGCGCACAGACCCACCGCCGCCAACAGCAGGCGGTCGGCGCGCTGCGGCACCAGCGTACTCAGTGCCGCGGCCATCGCCATGCGCGTCCGCCAAAAACGCGAACCCCCGCCGCAGCGGGGGTCCGGAGCATGGCACGACGGCGTCGGCTCAATGCGCTGCGCCGGCGGCTTCCTGCTGCAGCGGCTCGCTCGGCGGCGTGCCGGTGGCAGCCACGCTGTCCGCGATCGGCAGGTACACGACGAACTGCTGCTCGTCGTCGGCCGTCTTGGCCGGGTCGGTGAGCAACTCGTCGTAGAAATGGTTGACGTTGTCGTTGGCGTGCATGCCATTGCTGGCGGCATAGGCCTTCAGCACCAGGCGCGTGAGCGGCAGGCCGGCCGGGCTGCCCACCCAGGTGGCGAACAGCGCCTTGCCGCCGTAACCGGTACGGGCACGCACATTGCCCGCGACGACGAGGTTGCCGCGCTTGTCCTTGTCTCCCGCCTTGGGCTCGACCGGGGCCGAGCTTTCCTCGGCTGCCTGCTGTTCGAGGCTCGGGGGCACGGCCGGGCCGATGGTCACGTCCCTGCCGTCGATCTTGAGGGTGGCACTGTCGACGGGCACGGCCACGTCGAACACGTAGTTCTCCTCACCCCACTCCACCGTGACGACCGTGCGCGGTCCTGCCTGGTGCAGGCCCTGCTTCTTCATCACCGCCTGGATCTCGGCCAGCGCCTTGTCGGTGGCCGCAGCCACCTCGTCCAGGGCGCGCGGAGCCTGGGTCTGCACCACGAGTTGCGGCTTGGCGGCCACGTCGGCCACGTACACCTCGGTGTTGGAGTAGTCGACGTTCGGGATCGTGGCGATGAGGGACTGCAGGTTCTGCAGATTGATCTGGATCTGCGCGGCCGGATCGCCGTGCAGATACAGCCCGGAGTACCGCGCGATCAGGTCCCAGCCGAAGTCGACATCGTAGGACCAGCGGATCTTGGTGAGGCGCTGGTTGCTCTGCGGTTCCAGCGAGATGGTGAAGTGCTTGTCCTCACCCTTCCACGGATTCTCGATCTTCCAGATCACCTTGCTGCCGGGCTCGCCGCCGTCGACCTCGTAGGAGCCGTTGCCGATCTTCGGCTCGTCCGATTGCCAGTTGAGCTTGGCCCCCTTGCCCGTCGCCGGGCCGGACAGCGTGTACTTGATCTTCGGATCCATCGCGCGCAGGGAACCCCACTCGTTGAAGCGGCCGAAGTTGTTCAGCACGTCGTAGATGTGGCGCACGTTGTGGCTCACTTCCACCGACTTCTCGACGTGGCCGTGGCTGGGCAGCACCAGGCCGACCACGACGGCGAGCACGACCACCAGGATCGCGGCGACGATGAATTCCAGGATACGCGTCATTCCAGCAGTCTCCAGATTTCACTCGCTCAGCCCGGCTGGAACCGCTGCTGGCGTAAGGGATTGGTGCGCAAGGCGGATTCCGGGACGCGCAGGGCTGCGCAAGGGTCGCGGATCGGCCGAGTCGCGCATGGTACAGGGGCAAGGGGTTGCGGACTAGGGGTGACCGCCCGCCGCGGCGCGCCGGGCCCGCTTCCTCGCCGCGGGAGCGCGCCGACACGCACCGCTGCTGTCCCGGCAGGCGCGCACAGCGCGCCGACGCGGCAGTCGCCGCCGCGTCAGACGATGCCCAGCTCGAAGGCCTTCAGCACGGCGCGCGTGCGGTCGCGTACGCCGAGCTTTGACAGGATGTTGGAGACATGATTCTTCACCGTCCCCTCCGCCACACCGAGGGAATTGGCGATCTCCTTGTTGCTGTAGCCACCGGCCATGAGGCGCAGGATCTCGGTCTCGCGATCGGTGAGGGGGTCGGGCCGGTCGAGGCTGGTGAATTCATTGTGCATGCGCTCCAGGCCGGACAGCAGGCGCTGGGTGACCACCGGGGCCACCAGGGAGCCGCCCGCGGCGACCGTCTTCACCGCGTCGACCAGCTGGTCCAGCGACACGTCCTTGAGCAGGTAGCCGCGCGCGCCAGCCTTGAGCCCCGCCAGTACGAGTTGGTCATCGTCGAAGGTGGTCAGGATGATCGAGGGCGGCTGCTGGCCGCGCTGGGCCAGGGTGTTGAGCACGTCGATACCGCTCATGCCTGGCATACGCAGATCGAGCAGCACCACGTCGGGCTTGTGTTGCGGGATCAGCTCCACCGCCTGGGCGCCGTCCACCGCCTCGGCGACCACGCGGATCTCGTCGGACAGTTCCAGCAGGCTGCGGATGCCCTGGCGCACCAGGGTCTGGTCGTCGACCAGCAGGACGGAAATCATGCAGTGCTCTCCATGGGCAGCCAGGCGTCCAGGGCGAAGCCGCTGTCCCGGCCGGTGTGGATGTCGAGTTTGCCGCCGAACTGCGCCAGGCGCTCGCGCATGCCGGTGAGGCCGTTGCCGGGCTTGAGTCCCTCGGCGCCGCGGCCGTCGTCGCGCGCGTGGATGGCGATGCCCTGCTCGCCGTCCTGTTCGAAACGCAGCCACAGATTGCGCGCTGCGGCGTGGCGCACGGTATTGGTGATGATCTCCTGGGCGCAGCGCAGCAACACCTGGGCGCGCTGCGGATCCTCCACACCGAAGCGCGGCGGCAGCTCCAGGTGGATGGCGAGCTGCGGCACGCCTTCGACCAGGCTGCGCAGGGCCTGAGTCAGGTCGATGGCGTCGTCCTGGCGCAACTGGCTAACCACTTCGCGCACATCCGAGAGCAGCAGCTTGGCGATCGACTGCGCCTGGCGCACGTGCTCCTGCGCCGGCGCCTGCACCAGATGGCTGGCGACCTCGAGGTTCAGGCTGAGTGCGGTGAGGTGGTGGCCGACCAGGTCGTGCAGATCGCGGGCGATGCGCAGCCGCTCGGCGATGCGGCTGGATTCGGCCAGCAGCGCGCGCGTGGCGCGAAGTTCCGAGTTGAGGCGACGCTGCTCGTCGCGCGCCTCCGCCTGCTGCTTGGCCACCATGGAGGTGACGAAGGTGAAGCCGGAGAAGCCGAGGTAGAGCACGCCCTGCAGCAGCGCGTCGAGCCAGTCGTAGCCGTAGACCCGGAACACGATCACCGGCACCAGGGCGAAGTACTCCAGGCCCAGCCAGGTCACCGCCGCCCAGAACGGCAGCAGCCAGGGCAGCACGCCGGCGAGGATCATCAAGAGGATGCCGAACAGGCCGCTATGGCTGAAATAGCTGATGGCGATGGCGGCCAGATTGACCAGCACCAGCCACACCAGCTTGCCCGGCGAAGAGCGGCGCCCGCCGAGGTCGCGCGTGATGAGCCAGTAGCCCACTCCGAACAGCGCGTAGCAGACCAGCCACCAGCCGCGCTCGGCCGCGGTGGTGGGCACCACGTCGGCCGCGGCCAGGCTCTGCTGCAGCAGGGGAATGCCCACCACCAGATAGGTGCAGAAGCCCGCGTAGCGCAACAGGCGGATGTGGTTGTGCTGGGACAGGCGCATGCCCGGATGATAGGCCGGCGTGGCGGTGCCGCAACATGCTCGAAGTAACGCCGGCGCGCGGCGGATGGCGCGACCCGCGGCCCGCGGCGGCGCCGGCATGGCACGGCGCGACGGCGCGTCCGCCCGCAGCACGCCATTCCTTCCGCGCCGCGTCATGGCCAGGCCGGAAACCCCGTGCGATAATTCGCGCATCGCGCCCGGCCGCCCTGGCCGCAGGCCGCCATCGCTGGAGCAAGGAATGACCATTGCCATCCGCGACGTGCGCG
Organism: Rhodanobacteraceae bacterium; assembly: GCA_035370085.1. GTDB lineage: Bacteria > Pseudomonadota > Gammaproteobacteria > Xanthomonadales > Rhodanobacteraceae > Tahibacter. The sequence goes on along the minus strand of DAOOVM010000186.1, from coordinate 1,378 downwards.
AGCACGAGCTGGATTCGGTCCTCGCACTGAACAATGCCGCCGGCCCCACCATCCTGCCGCTGGATTGCGCGCGCATCCGCTGGTTCTACGACAATGCCGACTACTTCCGCGTGGCCGAAGCCTCGGGACATCTGGCTGGTTTCCTGATCGCCCTGCGCGAGGACGCCGACTACGACAGCCCGAATTTCCGCTGGTTCCGCGCGCACTACGAGCGCTTCGCCTACATCGACCGCATCGTGGTGGCCCGCCCCTACCGCGGTCTGGGCCTGGGTCGCCTGTTCTACGCCGACGTCACCAGCTATGCCGAGGTGCGCGTGCCGGTGCTCACCTGCGAAGTCTTCCTGGAGCCGCGCGACGACGTGTCGGTGCTGTTCCACGGCACCTACGGCTTCCACGAAGTGGGACAGCAGGTGATGCCGGGCCTGGAGCGCCGCGTCAGCCTGCTGGCGAAGGATCTGCCGAGCTACCGCTACGTGCAGGACACCTACCTGCAGGGCCCCGCCGCCCACCTGCCCGCCCTGCCCTGGCTGGCCGATCGCGTGCGCCGTGCACCCGGCGGCCCGCGCCGTGCTGCGACGGGAAGCTGAGGCATGGCGTCGGCGCGCGCAAGCGCGGACCTGGAACCGGTGGGCGAGCTGAAGTTCGGCCAGGTGGGCATCGCCAACCTGCGCCTCAAGCGCCTGGACCGCGACGCCCTGGCGGCCGAACTGGCGCACAAGGTCACCAGCGCGCCGCAGCTCTTCGCACGCGCTCCGGTCGTGCTTGATCTCAGCCACCTGCCGGCCCTACCGGAGAGGGACGCCGTGCGCGAGCTGCTCGGCACCATCCGCGGCGCCGGCCTGCTGCCCGTGGGGCTTGCCTACGGCACCAGCGCCACCGAAGCCCTGGCGCGCGAGCTGGACCTGCCCCTCTTCGCCAAGTTCCGCGCCGCCTACGAGCGCAGCGGCGGCGCCCCCCTGGTGGAACCGCCGGCGGCGGCACCCGTGCCCGCAGCGCGCGCCGAGCCTGCGGCGCCGCCGCGCACCCTGCCCGGGCAGGTGCACGACAAGCCGGTGCGTTCGGGCCAGCAGGTCTATGCCCGGGGCCGCGACCTCGTGCTCACCGCCATGGTGGGCAATGGCGCGGAGGTGATCGCCGATGGATCGATCCACGTCTACGCCAGCCTGCGCGGGAAAGCCATCGCGGGCGCCCAGGGCGAAGCCGGACGCCGGCTCGGCAAGGCGCTTGGCGAGGCTTTCCACGCCCGAGATGCCGGAGAGATCCGCCGGCAGCGAGATGCAGGTGCCGCCGTAGGTATCCATCAGCTTCTTGGCGGCGGCGTCGCACGTCTCGGCCTTGCGCGAGGAGATGTAGACCTTGGCGCCGTTGGCGAGAAAGC
>DAOOVM010000185.1:0-6124 GCA_035370085.1 Rhodanobacteraceae bacterium | reverse complement strand
CGCAGCCACGCAGTGCTTCGTAGTAGCGCAACAGCTCGCCCATGCTGTCCACCACGAAGCACTGCGTGGCTGCGAGGGCTTCGCCGTCCTCGCTGCGGCAGCGCGTGACATAGCCGAAGTTGCGGCACGCCTGCACCACGGGCCGGAAACGCTCCGGATGGCGCGGCACCAGGATCAGCAGGGCATCGGGGAAACGCCGCAGCACCACCGCGTGCGCCTTGAGCACGGGCAATTCCTCGCCCTCGTGCGTGCTGGCCGCGATCCACACCGGCCGGTGTGCGCCCCAGCCGTCGCGCAGCGCGCGTCCGGCTGCGGCCAGCTCCGGCGGCACCGCCATGTCGAACTTGAGGTTGCCGACGATGGACAGGCGCGAGCGGTCGGCGCCGAGTTCCAGCAGGCGCTTGGCATCGGACGGCGACTGCGCGGCGACGTAGCGCGCCGAGCGGATCGCGCGGCGCGCCAGCGGGCGCACCGGGCCGTAGCCGCGCAGGCTCTTGGCCGACAGCCGTGCATTGGCCACCACGATCGGCACGCCGCGCGCGGCGCATTCCAGGAACAGGTTGGGCCAGATTTCGGTCTCCATCACCACCCCCAGGCGCGGCCGCACGCGGTCGAGGAAGCGCCGCACCGAGGCCGGCAGGTCGTAGGGCAGGTAGACGTGGAAGACGCGGCCGCCGAACAGCTTCTGCACGCGCTCGGAGCCGGTCGGCGTGATGGTGGTGATGACGAAGGGCGAACCGGCGTAGCGGCGCATCAGCGCCTCGATCAGCGGCACCGCAGCATTCACCTCGCCCATGGACACGGCATGCACCCAGATGCTGTCGCGCAGCCCGGGATCGGCGAAGAAGCCGTAGCGCTCGCGCCAGCGGTCGAAGTAACCGCGATAGCGCAGGCCGCGCAGCGCCAGGCGATACAGGATCACCGGCGTGGCGAGGTACATGATGAGGGTGTAGAGGAAGCGCGGAAACACGCGTCGGTGGCGAGCCATGGCGGCGAAGGGCGGTGCGCCGGGAGGAGGTGCGGCCACCCCGCGGCCCGTGGGGCGGCATTCTAGCGGTTCGCCCCGCCCTTCCCGCGCCCGGGCGCGCCGGTTCGTCCCGCGCCGCGGTGCATCCGGCCCTCACGGCCGGCGCATCGTCCCTCCTACAATCGCCCGATGCCCGCCCTGCCCCCCCGTCCCCGCCGCCTGCTGCTGCCGCACCACTGGCCCGCGTGGACGGCACTGGGCGTGGTGTGGCTCGCCGCGCGCCTGCCCTATGCCCTGCTGCTGCGCCTGGGAGCGGCCCTGGGCGGGCTGGCGGGTGGGTTCCTGCGCACGCGGCGGCGGGTGGCGCGGCGCAACCTCGCCCTGTGCTTTCCCGCACTCGACTCCGCGTCGCGCGAGCAGCTGCTGCGGGAGAACCTGCGCGACAGCGGACGCATGCTGGCCGAGTTCGCCCTCGCCTGGATGGGCAGCGACCGCGCCCTGGCGCGCGTGCCGCAGACGATCGAGGGACTGGAACACCTGGAAAGCGCCCGGCGCGCGGGTCGCGGCGTACTGCTGGTCGGCGCCCACTTCGCCCACCTGGAGCTGTGCGCACGCCTGGTGTCGCGGCGCATTCCCATCGCCGGCATGTACCGCACCATGGATTCGCCGGTGTTCGACTGGGCCGTGCTGCGCGCGCGCCTGCGCTACGCTGCCGCGATGTTCACCAAGGAGGAGCTGCGCGCCACGGTGAAATACCTCAAGGCCGGGGGCATCGTGTGGTACGCGCCCGACCAGGACATGCGCGGCAAGGACAGCGTGTTCGCGCCCTTCTTCGGCGTCCCCGCCGCGACCATCACCGCCACCCACCATCTGGCGCGCCTGTCCGGCGCGGTGGTGCTGCCCTTCTTCCACCGCCGCCTGCCGCAGGGCGGCTACGCGCTGCGCCTGGGCGCACCCCTGGCCGACTTTCCCGGCACCGACGCCGCCGCCGACACGGCGCGCGTCAATGCCCAGATCGAGGCCATGGTGCGCGAGGCGCCGGCGCAGTACCTGTGGCTGCACAAGCGCTTCAAGACGCGCCCGCCCGGCGCGGCCCCGGTGTACTGAGCGCGCCGCGCTAACGGCCGCGGCGGCGCGCTTCGTACACCTTGGCGTATTTGAGAAAGACGTAGAAGGCGCCGACCGCCGCACTGATGAAGCCGGCCCAGCCATTGAGGAAGTAGCGCTTGCCCAGGTACTGGCGCAGGAAGAACAGCGGCGGATAGCACACCATGCGCGTGCGCACGAAGCGCGCCCGCCGCGACAGCTTGTGCGCCACCAGGCCGGTGGAATAGGCGTTGACCTTGGCCACCTTGGTGGCGATGTCCGGCTCGCCGTAGTGCAGGAACACGGCCCGACGCAGGGTGCGCACCGGGCCGTCCACCTCGGGCGCCGCGTGCACCGGAACCGCGTTCATGCCGCCGCGGCGGCGGTCGAACAGGCGCAGGTGGGCATTGGTCCAGGAGGCGGCGTGCTGGAAGGTCCAGAACATCTGCTCGCGCCGCGGCAGGCGGAAGCCGGCCTCGCGCGGGGCCTCGAGCGCTGCTTCGATCGCCGCGCGCGCCGCCGGCGCCAGCGCCTCGTCCGCGTCGAGCAGGAGCACCCAGTCGTGGCTGGCCAGGTCGATCGCCGCCTGCTTCTGCAGCGAGTAACCCTGGAAGGGACGGACCGAGAAGCGCGCGCCGTGGCGGGCGGCGATGTCCGCGGTGGCGTCGCTCGAGCCGGAGTCGAGCACGACGATCTCGTCCGCCCAGGCCACGCTGGCAAGGCAGCGCTCCAGCGTGGCGGCATTGTCCAGCGTGGTCACCACCACCGACAGCGGCTGGCGCATCAGGCCGCCTCCGCGTCGGGCAGGTCGGCGTGCAGGGCCGCGCAGTAGGCCGCGAGCAGCCACCAGAACAACAGTCCCCACCAGGCCGAATAGAAGGCCAGATGCGTGTTGAGCGGAAACGCCATGGCGACGAGGCCCAGGGCGGGCGGGAGGGCGCGCTCGCGCGCCGCGGCGCCGGCGCGCCACCAGGCACGCAGCGCGACTGCGGCGCCGCACAGCCACAGGCCGAGGCCGAGCGCGCCGGTCTCCGTGAGCACCTCCAGCACGATCTGGTGCGCGTGCGCGGCGCCGGTGCCGTCGGCCTGCACGAAGTCGTCGCCGGGCGCGGCGTACTGCGCGTAGGCGTAGCGGAAGCCGCGCACGCCCACGCCGTTCCAGGGGTGCGCCGCGATCATCGCCCCGGCGTCGCGCCAGATGCGCAGGCGCCCGGCGAGCGCTGCATCCACCTGGCTGTCGCTGCCCTGCAGGGCGAGCAGGCTGCGCTGCACACGCGCATCGAAGGCGGGCGAGGCGCGCCAGGCGATGCCGGCCGCCAGCAGGGCGGCGAGGACGAGGGCCGCGCCCAGCGCGAGGAAGCGCAGCGGCGCACGCGTCTCGTGCCAGGCCATGCCCAGGCAAACCAGGCCGAAGCCCAGCCAGGCGGCGCGCGAGCCGGCCAGCAGGATTGGGCCGAGCAGCAGCAGGAACACGGCCAGCAGGCCGCGCCGCCCCCAGCGCAGGCGCGCGGCGGCGAAGGCGAAGGGCGAGAGTGCCGCGAGAGTGGGGCCGAGCTTGAGGTTTTCCGCGCCGAAGATGCCGGACAGGCGCTCGGCTTCGGCGGCGCCGCCCAGGCTGAGGCCCGTGACGGCCTGCAACCAGGCATCGGCCAGCCACAGCGCGAGCACCAGGGCGACGCCGTCGTACAGGGCCCGCAGACGCGCCGGGCGGCGCACGGCGAAGCAGGCGTACAGGCCCAGCGGGGCGAACCGCAGCACGGCGGCGACGGTGCCCCAGCTTTTGCCGGGAGCTACCGCATCCGGCGCTGAGAGCAGCGCGGCGCCGGCATAGCAGCCCCACAGCACGAGCAGCAGGCGCGCGCCGGCGTGGGCGTCCAGTGCGCGCGGCTGACGCGCGAAGAGGAACGCTGCGCCGACTGCCGCCAGCGCCACGCCCAGCTCGGCGCTGCGCCCGAAGGGCAGCAGCGCGATGACTGCCCACAGCGGCAGCAGGGGCGAGCGCAGGGCAGCGAGCAGGGTGGCGTACGGGGCGGGCATCCGCGCGATTCTAGCGGCGCCGCGCCGCATTGCCGGCGCCGTGCGGCGACTACGCCACCGGCCTCAACGCCGCGCCAGACTGCTGTAGAGGGCCAGCGTCGCCTGCTGCATGTCCACCAGGCGGTAGCTCGACAGCGGCGGGACCGCCGGTGCCAGGCGCAGCAGCTCGGCGGCGCGCTCTACCAGGCGCGCGGTGTCACGCGGCGGCACGCGCCCGGCCGGATACAGCTCGGCCAGCAGCTCGCCGACCCCGCCATGGGCGTAGCCGAGTACCGGACGACACAGCGCCAGGGCCTCGACCACCGTGCGGCCGAAGGCCTCGGGCTTGTTCGACAGCTGCAGCACGAGGGCGCTGTGCGCGTACACGTCGCGGACGTCCTGGCGAGCCGGACTGAAGGCCACCCAGTCGCTCACGCCGCGCGCCTGCGCCAGGGCCTCGACCTCGGCCAGATAGGCCTCGCGTCCGGGCTCGACCATGCCCAGCAGGAGCAGGCGCGCCGGCACCCCGCGCGCCTTCAGCCCGGCGAGCAGTTCGACCGCGTCATGGTGGCCCTTCAGGCGCGTGCCGCGGCCGGGCAGGGTCAGCAGCGGCGCGCCGGTGAGTTGCGGGAACTCAGCCCGGAACTGCGCCTGCCAGGCCTCGTCGGGGCGGTGGCCGTAGGGAAAATCGACGGGATCGATGCCGCGCGGGATCACCACCACCCGGGCCGGGTCGACCGGATAGTGCTGCAGCAGCCAGTCGCGCACGGTGTTGGAGACGGCAATGACGCGCTCACCGCGGCTCATGATGGCGCTGTAGCGCCCCGGCGAGTTCAGGCCATGGGCGGTGGTGACGAAATGCGGGCGCGGCGCGGACAGGCTGGCCAGCGCGTACTGGGCGAGCCAGGCCGGCAGGCGCGAGCGCGCGTGCACGATGTCCGGGCGCAGGCGCGCGAACAGGCGGCGCAGGCCGAAGACGTGGCGCACGCTGCTCAGCGACTTGCGCCCGATGTCCAGGCACTCGTGCTCGCCGCCCTCGGCCTGCAGCTGGGCCACCAGCCGCCCGCCGCCCGACACGACCACCGAGCGGTGGCCGGCGGCCACGAGCGCCCGGGAGATCTCCAGCGTGGAGCGTTCCACCCCACCGCTGCTGAGATTGGGCACGAGCTGCACGACGCACAGGCTCACCGGCAGCCTCCCCGCTCCGGTAAGGCCGGCGGACGACGACGCCCCTGCACGTCGACGCCGCTCAGGCTTTCAGGACGTAGTGCGCGCCGCAATAGGGACAGACGGACTCGCCGCCTTCGTCCTCGATCGGCAGGTACACCTTGGGGTGCGAGTTCCACAGCGCCATGCCGGGCATCGGACACGACAGCGGCAGGTCGGCGGACGTGATCTCGTAGCGGTTCTGCGCGTTCGCCGGGACGGCGGACGCGGTGGCGGGATTGGGGCGGGACATCGGCTCGGATCCACAGCGACATCGAAAGGCCTGCATGGTAGCAGCTTGCCTGCCGTGACCGGATGCACGGTTCGGGCCGGAACCGCGTCGCAGCGCCTGCGCGACGCGCACAACGCGACCGCCGTCACGGAATCGGCCTAGAATGCCGGCCGCCTGCCGGCCGCCCCGCGCGCGGCGCCGGCCTCTTTCGAAAACCCGGGGAGGTTGTATGGATTTCGCCAAGCTGATCGACCGTGTCAAGAACATCCTGCTGACGCCCAAGACCGAGTGGCCGGTCATCGCCGGGGAGAGCACCACGGTGCCCGACCTGTACAAGAACTACATCGTGGTGCTCGCGGCGATTCCCGCCGTGTTCGGCTTCATCAAGTCCTCGATCATCGGCAGCGGCGCCTTCGGCATCACCGTGCGCACCGGCATCGGCGCCGGCCTCACCATGATGGTGCTCAGCTACGCGATCGCCCTGGGCGTGATCTACCTCATGGCCCTGCTGATCGACGCCTTCGCGCCCAATTTTGGCGGCGAAAAGAATCCCGTGCAGGCGCTGAAGTCCGCCGCCTACGCCTATACCGCGGCCTGGGTGGCCGGAGCGGGCGCGG
>DAOOVM010000184.1:4932-6166 GCA_035370085.1 Rhodanobacteraceae bacterium | reverse complement strand
GCGAGATGCAGGCGCCCGGCGGCGCCTTCTACAGCGCGCTTGACGCCGACAGCGAGGGCGAGGAAGGCCGTTACTACCTGTGGCAGCCCGAGGCGGTGCGCGACCTGCTCGGCGCCGACGACTACGCGGTCGCCGCACGCCACTTCGGCCTCGACCGCGCGGCGAATTTCGAGGGGCAGGCCTGGCACCTGCACGCCGTGGAGCCCGCCGAGGCCATCGCCCGCGCCCTGGGGCGCGAACCCGCCGAGGTCGCGACGGTGATCGCGCGCAGCCGCGCGGCGCTGCTCGCCGCGCGCGAACGGCGCGTGCCGCCCGGGCGCGACGACAAGATCCTCACCGCCTGGAACGCCCTGCTCGCCGCCGGCCTGCTGCGCGCCGCACGCGCCCTGCGCCGCGACGACCTGGCCGAGCTCGCCGACACCGTGCTGGACTTCCTGCGACGCGAGGCCTGGCGCGACGGCTGCCTCTACGCCTGCCATGCCGGCGGGCGCGTGCAGTTTCCGGCCTACCTGGACGACCACGCCTTCCTGCTTGACGCCCTGCTCGAACGCCTGCAGCAGCGCTGGGACACCGCGACCCTGGACATTGCACGCGCGCTGGCCGAGGCCCTGCTGCAGCGCTTCGAGGACAAGGCGCAGGGCGGCTTCTGGTTCACCGCCCACGACCACGAACCCCTGCCCGCGCGCAGCAAGCCCTGGCTGGACGAATCCCTGCCCAGCGGCAACGGCGTGGCCGCGCGCGCCCTGCTGCGTCTGGGCCATCTGCTCGGCGAGCCGCGCTATGTCGACGCCGCCGAACGCACCCTGCGCGCGGCCTGGCCCACGCTGCAGGACGCGCCGCAGGCCTGCGCCGCCCTGCTGCTGGCCCTGCAGGACTGGCTGACGCCGCGGCCGCACCTCGTCGTGCGCGGGCCGGAGGCGGCGCTGGCGGCCTGGCGCGCGGTGCTCGATCCCGTCCGCGACGCGCGCGTCGACGCCTACTTCATCGCCAACACCGAGGCGGCGCCCGCGGCGCTGCCACAAGTGCCCGATGCCGCGGCGCAGGCGGCCTGGTTGTGCGTCGGCACGCGCTGCCTCGCGCCCGTGCACACGCCGCTGGCGCTGCGCGCGGCGCTGGATGCGATCTCCGCCACAGCCTCAGGCTGAAACGCGTCGCCGGCGTCCATGCGGCACGGCATGGTCCCTGGCCAGCGGCCGCTCACTGCGCATCCGGCAACCGCTCCTGCGTTGCTCTA
>DAOOVM010000184.1:0-4832 GCA_035370085.1 Rhodanobacteraceae bacterium | reverse complement strand
CCCTGGCCAGCGGCCGCTCACTGCGCATCCTGCGCCCGCGGCACTCGGCCATCCCTGGCCAGCGGAATCTGCAGGGTGCCGGCGCGGCAGGGCGTGGCCACGCGCGCGCCGCAGCGCTGCGGCTGCAGGTCCCGGCTCAGGCACACGCGCACCTCGCTGAGCTTCATGCCATCGCACTTCACGGCCAGCATGTCGCGCGACAGGCCGGGGTTGGCGGCGACGAAGGCGTCGGCCACGTCGAAGGCGCTGAGCCGCGGCGGCGTGTGCGCCTCGCCGATCACCGGCGGGACGCGGATCGCGGCGTAGGCGCGCTCGGCGTCGGCGAAGTACTGCGCGGGCGACAGCCCGGTGCAGGCGCCGTGGGTCTGCCACTCGTGCTGGATCAGCGTGCGGCTGGGCGATACGGCCAGGGCACGCTGCACCGTCGCCGCGTCCGGCCGCGCGTCGCTCGGACAGTGCTGCGGGCCGTTGCCCGACTGGTACTGCGGCCACAAGCCGTGCAACACGAAGCCGTAGCCCTGGCCGTCGCACTGGTCGCGCTCCTGCGGATGCGTGGTGCAGAAGCTGGGCGACCAGGACAGCGAGAGCAGGTAGTAGTCAAAGTCGCCGCGCTGCGTGGCCGCCTGCGCGCGCTCCTTCTGATGGTGCGACTTGCGTGCCAGGGCGGCGTCGGCGGCAGCCAGGCTGGCGAGGCCGAGCAGGAGCAGGCCGAGGCGTTGCAGGCGGGTATGCATGGCGTTCTCCTTGCGGGACGTCCCGACACCGCGCTGCTAGAGCAGCACCGGCGCGTCGTCCAGTTCGTTGGGATTGCGGCTGCCGTCGGCGGCGGGGAAGTGCGTCTGCAGCAGCGCCCCCACCGCTTCGATCGCGGCCAGTGCGCCGGCTTCGTACTCGCCGCGGCCAAAGGCCGCGGCCGCCGCCGCGCAGATCGCGTCCCACTGCGCGGGCGGCACGCGCCGCGCGGCGCCGCGGTCCACCACAATCTCGATGGCGCGTTCGGCCAGGAGCACGTAGATCAGCACGCCGCTGTTGTGCTCGGTTTCCCACACCCCCAGGCCGGCGAACAGTTGCGCGGCGCGGCGGCGCGGCGTGAGGCCTCGCGCCACGTCCAGCAGGGGCAGGCGCGATTCCACCGCGAAGACGATCTCGCCGCGATGGCGTCGCTCGCTGGCGGCGATCGCCGCCGCCACGGCGTCGCGCACGCGCCGCGGGAAGGCGCGCGGCAGCCGCCACCAGGCGCGAGCGGCGTTGGCGAGGAGACGCGCAGCCGTGCCCATTACCAGCTCCCCGAGGCGCCGCCGCCGGCCGAACTGCCGCCGCCGCCGGAGAAGCCGCCGCCGCTGGAAAACCCGCCGCCGGACGAGCCCGACGACCAGCCGCCGCCGCTGCCCGAGGACCAGCGCCCGGAACCGCCGCCGCCGATGTAGCGGCCACCGCCGCCGGCCCACAGCGAGAACAGGCCGCTGATGGCGCCCGCGGCGACATGCCAGGGTGCGGCGAGACCGAACAGGTGCAGGATCACTCCGACCAGCACGCCGACCAGCGCCAGGCGCAGCAGGGCCGGCACCGAGCCGAAGATGAGGCTCAGGCCCACCGAGGCCCAGAACCAGAGGATCAGCAGGGACTGGCTGTCCATGCCGCGCTCGGCGGTGCGGCTGCGATAGGGCTCGGGCAGCGGTTCCCCGTCGATCAGCTTCTGCAGCGCGTCCACGCCGGCACCGATGCCGCCGGCGAAGTCGCCGTCGCGGAAGCGCGGCGTGAGGTACTCGTCGATGATGCGGTGCGCGGCGACATCGGGGATGGCGCCCTCCAGGCCGCGCCCCACTTCGATGCGCATCTTGCGGTCGTCCTTGGCCACCAGCAGCAGCGCACCATCGTCCACGCCCTGGCGCCCGAGCTTCCAGGTGTCGAACACGCGGATGGCGAATTGTTCGATGCTCTCCGGTTGCGTGCTCGGCACGATCAGCACGGCGACCTGCGCGCCCTTGCGCTGCTCCAGCGCCTGCAGGCGTGCTTCCAGTGCGTCGCGCGCTCCGGGCGCCAGCGTGCCGGTGAGGTCGGTGACGCGCGCCCCCAGTGCCGGCACGGCCACCTGGGCCACCGCCAGTGCTGCCAGCAGGGCCAGCAGCAGTCCCGCGGCGAGCGCGATCGAACCGGCGCGACGCGGCTTCACGCGGTGTCGGCTAGTCGTGCCCGGCGGGCTTCTGGCCGGCGGGATCGGGCGCGGCGGGCGGCGGCGCGGCCGGCTTGCCGAAATCCACCGTCGGCGCGGTGGAGATCGCCTTCTCGTTCTCCACGCTGAAGTTGGGCTTGATCGCGTAGCCGAACATCTTCGCGGTGAGATTGACCGGGAACTGGCGCACCAGCACGTTGTAGTCCTTCACCGCCTCGACGTAGCGGTTGCGCGCCACGGTGATGCGGTTCTCGGTGCCCTCCAGCTGCGCCTGCAGGTCGCGGAAGGCCTGGTCGGACTTGAGGTTGGGATAGTTCTCCGTCACCACCATCAAGCGCGACAGGGCCTGCGTGAGTTCGCCCTGCGCGGCCTGGAACTTCGCCAGGGCCTGGGCGTCGTTGGCCAGTTCGGGCGTGGCCTGGATGGCGCCGACGCGGGCGCGCGCCTCGGTCACCTTCACCAGCACCTCCTGCTCCTGCTGCGCGTAGCCTTTCACCGTAGCCACGAGGTTGGGCACCAGGTCGGCGCGTCGCTGGTACTGGTTGAGCACCTCGGACCACTTGGCCTTGCTGTCCTCGTCGGCGCGCTGGATGGCGTTGTAGCCGCAGCCGGACAGGAACAGCGGCAGGCACAACATCAGGGCGATGAGTTTCAGGCTGCGCATGGCGTCGTCCTCGCGGAAGATGCGGCACTGTACCCGAAGGCGCACGGCGACGGCGAGACGCCGGCGCGCTCAGTACAGGCGGGCGGCCAGCACCAGGCCCCAGCACAGCACCACATTCATCATGAGCAGGAACACGGCCGCCGAGCCCATGTCCTTGGCGCGACCGGCCAGTTCGTGGAATTCGGGGCTGACCTTGTCCACCACCGCCTCGATCGCGGAGTTGAGCAGCTCCGCCGCCATCACCAGGATGAGGCTGCCGACGAGCAGGGCCTTCTCCAGCGGCCCCCGCCCGAGCCACAGCCCGAGCGGCGCGAACAGGACCGACAAGTACACCTCGAGGCGGAACGAGGCCTCGTAGGTCCAGCCGGCGCGCAGTCCCTTGAGGGACCACAGAAGGGCCTTGTAGATCTGCTTGGGACCGCGGGGTTCGGTGCTCGGCATCGGAAAGTCCGTCAGGGTCGGATGGCCGCGTGCCCGCCGGGCGCCGAAGTGCGCCGCCACCCCCGACGCTCCCCGGCTCTGCGTGCCGTCGCCCGACGGCCGCTCGGCGCGCGGCCCGCGGCCGCGGCGGACGCAAAGGCCGCGTATGATGCCACAGCGCCCGCGCGACCCCGCGGCCGCGCACGCACTGACGGAGATCGCCATGTTCGACGCCGAAGCCCTGCTCGGCCAGATGCTTACCGGCAGCCTCGGGCGGGCCGTGGGCGGCAATACCGCGCGTCTGCTGCACGGCGACGGCGGCACGCGCGCCGCCCTGGGCATGGGACTGCTCGGCGTGGCCATCGCGGCCTACGAGCACTACAGCGCGACGCCTGGCGCTTCGCCACCGCCCCCGCCGGGCGCGGGCAGCCCGCCACCGCCCCCACCGCCGCCAGCGGCCGCCACGGCGACGCCACCGCCCGCGCCCGTGGCGGCGGACCGCGGCGACGCTCTGCTGCTGGTGCGGACCATGCTGGCGGCCGCGGCCGCCGACGGCTGCATCGACGCGGACGAGCGGGCCGCCATCCTCATGCGCGCTGACCAGGCGGGGCTGGGCGCGGAGGTGCGCGCCTTCCTCGCCAATGAACTGGCGGCGCCGCCCTCACCCCAGGCCATCGCCGCCGCCAGCCGGCCGGAGCTCGCCGAGCCGCTGTACACCGCCGCCTTGCTCGCCATTCGTGTGGACACCGCGCAGGAAAGCGCCTGGCTGGCCCAGTTCGGCGACGCGCTCGGCCTGGACGACGCGCGCCGCGCGGAGATCGCGCGGCGACTTGCCTGAGAGGCGGCGCCGGCGCGGACAGCCCGTCTCCTGCGGGATCGGCCGCTTTCGCCGCGCTGCGCCTTGACCGTGTCCCGGGTGCGGACCACGCTTCGCGCACTTCTCCCGCGGAGCCGCACCCATGACAAGCGTCGCAAGCAAGTTGGGCTGGGCCGTGTTCGCGCTGCTGGGCGCGGCCTGCCTGGGCGTGGTCGCGCTCTCGCGCGGCGAGAGCATCAACGCCATCTGGCTGGTCGCAGCAGCGATCGCCGTGTTCGTCATCAGCTACCGCTTCTACGGGCGCTTCATCGCCGAGCACGCGCTGAGGGTGGACATCACGCGCGCCACCCCGGCCGTGCGGCGCAACGACGGCCTCGACTACGTACCCACGGACAAGACCGTGCTGTTCGGCCACCACTTCGCCGCCATCGCCGGCGCGGGTCCGCTGGTCGGTCCGGTGCTCGCCGCGCAGATGGGCTACCTGCCCGGCACGTTGTGGATCCTGACCGGCGTGGTGTTCGCCGGTGCGGTGCAGGACTTCGTCATCCTGTTCCTCTCCACGCGCCGGGACGGCCGCTCGCTGGGTGAAATGATCCGCAGCGAGATGGGCAACGCCGCCGGCGTGGTGGCGATGATCGGCATCCTGATGATCATGGTCATCCTGCTGGCCGTGCTGGCCCTGGTGGTAGTGAAGGCTCTGGCCGGCAGCCCCTGGGGCACGTTCACCGTGGCCATGACCATCCCGATTGCGGTGGGCA
>DAOOVM010000183.1:0-6201 GCA_035370085.1 Rhodanobacteraceae bacterium | reverse complement strand
GGTGTCCCTGGCCAAGTGGAACAACGTGCGCATGGCACTGGACATCGCGCGCGAGGCGCGCGACATCCTCGGCGGCGCGGGCATCACCACCGAGTACTGCCCGATCCGCCACGCCCTGAACCTGGAGTCGGTCATCACTTACGAGGGCACGCAGACCGTGCACGAGCTGGTGGTGGGCCGCGAGCTCACGGGCATCAACGCGTTCTGACACGTCCGTGGCGCGCCTTCGCGGCATCCCGCTGATCGCCAGCGCAGCGGCGTGCGCCGTCGCGCTGGGTTGGCTCTACTGGGCGCAGCAGCGCGCGCAGGACGAAGGCACCCGCGCCGTGGCTGCGCGCACCGGCGCGCTGGAAGAGCGCGTTGAGAGCGGTGAGGAGCGGGCCCGCGGGCTGGAGGCGCAGGCGGCCGACACGCAGCAGCGCACCGCGCGCCTGGAGCGCGATGCGCGCGAGCGGGAAGCGCAGGTGGCGCGACTGGCCGGCGACGTGCGCCAGTCGCAGGAGGGGAACCAGCGCCTGGCGCAGCGTCTGGCCAAGATCGAGCAGGCGGCGCTGTCGCCCGCGCAGCTTGCCCTGGCGCAGGATTTCGCGACTGCGTCCGCGCTGAAGGTCGGCGTGACCGAGTACTTCATGACGCAGGGGCGCTGGCCGGAGAACAACGCCGCGGTCGGCCTGCCGGCGCCGGAGCAATACCGCGGCGACGCCCTGCGCTCGGCCACGGTGCTGCCGGCAGGCGTGATCGAACTGCGCTTCGTGCGCCCCGGCGCGCCCGGGTCGGCCAGCGTGCGCCTGGTCGCCGACGCGGAAAACCCGGCGATGGGCGTGCGCTGGCGCTGCCAATCACCGGACTATGCGGAGATCGGCCGCGTGCTTGCGGCCTGTACCTACAGCGGTCAATGAGGCAGCGAACGTGGCACTCGACGGTCCCGTGCTGGAAACCGAACGCCTGATCCTGCGCCCGCCGGCGCTGGCCGACTTCGAGGCCTGGGTCGCCTTCATGGCCGACGAGCAGGCCGCACGCTACATCGGTGGCGCGCAGCCGCGCTCCTTCGTGTGGCGCGGCATGATGGCGATGGCCGGGGCCTGGGCCTTGCACGGCTTCGCCATGTTCTCGGTGATCGAGCGCAGCAGCGGGCAGTGGATCGGCCGCCTCGGCCCCTGGCAGCCGGACGGCTGGCCCGGCACCGAGGTGGGCTGGGGCCTGGTGCGCGCCGCCCACGGCAAGGGGTATGCCACCGAGGGTGCCACGGCTGCCATCGACTGGGCCTTCGACCATCTCGGCTGGCGCGACGTGATCCACTGCATCGATCCCGCCAACCTGCCGTCGCAGAAGGTGGCGCAGCGGCTGGGCTCGCGCCTGCGCGGTCCCGGTACCTTGCCCGCGCCCTACGAAACCATGCCCGTGCAGATCTGGGGGCAGACGCGCGAGGAATGGAAGCGCCGGCGGGCGGCCCTGGCCTGAACCCAGTGCGGCCCGGCGCCGCCGCGGAGGCACGCGATGATCTCGGTCTACGGCTATTCGCCTTCGGGCAACTGCTACAAGCTGCGCCTGCTGCTGGCCCAACTGGGGCGACGCGAGGGCCGCGACTACCGCTGGATCGAGACCGACAGCAGCCGCGGCGCCACGCGCACGCCGGATTTCCTCGCGCGCAATCCCAACGGCAAGGTGCCGCTGCTCGAGCGCGAGGACGGCGCCATTCTCACCGAGTCCAACGCCATCCTGTGCTGGCTGGCCGAGGGCACGCCCTTCCTCGCCGGCGATGCCTGGCAGCGCGCGCAGAGCCTGAGCTGGCTGTTCTTCGAGCAGTACAGCCACGAGCCCTATGTCGCTGTCGCGCGCTTCATCTGCGGCTGGACGCCGCCGGACTCGCCGCGCCGCGCTGACCTGCCGCGCCTGCGCGAGCGCGCTCACGCGGCCTTGGCGGTGATGGAGACTTGCCTGGCGCGACAGGCCTGGTTCGGCGGCACGCGCTACGGCATCGCCGACATCGCCCTGTTCGCCTACAGCCACTGCGCCGAGGACGGCGGTATCGCCCTGGCGGCCTATCCGCGCCTGCGCGACTGGCTGGATCGGGTGCGCGCCACGCCGGGCTTCGTTCCGCTGCCGACCCCGGCTGCCGAGAACCTGGCGCTGATCGCGCAATCGCGCTGAGCTGTCTGCACGGCGCTTGACCTGCAGCAGGGTGCGCGCCGACGGTCGCGGGCAGGCTGCCGTCCGCCCCCGGCGGAGATCTCCATGCCCGCACTGCCTGCTGCTCCCACCCCGCTGCGTGTGCTGCGCGGCGCGCTCGATCTTGTCGACGACGCTCTGGTCGACCTCTGCGCCCTGCGTCTGGGACTGGCGCGCCACATCGGCGCGGTGAAACGCCGGAAGGGCCTGCCGCTGCGTGACGCGGCGCGCGAGGCGGTGGTGCTGGGCCGCGCCACCCGGCGCGCTCGCCGGCGTGGACTGGACGCCGCCGCCGTGCAGGAGTGGATGCACCTGCTGCTGCGCGAAGCCCGTCACGTGCAGCGTCCGCATGAATGCGTCGACGGCGCGGCGGCTGACGTGGATCAGGGCGCGCTGGCGGCGATCGCCGCTAGCGTCGGTACCGAGCCACTGCCGGAGCCGTCCGTGTTCGCCTTGCCCGATGTGTCGTCCCTGCCTTTGCCGCCCAAGGCGCTGGTGGCCCTGAGCCTGCGCTGCGTGCCGCGCCCGCTGCAGCAGGCCCTGCTGGAGGCGCTGCTGAACCGTGCGCTCGCCTCGCCCCTGGCGGCGGGCAAGCTCGCTTTCCTCGACGGGCGCGTGGTGGCGGTCGAGGTGGGTGATCTCGGCCTGCGCTGGGCCTTCACGCGGCGCGACGGCCGCCTGTGTGCGCCGCCCGCCGGTTGCCCCGCGGCCGCGACCATCCGCGGCGAGGCGCTTGACCTCGTGCTGCTCGCCGGTCGCCTGGAGGACCCCGACACGCTGTTCTTCCAGCGTCGCCTCAGCGTGGAAGGCGACACCGAGCTCGGTCTCACCGTGCGCAATCTGCTCGACCAGTTGCCCTGGGAAGACGTGCCACTGGGGCTGCGCATCGTGCTCAATCGCGCCGCGCGCCTCGCCCAGGCGCAGCGCGCGCGGCGGCCGGTTCAGCCCACCGCGGCGCCCATGCCGGCGGTGCCGTACCAGTAGCCGGCATTGTCGCCGAGGCGTGGCGGCGCCTGGTGCGAGTCGATCGCCTCGCGCCAGCGCGCGATGGCGGCCTCGGTGCCTTCGGCCTGCGGGTACAGGCGCACCAGGTCGATGCCGGCGGCGGCGAGCGCCTCCACCTCGGGGGCGAGGTCGCAGACCGTCGCGCCTTGCACCTGGACGCCGTTGATGACCAGGAAGCGCTGGCCTTCGCGCGTGTCCAGGGCCAGGCCGTCGGGATGGGCGATGCAGCGGAAGCCGCAGTCGTCCTTGGGCACGTCGTAGGCGCGCGCGGTGAAGCAGCGTGCCGAGTAGGACAGCGGCAGGCGGCCCCAGCCGATGATCTCCAGCTCGGGCAGGGCAATGCCCTCGCGCTGACACTGGGCGCGCAGTTGCGCCACCAGGTCGCGCCCCTGCTCCACGCCCAGCACCAGGCGCGTCATGCCGGCGCGCTGCAGCAGGGCCAGGGCGCGGTGGTTGTAGACGTTGATGCTCGGGCCGGCCACGAAGGGCAGGCGGCGTTCGCGCAGGAACTGCACCGCGGCCATGTCGTTGGCCTCCACGCGCAGCTCGCCGTTGTCCACCAGGCGCTTGACCGTGGCCAGTTCCGACTCCGCCTCGATCAGGGCGAGCGTGGACAGGATCACCTCACGTCCGCCGCGCGCGAGACTGCGGCCGAGCTCGATCCACTCGCCGGTGCGCAGCTCGCGCCGCTTGCTGCACACGGTTTCGCCGAGGTAGATCGCGTCCAGCGGCTGGGCGCAGGCGGCGTCGTAGAAGGCCAGCACGCGCCGGCGCGGCCAGAAGTACTGCAGCGGACCCAGGGTGAGTTTCATGCGCACCTCAGTGCCAGGAACGGTGGTAGGGCCCGAGCGTGGTCTGCGTCCCCTCGGCCAGGGCCGCCAGGGATGGCTGCCAGGCCGGGTCGGCCACGTAGCCCTCGCCTTCGCCGTGCAGGCGGTCGATCGCCGCGCGCCACACGCGCGTCACTGCCGCGACGTAGGCCGCACTGCGCTGCCGCCCCTCGATCTTCAGGGCGGCGATGCCGCAGGCGGTCAGACGCGGCAGCAGATCCAGCGTGTTGAGGCTGGTGGGCTCCTCCAACGCGTGGAACACCTCGCCCTGCACACGGAAGCGGCCCTTGCACACGGTGGGGTAGCCAGCCGGTTCGCCCGCGCCGAAGCGGTCGATGAGCACGCCGTTGAGGCGCACGCTGCGCCCGGCGGCGGATTCCTCCCAACGCACGAAGCGCGCCGGCGAGCACACCCCGTGGCGGTTGGGCGAGGCGCCGGTGACGTAGCTGGACAGCTGGCAGCGTCCTTCCACCATGATGCACAGGCTGCCGAAGGCGAAGGTTTCCAGCGGCACGGGGCTCTTTTCTGCCAGGCGCTCGACCTGCTGCAGGGCCAGCACACGCGGCAGCACCGCACGGCTGATGCCGAACTCTTCGTGGTAGTAGCGCAGTGCCGCGTGGCTGGTGGCCGAGGCCTGCACCGAGAGGTGGCGCGGCAGGCGCGGGTGGCGTCGTGCGGCGTAATCGAGCACCGCCAGCTCGGCGGCGATGATGGCGTCGGCGCCGAGCGCGGCGGCGCGGTCCACCGCGGCCTCCCAGTAGCCCACGCGGTTGGGTTCGGGATAGGTATTGAGGGCGATGTAGACGCGGCGGCCGCGGGCGTGGGCGTAGGCGATGCCGCGCCTGAGGTCGGTTTCGTCGAAGTTGAGGCCGGGAAAGGCGCGCGCATTGGTTTCGTCGCGGAAGCCGACGTAGACCGCGTCGGCGCCGGCGTCGATGGCGGCGGTGAGGGCGGGCAGGGCGCCGGCGGGACACACGAGTTGCATGGACGGCTCCGGCCGTGGGTCGAGGCGCCAGCCTAGGTGGCGCTGTGCCTTCGCCTCACTGACCTGGGTCAAGCCGCGACGGCGCGCCGAACAGCCCCTGCCACAGCGCATCGACGCGCCGCTCCACCGCGGCGTCGGGGCGGATCGGCCGGCCCCACTCGCGCGTGGTCTCACCCGGCCACTTGTGCGTGGCGTCGAGGCCGAGCTTGCCGCCGAGGTTCGGCGCCGGGCTGGCGAAGTCCAGATAGTCCACCGGCGTGTCGCTGACAATCAGGCTGTCGCGTGCCGGGTCCGCGCGGGTCGACAGCGCCCACAGCACGTCGTCCCAGTTGCGCACGTCGATGTCCTCGTCGGTGACGATGACGAACTTGGTATAGGTGAACTGGCGCAGGTAGCTCCACACGCCGAACATGATGCGGCGCGCGTGGCCCGGGTAGCGCTTGCGGATACTGACCACGGCCAGGCGATAGGAACAGGCCGCCGCCGGCAGGTGGAAGTCGACGATCTCGGGAAAGATGCGCCGCAGGATGGGCACGAACAGCTCGTTCAGCGCCGTGGCCAGCACCGAGGGCTCGTCGTGCGGCGCGCGGCCCATCCAGCTGCCCTGGTAGATCGCGTCGCGCCGCCGCCGCAGGCGCTCTATCGTGAACACGGGGAAGGGCGCCACCGCATTGTAGTAACCGGTGTGGTCGCCGAAGGGGCCTTCCGGCGCGGCGTCGCCGGGCTGGATGTGGCCCTCGAGCACGATCTCCGCACTGGCCGGCAGATCCACGCCGCTCAAGTCGCTGCGCACCACCGCGCTGCGCGTGCCGCGCAGCAGGCCGGCGAACTCGAACTCGGACAGGGTGTCGGGCAGCGGCGCCACCGCGGCCAGTGTGGTGGCCGGATCGCAGCTCAGGGCGACGGCGAGCGGGAAGGGTTCGCCCGGGCGCGTCGCCTGCCATTCGGCGAAGTCCTGCGCGCCGCCGCGGTGCGCCAGCCAGCGCATGATGACGCGGTTTCCGCCCAGCACCTGCATGCGGTAGATGCCGATGTTCTGGCGCTCCAGCCGCGCGCTGCGCGTGATCACCAGGCCCAGGGTGATGAGCGGGCCGGCGTCCTGCGGCCAGCAGGTCTGGATGGGCAGGGCGCCCAGGTCGACCGCTTCACCCCGCTGCACCACCTCGTCGAAGTCCGCCTCGCGCTGCACCCGCGGCGCTACGTGGGCGAGCT
>DAOOVM010000182.1:3852-6240 GCA_035370085.1 Rhodanobacteraceae bacterium | reverse complement strand
GTTTGTGGCGACACAGTGTGGGTTCGAGTCCCTCCACCGGCACCATCGAGAGCCTGCAAGTCGCAGGAAAACCCGCGCCCGGCGCGGGTTTTTCGTTTCGATCCCCGGCACGCCCACGCCACTGGCACGCCCAGCGCTAGCGCGGCGGCGCGCCCTGGCTGGCCTACGGTGCCGGCAGCGGCTGGCTGCAGTTTTCCTGGTACAGGCGCAGTGCCTCGGGCATCCATTCGTTCAACTGGCGGATGCGCGTCTCGCCGCTGGGATGGGTGGAGGCGAACTCGGGGGGGCGCTGGCCACCCTGCTGGCCCATGCGCTCCCACAGGCGCGGCGCCTCGCGCGGATCGAAGCAGGCCGCG
The DNA here is from genome assembly GCA_035370085.1 of Rhodanobacteraceae bacterium. Classification (GTDB taxonomy): domain Bacteria; phylum Pseudomonadota; class Gammaproteobacteria; order Xanthomonadales; family Rhodanobacteraceae; genus Tahibacter. The sequence goes on along the minus strand of DAOOVM010000182.1, from coordinate 5,884 downwards.
GCGGCGAACAGCAGTCCCATGTGGTCCGCCTCGGATTCGTGCTCGCGCGAGAAGGGCAGCATCAGTCCGTACTGCAGCCCGGCGCCGAGGGCGGCCATGACCATCTGCTGCTGCCGCGGATCCATGTCCGAGGTCGACATGCCCGCCGCCACCGTGCCGATCTGCACCAGCTTCTGCTGCGCCATGCGCTCGGCGCCGTGGCGGGCGATGGCGTGGGCGATCTCGTGGCCCATGACCACGGCCAGCGCATTGCCGTTCTGTACCACCGGCAGGATGCCGGTGTAGACCGCCACCTTGCCGCCGGGCAGGCAGAAGGCGTTGGCCTGATCGGAGCGGATCAGGTTGAACTCCCAGGCGTAGGTGTCCCAGTGTGCATCCGGAGCGAGCTTGCGCGCCGCGGCGACGATGCGCTGACCGATGCCGCGCACCTGGTCGACTGTCTGTCCGGGCGCCACCACCTGCGATTCGCGCAGCACTTCCTGGTAGGACTGGAAGCCCAGCTGCGCCTCCTGCTCCGGCGAAATGTCCACCAGCTGCTTGCGTCCGGTGACCGGCACGGCCTGCTGGTGGCTGAAGTAGTAGTAGCCCATGTAGAGCGCGGCCAGCACCAGCACCCACCAGCGCACGCCGCCGCGGCGCTGGCCATAGCTCGAAGCGGAATCACCGAAGGGGCCCATGTGCGTCTCCCGTCACCGCGCAGCCGGCGCGCGCAGCATAGCGCGGCGCCCCGCGCGTCGGTCAGCACCCGCCGCCGCGCGTGTCCAGCGCAGGCCTACAGGTCGCGGGCGACGCGGAAGCCGACGCGCGCGCTGCGCGTCTCGCTGCGTGCCGACAGGCGGAAGGCCGAGCGTACCTGCTCCGGGTCGCTGCCCCAGGAACCGCCCCGCACCACGTGGCGCTCGCAGCCCGGATTGACCCAGGCACTGGCGTCGCGCGGCGCGCGGATGAAGTTGTCGTGCCAGCAGTCCGCCGTCCACTCCGAGACGTTGCCCTCCATGTCGAACAGGCCGAAGGCGTTGGCGGCGAAGGACTGTACCGGCGCCGGCCCCCAGTAGCCGTCGTTGTAGCGCGGGAAGGCGCGGCTCCAGGTGCGGTGACTGGGAGATCGATCGCCCGCGCCGGTGAGGTTGGCCAGCACTCGCGGCGGATCGCCGTCGCCCCAGGGATAGCGCGTCACGCTGCCGGCGCGCAGCGCATACTCGAACTCGGCTTCAGCCGGCAGGCGGTACTTCTTGCCGGTGCGCTCCGCCAGCCAGGCGACGTAGGCCTGGGCGTCGTCGAAGGCCACGTGCACCACCGGCAGCTCGTCGGGCGCACGCCGACCGCGATAGTCGTCCTGCCAGTTGGCGCGCGCATCGGTCATGCGCCCGGAATTCTCGTCGTACACGCTGGAGCTGCCCTCGCGCTCGGCCAGGGTGCGATAGCCCGACGCGCGCACGAATTCGCGGAACTGCCCCACCGTGATTTCGCTGCGGCCCAGGGCGAAGCCGACGGCGAAGACGATCTCGCGCTGCGGTTCCTCGGTACTGCGGTGACCCTCCTCGTCACCGGCGGAGCCCATGCGGAAGCGGCCGGCGGGAATCACCACCAGGGCCGGACCGCTGCCGCTGCGGTCGAGGAAGGGGTCGCTCAGCGTCTCGCCGGGGCGCAGGCTGGCGTACAGACGGGCATTGCGCAGGCGTTCGTTGAACTCGTCGATGCCGCCCAGGTCGGCGCTGATCGCCAGGGCGCGCCGGGACAGTTGCTCGGCGAGGTCGGCGTTGCCGGCGTCGAGGGCCGAACGCGCCTGCGCCATGACGCTTTCCGCCTGCTGCCGGCGCAGCCCCTCCACGCGGGTGCGCGTGTCGAGCATGCCCTGCGAGCCGGGCAGGATCTCCGCGGCCAGGGCCAGCTGACGGTCGGCCCCGGCGAAATCGTCCTGCGCCACCGCCGCGAGGGCGGCATCGAGGAACCCGCGCTGGATCTGTTCCAGTCCCTGCACGGCCAGGGCATTGTCGGGATCCAGCGCACGCACCTTGCGGTACACGGCCAG
>DAOOVM010000182.1:0-3752 GCA_035370085.1 Rhodanobacteraceae bacterium | reverse complement strand
GCCAGCAGAGCGATGCCCGCCGCGCCACCCCAGGCGGTCTGCTTGCGGACGGATTCGTTGACGGGCATGCGCGCGACGTGGGCTGACAGCAGTGGCGTCGGCACCTTAGGCTAGGCCGTGCGCCGCCGCAACCGGGGCTGCGCCTGCCGTTGCGCAGCCTTCAGGAGAAAAAGGTGTACTTGTGGATCGATCGCGGCGACGAGCTCGCCGAACTGCTCTCCGGCGCGCGTGCCGGGCCGCTGGCGCTGGACACCGAGTTCATGCGCGTGGACACCTACTACCCTGCCCTGGCCCTGGTGCAGATGAACCTGCACGGGCGCGTACTGCTGCTCGATCCGCTCGCCGTCGCCGGCCTCGGCGCCCTGGCGCCGCGCCTGGCGGCGGACGGCTCGCCGGCGGTGATGCACAGCGCCAGCGAGGATATCGAGGCCCTGGGCACCGTCGGCGTCGAACTGGCCGGGCTGTTCGACACCCAGACCGCCGCCGCCATGGCCGGGCTCGGTCTCGGACTCAGCTACCAGAAGCTGGTGGCCGCACTGTGCGGCGTGGACCTGCCCAAGGCGGAGACGCGCTCGGACTGGCTGCAGCGCCCGCTGTCGCCGCAGCAGCTGGAGTACGCCGCGCAGGACGTGGTGCACCTGCCCGCGCTGCACACGCAACTGGGTGAGAAGCTCGACCGCCTCGGCCGCAGCGCCTGGCACGCCGAGGACTGCGCGCGCATGCTGGAGCGGTCGCGCGCGCGCGAAGGCGATCCGCAGCCGCAGCGCGGCATCAAGAGCGCGGCGGAGTGGCCGCTGGAGCAGCAGGCCCGGCTGCGGCGCCTGCTGTGCTGGCGCGACGCCACCGCGCGCAGCGCGAACAAGCCGCGCCCCTGGCTGCTCGACGACGCCCGCGCGGTGGAGTTCGTGCTCAACCCGCCGCGCAGCAGCGAGGAGCTGTACGAGCGCAGCCGCGGCCTGCGCGCCCTGCGCGGCCCGCTGCGCACGGCACTGCTGGAGGAGATCCAGCGGCCGCTGCTGCCCGAGGAGCTGGACATCGCGCCGATTCCGCCGCTGCCGGGGCCCAAGGAGAAGCGCACGCTGGCGGCGATGAAGGACGCCGTCGCCCGCGTCGCAGCCGAACTGGACCTGCCCGAAGGCCTGCTGTGCGCACGCCGCCACCTGGAGAGCCTGCTGTTCGACAAGAGCTGGCCGACGGCGCTGGAGGGCTGGCGCAAGCCACTGCTGCACGATGCGCTGATGGCGGCGCTGGGCGACTGAGCCGACGTCGCGGCGCGCGCGGTCGCCGCCCACGCGGCGGGGCCGCTTATGCCCAATCCGACTTGACAGCCTCGCGCCGGCTCGGGTCCACTCGGGCCATGTTCCCGCGCCCCCGCCCGCTTCCCGCCGCCTGCTGCGCCGCTCCCGCGACGCCGCCGGCCAGCGGCACTATGACCATTTCCACCACTGCGACAGCGGTGCGGTCGGTCGTGCGCGATTAGCGAATCCCACAACGACCCCGCACCGCGAAGCCGGTGCGGGGTCTCCCCTCCGGCGACGCGCAGCGGGGGCTCCAGGAGAGCTCCGATGTCCGTCGTCGTACCCGAGATCCAGGCCGCCAGCGCGGCGCAGGCCGCCGTTCCGGCCCACGCGCCGCGCGTGATCGCGCACAAGTTCGGCGGCACCTCCGTCGCCGACGCCGCACGCTACCGCCACGTGGCGCAACTGCTGCTCGACCGCCCCGAGACCGTGCAGGTCACGGTGGTCTCGGCCATGAAGGGTGTGACCGATGCCCTCATCGCCCTGGCCGAGGGTGCCGCCGCGAACGCACCGGACTGGCGCGCCCGCCTCGCCGCGCTGGCCGAGCGCCACCGCACCGCCGCGCGCGAGCTGCTGGGCGCGCACGCCGACGCCGTGCTGGCCTGGCTCGACGGGCAATTCTCCGAACTCGCCGACGTACTGCACGCCCTGTCGGTGCTCGGCACGCCGCCGCGCGAAGCGCTGGAGCGCGTGCAGGGCCTGGGCGAGGTCTACTCCGCGCGCCTGCTCGCCGCGCACCTGGCCGAGCGCGGCGAGGCCGTGGCCTGCCTGGATGCGCGCGAGGTGCTGATGGTGGGCGCGGACGAGCTCGGCGTCACCGTCGACTGGCCCGCCAGCGCCGCGCGCCTGGCCGCCTGGCGCGCGGCGCATCCGCAGCCGCGCGTGGTGGTCACCGGCTTCGTTGCGCGCAGCGCCGACGGCCGCCCCACCACCCTCGGGCGCAACGGCAGCGACTACTCCGGCGCCATCTTCGCCAACCTGTTCGAGGCCGAGGAACTGCACATCTGGACCGACGTGGACGGCGTGCTCAGCGCCGATCCGCGCCTCGTGCCCGACGCTGTGCCGCTGGCCGCGCTGTCCTACGACGAGGCCTGCGAACTGGCCTATTTCGGCGCCAAGGTGGTGCATCCGCAGACGATGACGCCGGCCATCGCACGCGGCCTGCCCATCCTCATCCGCAACAGCTTCCATCCCGAACGCCCGGGCACGCGCATCAGCGCCGCGGGCGAGCGCGGCGGCGGCCCGGTGAAGGGCCTCACCCTGTGCCCCGACCTCGCCCTGCTCAACGTCGAGGGCGCCGGCATGATCGGCGTGCCGGGCACGGCCGAGCGCGTCTTCGCCGCGCTGCGCGATGCGCGCGTGTCGGTGGTGATGATCTCGCAGGGCTCGTCCGAGCACTCCATCTGCTGCGTGGTGCGCGAGGCCGAAGCCGACAGCGGCAGGCGCGCGCTGGAGCGTGCCTTCGCCCGCGAACTGGACGCCGGACAGATCCAGCGTGTGCAGCTCACCCCGCACATCCACGTGCTGGCCATCGTCGGCGACCGCATGGCCGGCCAGCCCGGCGTGGCCGCGCGCCTGTTCGAGGCGCTGGGCCGCGCGCGCGTGAACGTGCGCGCCATCGCCCAGGGCGCCTCCGAACGCAATATCTCCGTCGCCATCGACGCCGCCGACGCCGCCAAGGCGCTGCGCGCCGCGCACGCCGGCTTCTGGCTGTCGGCGCAGACCATCGCCCTGGGCGTGATCGGTCCGGGCAAGGTCGGCGCCGCCCTGCTCGACCAGCTGCAGGCCGCGCTGCCACGCCTCAAGCGCGAAGCCAACATCGACCTGCGCCTGCGCGGCATCGCCACCAGCACGCGCATGTGGCGCTGCGAGCCGGGAGACGGCAGCGACTGGCGCGCACGCTCGGCCGGACCGGGCGACCCCAGCGATCTCGCCGCCTTCGCCGCGCACCTGGAAGCCGCGCACCTGCCGCACGCCATCATCGTCGACTGCAGCGCCAGCGACGCCGTGGCCGCGCACTACGCCGACTGGCTCGCCGCGGGCATCCACGTCATCACGCCGAACAAGCAGGCGGGCGCCGGACCGCTGGCGCGCTACGCCGCCATCCGCGCCGCCTGTGCGGCCAGCGGTGCGCGCTTCCGCTACGAGGCCACCGTCGGCGCGGGACTGCCCATCATCTCCACCCTGCGCGACCTCCTCGACACCGGCGACGCGCTGCAGGCGGTGGACGGCATCTTCTCCGGCACGCTGGCCTGGCTGTTCAACCGCTACGACGGCAGCACGCCCTTCTCGGCCCTGGTGCGCGAGGCGCACGCGCTGGGCTACACCGAGCCCGACCCGCGCGACGACCTGTCCGGCACCGACGTGGCGCGAAAATTGGTGATCCTCGCGCGCGAGGCCGGCCACGCGCTGAGCCTCGCCGACGTCGACGTGGAAAGCCTGGTGCCGCCGGCG
>DAOOVM010000181.1:0-6253 GCA_035370085.1 Rhodanobacteraceae bacterium | reverse complement strand
TTCCCTTCGTGTTTGCCGCCACGGCGCTGGCGGCGGGCGACAGCGTCATGCTCATGCTGTTTCACGATGCGGTGAGCGTGGCCGTCGAGGGCGCCGCGGCCAAGCTGGTGCCCTTCGGCCCGCCGGCGCGCTTCGCCGAGGTCTTCGCCCACGCCGGTGCCAGCGTTTACGTATGCAAGCCGTGCGCGGAGGTTCGTGGCATCGGCGAGGAGGCGCTTGCGCCCGGGACGCGCTTCGGCGGCATGGTCGAGTTCCACGCCCATGCGTCCCGCCCGGATGCGCGCGTGATCGCGTTCTGAGCGTGGCGCCCGACCGTGCCCCGGGCGGCGGGGCAGGCTATCCTGCGCGCCTCCGGGCGAGGAACTACCCATGGCAACCGGCTGGGCCGGCGATGGCGCCGTGCAGGACCAGATCGACGCAACCGTCAACGACGCCGTCGCCCGCGCGCGTGGACGACTGGCGCGCGGGCCGGGGCGGAGCCACTGTGAGGAGTGCGAGGCGCCCATTCCCGAGGCCCGGCGCCGCGCCGTGCCGGGCGTGCGCCTGTGCGTGGCCTGCCAGGCTGCGCACGACGCCGAGGTGACATCCCAGGCGGGCTACAACCGGCGCGGTAGCAAGGACAGCCAGCTGCGTTGAGCGAGGGCCCAGTCGGCTCCGTCCGGCGCCATGGCGGCCGGGCGGCGCGACAGCCTGGCGCCGACCGCGTGGCGGCCACGCAGGGTTCATGCGCTCTCCGAAAGAATCGGCGCCTCGTCTTCGCCCCTCCGACCAGGTGTTCTGTGCCCCGCACTCTCCTCACGCTCGTGCTTTGCCTGCTCTTCGCTGTGCCCCTGGCCGCTGCCGCCGATCCGCCCACCGCAGCGGCCCCGGCAGCCGTGCTCGACGAAGTGCTGGTGACCGGCGAGCAGCCCGGGCCGGGCCTGTGGCGCGTAAGCCGCGGCGAGCACGAGTTGTGGATCCTCGGCACCTTCGACCCGCTGCCGCGCAAGATGAGCTGGCGCGCCGAGGAGGCCACCGAGGTGATCGGGCGCTCCCAGGTCGTGCTGGCGCCGCCGGGCGTCGACATCGATGTGGGCTTCTTCAAGGGGCTGACCCTCGTTCCCGCCCTCCTGCACGCGCGCAAGAACAGCGACGGCGACAAACTCGCGGAGGTCCTGCCGCCCGAGCTGTACCCCCGCTGGGCCGCACTGAAGGCGCGCTACATCGGCCGCGACGCCGGCGTGGAGAAGTATCGCCCGCTATTCGCTGCAGGCGAGCTGTATCGCCACGCGCTGGACAAGTCGGGCCTGGAGTCGGCCGACCGCGTCTGGCAGACGGTGCGGAAGCTGGCGCGCAAGCAGGGGGTGCCTGTTCAGGCGGTCACGCTGGAGGTGAAGCTGGACGATCCCAAGGGCGCGATTCGCCAGTTCGAACAGACGCCCCGCGAGGCCGAGATCGCCTGCCTGCGCACCACCATCGAGCGTCTGGAGACCGACCTCGACGCCATGCGTCAGCGCGCCAATCTGTGGGCGCGCGGCGACGTGGCCGGTCTGCGCGCCTTGCCCTATCCGGACCAGCGTGCGGCCTGTTTCGACGCCGCCACCAGCGTGCCGGCCCTGCGTGAGCGCGCCGCGCAGATCCGTACGGACCTGATCGAGACCTGGCTGCGTGCGGCGGACACAGCGCTGGCGCACAATCGCTGCACTTTCGCCGTGCTGCCGATCGGCGAAGCGACCAAGCCGGATGGCTGGATTGCGCGCCTGCGCGAGCGCGGCTATGAGGTCGAGGAGCCCTGATTCCCGCGGCTGCAGCGCGGCTGCGGCCGCGCCCTTGCGTGCGTTGCCACCACCTCCCGAGCACGCCTGGGTCGGCCGCGTGGCGGCGCGCTACAATGCGTGTCCCCATCCAGCGGCGCTGCGCCATGCCCGATCTGCCCATGTGCCCGCGCTGCGGCCTAGACCACACCTATGCCGACCGCGACCTGCTGGTCTGCCCCGACTGCGGCCACGAATGGGTGGTCGAAGCCGCAGGCGAGGGCAGCACGACCGCTGCCGTGGTGCGCGATGCCAACGGCAACGCGCTGGTCGCCGGTGACAGCGTGGTGGTGATCAAGGACCTCAAGGTGAAGGGGGCCTCCATTCCGCTCAAGCAGGGAACGGTGATCCGCAATATCCGCCTGGTCGAGGGCGATGCGGAACATGTCGAAGGGCACTCCGACAAGATCCGGGGCCTCGTGCTGAAGGCCTGTTTTCTGCGCAAGGCCTGAGGCGCGGGTCATTCAAAGGGGCGCATGGCCAGCGGCCGTACGGTCCGGCGCGATCGCGGCAGCGTCTCCAGTGCGCGGCAGCCGCGGGCGCGGCAGCAGCCGGGTTGGCACGGATGCGGCCATCGCCTGGACGCCACCTCCCAGGGGCCAGGAGGGGTCGTGCCCTTTCCCGGCTCGACTCCGACCCTGCGCGGCTGAGCATCGCCTGGCCGGCTTGGCTATGCTCAAGCCATGACTTCGCCTGCGCCAGCAACGGCTCCGGGCGGCGCACCGCCGCCGCGTCCGCTGCTCGTGCCCTGCGCGCGCCTGGGGCGGGACGCCCCCTGGCGCTGGCTGCGCCGCGGCTGGCAGGACGTGTGCCGGGCGCCCGGGCTCAGCGCCGTGTTCGGACTGGTGATCGTGCTGATCAGCGCCGGCGTCGCTGCCCTGGCCTGGTCACTCGGCCGCTTCGCCCTGCTGGCGATGCTGCTGTCGGGCTTTGTCTTCGTGGCTCCGCTACTCGGTGTCGGGCTGTACGGCATCAGCCGCGCCCTGGCGGCGGGCCGCCGCCCGCGCCTGGCCGACTCCCTGCGTCTGGCGCGGCGCACTGTCGGACAGGCGGCGGTGTTCGCCTTGGCGCAGATGGTGATCCTGCTGGTGTGGTCGCGCGCCGGCATGATGGTGGGCGCGTTCTTCCCGGTGCAGGAGGGCGAACTGTCCGACCTGGTGGAGTTTCTCGCCATCGGTTCGGCCGCGGGCTCGGTGTTTGCCGCGCTGACCTTTGCCGTGGCGGCGTTCTCCCTGCCGATGATCGCCGACCGCGAGGTGGACATGATCACCGCCTGCATCTCCAGCGTGCACGCCGTGCTGCGCAACAAGGCGGTGGCCGCGCTGTGGGCCCTGCTGCTGGCGATCCTGACCGCAGTGGGTTTCGCCAGCGCCTTCCTCGGCCTGGCGCTCATCATGCCCTGGCTGGCATACGCCACCTGGCATGCCTACCGCGAGACGCTCGATGCGAGCGACTGGCCCGAGCAGCCGCTCTAGCCCTTGCGTCCCGCCTTTGGTCGCAAGCCGCCGGCGCCCGGGACGTGAAAGAATCCGCCCTGGCGCGGCGGCGGCATGCAAGGGGCGTGTTCCGTTCCGCGCGCCGACAGGGGCAGGGTATGTGGAACGGGACATGGCGCGCCTGAGGCGGGCCTGTGCACACGATGGTGGATGGCGCGCACTGGCGCTGCTGGTGCTGGTCCTGCTCGCCATGCCCGTCGCGGCGCTCGATCCGGAGCGCGCGGTGCGCCAGTTCACCCACGTCTGGTACGAGAACCAGTTGCCGCAAAGCACGGTGCTGGGCATCGCCCAGGACCCGGACGGAGCCATCTGGCTGGCGACCTACGGCGGCCTGGTGCGCTACAGCGGCGACGGCTTTGCAGCGCTGGAGCGCAGCGAGGCGCGCGCCATGCGCAGCACGGCCATCACCGCACTGGCGCAGGACCGCGACGGCAGCCTGTGGATCGGCACGCTCAACGGCGGCCTGTACCGTCGCAGCGGCGGTCGTGTCGAAGCGGTCACTCTGCCGGCCCCGCTGGAGAGCGTGTTCGGCCTGATGCTGGATCGCGACGGCGACCTGTGGCTGGCCACGAATGCCGGCATCGCCCGCCGCCAGCACGGCAGTGGCGCGATCGAACGCATCGAGGACGTACCACTGGGACCCTACCGCGGCCTGGTCAGCGATCCGGCCGACGGCAGCGTGTGGATCGGCGTCGACGGCACGGGTGTGGCGCACTGGCGCGCGGGCGAGGTCGAGCTGTTCGACACAGCGCGCGGCCTGCCCAGCAGCGCGATCTACAGCCTGGCGACCGACAGCGCGGGCGACCTGTGGGTTGGCACCCAGGCGGGCCTGGTGCGTTACGCCGGCGGCAGCTTCCGCCGCGACCCGCGCACCGCCGCGCTCGACGCCGCGCGCATCTACGCCCTGCACGGCGACCGCGACGGCAACCTGTGGGTGGCTGCGCAGGATGTCGCGCTGTGCCGCCTGAACACCGCGGGGCTGGGCTGCGAGGCCGATCTCGCCGGGCTCGGCCACGACATCGTGCGCGCCATGTTCGAGGATCGCGAGGGCAGCCTGTGGATCGGCACGACCAACGGTGGGGTGCACCGGCTCAGCGACTCCAAGCTGGTGACTGTCAACGGGCGGCTGCCTTCCAATTCGGTACGCGCGGTGTACGAGCACCGCGACGGCGTGCTGTGGGCGGCAACCGATGGCGCGGGACTGGTGCGCCTGCGCGGCCAGTCGCTGGAAGCCTCGCCGCTGAATGCGCAGCTGCTCAGCCCGTACACGCGCGCCCTCGCCGGCGACGCGGCCGGCAACCTGTGGCTGGGTTCGATCGAGGGCCTGAGCCGCATCGCACCCGATGGCCGCGTGCGCAATTTCCGGCCGGCGGACGGGCTGCCCGGCGCCATCGTCTTTGCGCTGACGCCGCGGGCGGAGGGCGGATTGTGGATCGGTACCACGCTTGGCCTGGCCTGGATCGAGGGGGAGCGGATCGAGCGGGTCTCCGACAGCCGCGGCATGGACGTGCGCGCACTCTACGAGGCGCCGGACGGCCGCCTGTGGGTCGGCCTGCGCAGCGGCCTGCGCTGTCTTGCACGCCAGTCCCTGTTGCCCTGCGACGGCGAGGCGCTGCCGCAGACCAGCGTGTTCGCCTTCCACCCCATGGCCGACGGCAGCCTATGGCTCGGCACCAGCCTCGGCCTGGTGCGCTGGCGTGATGGGCGCTTTGCCGCCTACGCCGAGAACGTCGATCTGCCTGCCGAGCCGGTCTTCGCGATCCTCGACGATGGCGCAGGCGCGCTTTGGCTCAGCACCAATCACGGGCTGCTGCGCGTCGCCCAGGCCGATATCGCCGCCTACGACCGCGGCGAGACCGGCCGCATCGCCTCCGACAGCTTCGGCAAGAGCGACGGCATGCTGTCGGCGCAGGGCAACGGTGCCTCGCAGACGCCCGCCTGGCGCGGGCGCGACGGGCGCCTCTGGTTCGGCACTACGCAGGGCATCGTGCAGGTGGATCCGCGCCATCTGCGCCGCAACACCCTGGCGCCGGCCGTGGCGATCGAGCGCGTGCTGGTCGACGGCAAGCCGGTGCCGATGGCGTCGGACCTGCGCCTGGGGCCGAGTCCAAGCCGGCTGGAGTTCCGTTATGCTGGCATGAGCTATGTGGCGCCGGAGGCGGTGCGCTACCGCTACCGTCTGGAGGGCTACGAGCGCCGCTGGATCGATGCGGAAGGGCGGCGCAGCGCCGAGTACACCAACCTGCCGCCGGGCCGCTACACCTTCCGTGTGAAGGCAGCCAACAACGACGGCGTGTGGAGCGAGCGCGACGCGGCCCTGGCCTTCGCCATCCTGCCCGACTGGTACGAGACCATCGGCTTCCGCGCCCTGGCGGCCGCGGCCTTCGTCGGCGTGCTGCTGCTGCTCTACCGCCTGCGCCTGTGGCGACTGCGGGCCAACGAACGCGCGCTGCGCCGCGAAGTGGCGCAACGCACCCAGGCGTTGCGCGAGGCCAATGCCGAGTTGCAGCGCCTGGCGGCGCTCGACGGTCTGACCCGCATCGCCAACCGCGGTGCCTTCGACAGCACCCTGCGCGAGGCCTGGGAACTGCACCGCGCGACCGGCGAGTCGCTTGCCCTGCTGCTGTGCGACATCGACGACTTCAAGGCGTACAACGACCGCTACGGCCACCTCGCCGGGGACGCCGCCTTGATCGGCGTAGCGCAGGCCCTCGCCGGTCAGGTGCGCGGCGCCGGCGATCTCGCCGCGCGCTTCGGCGGTGAGGAGCTGGCGCTGCTGCTGTGCGACTGCGACGCCGCCAGCGCCGACGCCGTGGCGCAGCGCCTGCTCGAGGCGGTGCGCAGCCTGGGTATCGAACACGGCGGCGGCACCGCCGCGCCCTACGTCACGGTGAGCATCGGCGTGGCCACGCTCGTGCCCGATGCACCGGCCGCGTCAGAACACCTGTTGCGCATGGCCGACGT
>DAOOVM010000180.1:0-6295 GCA_035370085.1 Rhodanobacteraceae bacterium | reverse complement strand
CGGGAGGTGCCGGCCGCGGAGCGCACCGCGGTGGCGCCGCCCGCACCGACACCCGCCGCGGCGCCGCCGGGCCCTGCAGCGGCCGCGCCAGCACCCGCGCCTGCGGCCAGCCTGAGCAGCGGCGGCGTCAGCTGGCGCTGGCCCGCCAGCGGCAAGCTCATCGGCACCTACCAGGCCGGCGATCCCACGCGCCAGGGCATCGACATCGCCGGTCGCGCGGGCGATGCCGTGTATGCCGCGGCCGACGGCACCGTGGTCTACAGCGGCAACGGCCTCATCGGCTACGGCGAACTGATCATCGTCAAGCACAACGCCAGCTTCCTCTCCGCCTACGGCCACAACCGCAAGCGGCTGGTGAAGGAGGGCGACGCGGTCAAGGCCGGCCAGGCGATTGCCGAGATGGGCGACATCGCCGTCAATCGTGAGGGCCTGCACTTCGAGATCCGCAGGAACGGCAAGCCGAGCAATCCGCTCGACTTCCTCCCCGCGCGCTAGTTCGCCGTGCGGACGGCTGCGCCGGGCGACTGGCGCTATGCTTGTGCCATGCCCGAACCGGCTTCTCCCGAAACCGATTTCCCCGCGGCCGAGCTGCTCGAACTGGTCGAGGTCATCGAGCCGCGCCAGGACGAGGAAGTGCGCAGTTCCACCGGCGCTTACCTCAGTGAAATCGGCCTCATCGCCCTGCTGGATGCCTGCGACGAGCAGCGTCTGGGGGCTGCCGTGCAGGCTGGCGACGGCGCCGCGCGGCGCCAGCTGATCGAGGCCAACCTGCGCCTGGTGGTTGCCGTGGCGCGCCACTACGTCGGTCGCGGTGTGCCCCTCCTCGACCTCATCGAAGAGGGCAACCTCGGATTGATCCGTGCGGTGGAGAAGTTCGACCCGACCCGCGGCCTGCGCTTTTCCACCTATGCCACCTGGTGGATCCGCGAGGCGGTGCAGCGCGCACTGATGCAGCAGGGGCGCACCGTGCGCCTGCCGGCACAGGTGTTGCGCGAGCTGGCGCGTGTGCTGCGTGCGCGGCGCGAGTTCACCGCGGCGCGCGGACGCTATCCCACGGTGGAGGAGCTGGCGCTGGCCACCGGCAAGCCGGCCGCCGAGGTGGCGGAACTGTTCTCGCACACCGAGGCGATCCGCTCGCTCGACGCGCCCTTGAGCGAGGACGACGACCGCGCCCTGGTGGAGCAAGTGGCGCAGGCCGAACCCGAGGCCAGCCCTCACGGAGCGTATGCCGAACTCGCCGGTGGACGTCTGCCTGATTGGCTGGCCAAGCTCACGCCGCGGCAGCGGCTGGTGCTGGAGCGACGCTACGGCCTGTCCGGCGAACCCGCGCAGACCCTGGCGGAGATCGCCGCCGAGCTGGGCCTCACGCGCGAGCGCGTGAGGCAGATCCAGGTCGAAGCGCTGGCGCGGTTGCGCCGCATCGGCGAATCGGAAGGGGTCGGCGGAGCCTGAGTGGCGCCCGCTAGCCGGGCAGGATGAAGGCCGCCACGGCGCGACGGCCCTCGCTGACCAGCACGTTGAAGGTGCGTGCGGCGGCGGCGTTGTCCATCGTCTCCAGTCCGATGCCGCGCTGCAGGAACTGCGCCTGCACGGCCGGCGGCGGAAAGACCGCGCGTGCGCCCGTGCCGAGAATCACCACCTCCGGACGGAGGGCCAGTACGGCATCGATGGCGGTCGCGTCGAGCTGGGCGAGGTCCTGCACCGGCCAGACCTCCTGCGCCCGGTCGGCGGCCAGCAGGAAGCTGCGCGTCAGGACGCGGTCGACCACGGTGATGGCCTCGGCCGAGGCTGCGCGCACGAACAGGTGCTCGCCGGGGCGGTTGAGGCTCAACTGCAGCATCGGTCTACTTCGGCAGGGCCAGCTTGGGTTCGTCCTTGTTCCTGCGGTAGTAGACGGCAGTACGGCCGATGGTCTGCACCAGTTCCGCCCCGGCTGCCTCGGCCAGTTCGCGCGCGAGCGCCGCGAAGTCTCCGCGATCTTCGGCCGGAATCTTGACCTTGATCAGCTCATGGTGCGCCAGGGCCAGGTCGAATTCCGACTGCACGGCCGGCGTGGCGCCCTTCGCGCCGAGTTGGATGACAGGCTTGAGGTCGTGGGCGAGGCCGCGCAGGTAGCGGCGCTGGCTGGGCGTCAGGCTCATGGTGGACTCGGACCGCGCAGGAAGGGCGGAAAGGGTATCATGCTGCACCGCACCGTGAGTTGCCGGCAGGCCGCTCAGCGACGTTGCGGCAGGGCATCCGGGGCAGTGCAGGTGGCGATCCCGGGGCCTCCCGATCCGGCCACCCGCCCCACCGTTGTGCGTACTCATGGCCCGCTCCAAATCGAGCTCCCGCTGGCTGCAGGAGCACTTCAGCGACCCCTACGTCAAGCGTGCCCAGGCCGAGGGCTGGCGCTCGCGCGCCGTATTCAAGCTGGAGGAACTGATCGAGCGCGACCACCTGCTCAAGCCCGGCATGGTGGTGGTCGATCTCGGCGCGGCCCCCGGCGGCTGGTCACAGGTGGTGAACGAGCGTCTGCGCGGCAGTGGCCGCATCGTCGCCCTGGACATCCTGCCCATGCAGGGCATCGCCGGCGTGGATTTCATCGAGGGCGATTTTCGTGAAGAAAGTGTGCTCAGGCAGTTGGAGGCGAAACTGTCCGGTGCCACGGTGGATCTTGTGCTGTCGGACATGGCCCCCAATATGAGCGGCGTGGCGGTGGTGGACCAGGCGCGCATGATGCATCTGGCGGAACTGGCGCTGGATTTCGCCCGGCAGTGGCTCAAGCCGGGCGGGGCTTTCCTGATCAAGCTGTTCCAGGGCGCCGGATTCGACGAGTACGTACGGAACTTGCGCGCCGATTTCGAGCGCGTCAGCATCCGCAAACCCAAGGCTTCGCGGGCGCGTTCCGCCGAGGTCTACGCGCTGGCCACGGGCCGGCGTTCCAGGAGCGACAGGTGAAAATGAACGACATGGCGAAAAATCTGCTGCTCTGGCTGATCATCGCAGTGGTGCTGCTGACGGTGTTCCAGAGCTTCAATCCGCGCGGCGCCGGTCCGGCGGACATGTCGTTCTCCGACTTCATGCAGCACGTGCAGAACAAGGAAGTGGCCGAGGCAGTGGTGCGTGCGGACAACCGCACCGTCGAGGCCAAGATGAGCGACGGCAGCACGGTCAAGACGCAGATCCTGCCCAGCGAGGGCACCATCGACGATCTGCGCAAGAACGTGAGGAACCTGCGCGTGGAGCCTGCCGACAACGGCTTCTCGCTGATCAGCATCCTGGTGAACTGGGTGCCGTTCCTGATCTTCATCGGCCTGCTGATCTATTTCATGCGCCAGATGCAGTCCGGCGGCGGCGGACGGGGAGCGATGAGCTTCGGGCGGTCGCGCGCGCGCCTGCAGGGCGAGGACCAGGTCAAGGTTACCTTCGCCGACGTCGCCGGTTGCGACGAGGCCAAGGAGGAGGTCAAGGAGCTGGTCGAGTTCCTGCGCGATCCGGGCAAGTTCCAGAAGCTGGGCGGCAAGATCCCGCGCGGCGTGCTCATGGTGGGCTCGCCCGGTACCGGCAAGACCCTGCTGGCCAAGGCCATCGCCGGCGAGGCCAAGGTGCCGTTCTTCACCATTTCCGGCTCGGACTTCGTCGAGATGTTCGTCGGTGTCGGCGCCGCCCGTGTACGCGACATGTTCGAGCAGGCGAAGAAGCACGCGCCGTGCATCATCTTCATCGACGAGATCGACGCGGTCGGCCGCCATCGCGGTGCCGGCCTGGGCGGCGGTCACGACGAGCGCGAGCAGACCCTGAACCAGCTGCTGGTGGAGATGGACGGCTTTGAGGGCAACGAAGGCATTATCGTCATCGCCGCCACCAACCGCCCCGACGTGCTCGATCCGGCCCTGCTGCGCCCCGGTCGCTTCGATCGCCAGGTGGTGGTTCCGCTGCCCGACGTGCGCGGCCGCGAACAGATCCTCAAGGTGCACATGCGCAAGGTGCCGGTGGCGGCCAACGTGGAGCCCATGGTCATCGCCCGCGGCACGCCGGGGTTCTCCGGCGCGGACCTGGCCAACCTGGTGAACGAGGCGGCCCTGTTCGCCGCGCGCGACAATCTGCGCGAGGTGACCATGGACCACTTCGAGCGCGCCAAGGACAAGATCATGATGGGCGCCGAGCGCCGCTCCATGGTCATGAGCGAGGACGAGAAGCGCAACACGGCCTACCACGAGGCCGGGCACGCCATCGTCGGTCGCCTCATGCCCGAGCACGATCCGGTACACAAGGTCACCATCATCCCCCGCGGCCGCGCGCTGGGCGTGACCATGTTCCTGCCCGAGGCCGACCGCTACAGCTACAACCGTACCTACATCCACGGCAACCTGTGCTCGCTGTACGGCGGCCGCGTGGCCGAGGAGATCATCTTCGGGCCGGAAAAGGTCACCACCGGGGCCTCCAACGACATCAAGCGCGCCACCGAGATGGCTCGCAACATGGTGACCAAGTGGGGCCTGTCGGACGAACTGGGTCCGATCGCCTACGGCGAGCAGGAGGACGAGGTGTTCCTCGGGCGTTCCGTGACCCAGCACAAGAACGTGTCCGACGAGACCGCGCGCAGGATCGACGAGGTGGTGCGGGGCATCCTCGAACGCGCCTATGCGCAGGCCAAGAGCCTGCTGACGGCCAACCTGGACAAGCTGCACGCCATGGCCGAGGCGCTGTTGAAATACGAAACCATCGACGCGCAGCAGATCGACGCCATCATGGCCGGCCGCGACGTGCCGCCGCCGCGTGACTGGTCCGAGCCGCGACCCAAGCCGGGCGGGCCTACCCCCAGCGCCGGCGCCAGTTCCAACCTGGGCACTCCGGCCGAGCTGCACTGACCCTGCCGCTGTGCCGCCCGACGCCGCCTGCGGGCGGCGTCGTCGTTGGCGCGGCGCCTTGCCCGACTGGCGCAATCCGCTAGCCTGGGCTCCCGCCTGGACGGACGACCGCGCATGTTCGACCCCCCCGTTCCGCAGTTGGATTGCCGTGGCCGCCTGCTGGCGCTGGACCGGCCGCGCCTGATGGGCATCGTCAATGTCACGCCGGACTCCTTCTCCGACGGCGGCGAGTTCGCCGATCCCGCGCACGCGGTCGCGCATGCCCTGCGCCTGATCGAGGAAGGGGCCGACCTGATCGATGTCGGCGGCGAGTCGACGCGTCCCGGCGCAGCAGACGTGGACAGCGCGCAGGAGATCGCGCGGGTGGTGCCGGTCATCGAGGCGCTCGCGGCGCGCGTGGCCGTTCCCATCTCGGTCGACACGTCCAAGCCCGAGGTGATGCGCGCGGCCGTCGCCGCCGGGGCGGGCTTGATCAACGACGTGCGCGCACTGCGTGCCGAGGGCGCCCTGGAGGCTGCGGCTGACCTGCGCGTGCCGGTCTGCCTCATGCACATGCAGGGCGAACCGCGCACGATGCAGGAGGCACCGCACTACGGTGACGTGGTGGCCGAAGTGAAGCGCTTCCTGGCCGACCGCCTGCTGGCCTGCGAGTTCGCCGGCATCGAGCGCAAGCGACTGCTGGTGGATCCGGGTTTCGGCTTTGGCAAGACCTTGGAGCACAATCTGGCCCTGCTGCGGGCGCTGAGGGAGTTTGTCGCCCTCGGCGTGCCGCTGTTGGCCGGGCTGTCGCGCAAGGGCATGATCGGCGCCCTGACGGGGCGCGACGCGCCGGCGCAGCGCGTGCACGGCTCGGTGGCCGCGGCCCTGCTGGCCGCACAGCGGGGCGCGGCGATCCTGCGCGTGCACGACGTGGCGGCCACGCGCGACGCGCTTGCCGTGTGGCATGCTGCGCGTCCGGCGGACAGGCCGCGCGAGCGCGCAGCGTTCGGCTCGCAGCGCTTCGGTGACGAGGATTGACCCGCGGCGAGCGCCATCCCGGCGGCGCAGCGCCCTCGGGCGGGCTATGCTCTCGACGGTTCCCGACACCCGATTCCCGCTCCATGACTGAACGCAAGTACTTCGGCACCGATGGCATCCGCGGCCGCGTCGGCGACTGGCCGATCACCGCGGAATTCATGCTGCGGCTCGGCCGTGCCGCCGGCGCCGTGTTGGGCGGCGCCGGGCGGGCCACCGTGCTCATCGGCAAGGACACGCGCATCTCCGGCTACATGTTCGAGTCGGCGCTGGAGGCGGGACTGGTCGCCGCCGGCGCCGATGTGCGCCTGCTCGGACCGATGCCCACGCCCGCGGTGGCCCACCTCACGCATGCCCTTGGCGCCAGCGCCGGCATCGTCATCAGCGCCTCGCACAATCCGCATCAGGACAACGGCATCAAGTTCTTC
>DAOOVM010000179.1:0-6301 GCA_035370085.1 Rhodanobacteraceae bacterium | reverse complement strand
CGGGACCACCCCGGGACGCCCCAGGCCTGCAGCCGCCGCCGTGCGAACACGAGATCGGACCGCGCCACCGGCGCATGCTGGATGCGCAGCCGGGCCGCCTGCGTTGCGTGCGTTTTTGCGGCAGCGCCCCGCAAGGCCCGCGCCGCGCCGTGGCGGTGGGCTGGGGCAGGACCAGGCCTGGAGTGACCCGGGTGTGCGGCCCGTTGCGCCGGGCCGTGGCGTCCCGGGACGCGGCGTACCGAGTCGACGGTTTCCGGGGCGGCGGCGGCCTGCGACGCGCCGCCTGCCGCACCGGCCGGCGCGGCATTTTCCGGCCGCGGCCCCCGTGCGCCGACCCGCCTTGCTGCAATGCCGCAGAATCAGGGATTTGCGGCTATAATACCGCCTTCCTCCGACCACCCCATGCCTGCCGCCGCCGCGGCGGGTGAGATGCCCATGTCCATTTCCAAGCTGCGCAACATCGCCATCGTCGCCCACGTCGACCACGGCAAGACCACCCTCGTCGACCAGCTGCTGAAGCAGTCGCAGACCCTCGACGAGCGCACCGTGCTGGCCGAGCGCGTGATGGACAGCAACGATCTGGAAAAGGAGCGTGGCATCACCATCCTGGCCAAGAACACGGCCATCCGCTGGAACGACTACCGCATCAACATCGTCGACACGCCGGGCCACGCCGACTTCGGCGGCGAAGTGGAGCGCGTGCTGTCGATGGTGGACTCGGTGCTGGTGCTGGTGGACGCCTTCGACGGCCCCATGCCGCAGACGCGCTTCGTCACGCAGAAGGCCTTCCAGATGGGCTTCAAGCCCATCGTCGTGATCAATAAGGTGGACCGCCCGGGCGCGCGTCCGGACTGGGTGCTGAACGCCACCTTCGACCTGTTCGACCGCCTCGGCGCCACCGACGAGCAGCTCGACTTCCCGGTCGTGTACGCCTCCGGCCTGCAGGGCTACGCCGGCATGGACGCCAGCGTGCGCAGCGGCAACATGGACCCGCTGTTCCAGACCATCGTGGACAAGGTGCCGGCGCCCGCGGTCGACCCGGACGGCCCCTTCCAGATGCGCATCAGCCAGCTCGACTACAACAACTACGTCGGCGTGATCGGCATCGGCCGCGTGCAGCGCGGCAAGGTGAAGACGAATATGCCCGTGGTGGTGATCGACCGCGAAGGCAACAGGAAGCAGGGCCGCGTGCTGCAGGTGCTGGGCTTCATGGGCCTGGAGCGCCACGAGGTGCCCGAGGCCCAGGCCGGCGACATCATCGCCATCAACGGCATCGAGGCGCTGGGCATCTCCGACACCGTGTGCGCACCCGACGCGCCCGAGGCCCTGCCCGCGCTGACGGTGGACGAGCCCACCATCAGCATGACCTTCCAGGTGAACAACTCGCCCTTCGCCGGCAGCAAGGAGCACAGCGGCGGTAAGTTCCTCACCAGCCGCCAGCTGCGCGACCGCCTGCAGCGCGAGCTGCTGCACAACGTGGCGCTGAAGGTCGAGGACACCGCCGAGGCGGAAAAATTCAAGGTCAGCGGCCGCGGCGAACTGCACCTGTCCATCCTCATCGAGACCATGCGCCGCGAAGGCTACGAGCTGGCCGTGTCGCGCCCCGAGGTGATCCTCAAGGAGATCGACGGCCAGCAGATGGAGCCGATCGAGCAGCTCGTGGTGGACCTGGAGGAGCAGTACCAGGGCGGCGTGATGCAGCGTCTGGGCGAGCGCAAGGCGCAGCTCAAGAACATGGAGCCCGACGGCCGCGGCCGCGTGCGCCTGGAATACCTCATCCCGGCGCGCGGCCTGATCGGCTTCCAGACCGAGTTCCGCACCATCACCGCCGGCACCGGCCTGCTGTTCCACGTGTTCGACCACTACGGCCCCAAGGCCGAGGGCGCCATCGCCAAGCGCCAGAACGGCGTGATGATCAGCAATGGCCAGGGCCAGGCGCCGGCCTACGCGCTGGTGGGCCTGCAGGAGCGCGGTCGTCTGCTGGTCAACGAGGGCGACGAGATCTACGAGGGCCAGCTGGTCGGCATCCACGCCAAGGACAACGACCTCACCGTCAACGCCCTGCGCGCCAAGCAGCTCACCAACATCCGCGCGGCCGGCAAGGACGACAACGTGCAGCTCACGCCGCCGATCAAGATGTCGCTGGAGCAGGCGCTGGAGTTCATCGAGGACGATGAACTGGTCGAGGTGACGCCCAAGGCCATCCGCCTGCGCAAGAAGCACCTCACCGAGAACGACCGCAAGCGCGCCAGCCGCGCCGCCTGACGCTTTCGCCGCCGCGTCCCGCGCTCAGCGCGAAGGCGCGGCAGCGGCCTGCGCCGCGGCGATGTCGCCGCGCGCGGACTCCAGTTGCGCGGAGTAGCGCTCGCCCATGAGCGCGCGGGCCCGGTCGAAGGCCTGCTGTGCCTGGGCGGCCTGACCGCGCCGCGCGAGGCAGCGCGCCTGTACCAGCAGGTACAGGTAGCCGTCCTTCGACGGCAGCGACGCCTCGCCCAGCAGCGCCTCCACGCTGGCGAGATCGCCGGTCTGGAACAGCGCCTCGGCATAGTCGGCCATCATCTGCTGATTGCGCGTGCCCGAGCCCCGCGCCATCTCCCACACGCTGCGGAATAAGCGGGCGGCCCGGGCCCAGTCGCCCTCCGCCCCTGCCAGCAGAGCCTCGGCATGGCGGGCGTACTGGTCGAGCGCCGGCATCGCCTGCGCCAGGGTGCCGATACGCTCGCCTTCGCTGCGCGCGCGCGTCGCATCGCCGGCATTGAGTGCGGCATAGAGCACGGCGAGATGCAGGCCGACCGACGACGCCGCGGCATCGGCCGCTGCATCCAGGCGCAGGGCGGCGTCCCAGGCGTCGATCGCCTCGCGGAAGCGACCGCCGGCCGCCTCAATGAAGCCGAACAGGCTGGTGAGCTGAAATTCCTGCTCCGGATGTCGCGCCACGTGGCCCTCGCGCAGCGCCTGGTGCACGGTCTCGCGCGCGTCGGCGATGCGCCCGAGCTGCAGTTGCGCCCAGGCGAGGCTATCCAGCGCATCGCGCGTCGCAGCCGGCACTTCCTGTCGCGCCGCCGTTCGCACGGCAGCGTCCGCCGCGGCCAGCGCCTCCTCGAAACGCCCGAGGTGCCCCAGTGTGTGCGAGCGAATCGCCTGCACCTGGGCGAGGCGGCTGAGGTCGCCACTGCGCGTGAAGGCCGTCGCGGCGGCATCGAAGTGACTCAGCGCCTCGTTGCCGCGTCCCTCGCGACCGGCGGCGATGCCCAGCACGTCGGCGCTGTCGCCCGTAGCCTCGGCGTCGCCGCTGCTCTCGGCCAGGGTGCTGGCGCGCTGGGCCAGTTCGCGCGCGCTGTCGTTGCGCCGCTCGGCGAGGGCCAGGCGCGCGCGCAGAACGGCGGTCCGCGCCGCCCCCGCGTCAAGCCCGTAGGCGGCGTCCAGGTCGCGCCGCGCGGCGGCGAATTGGCGGCTGTCGATGGCCTCGGCCGCGCGCACCTGCAGGGCGCGCAGGCGCAGCGGCGGGGGCAACGCCCCCTGCAGCAGCGCGTCAAGCTCTGGCAGACAGGGCTCGTCCAGCGCGCACCGCGCCTGGGCCCGCAGCAGCGCGAGTTCAGGCGAATCCGGAGCGCGCAAGCGGGCCGCATCCAGGGCCGCGCGCGCCTGGGCCGCGCGGCCGCTGCGCAGCAGTTCGGCCGGTGTGGCGGCCGGCGTCAATGCGCGCTGCGCGCTCCAGACCGCCAGCGCGAGCACGGCCACCAGCCCCAGCGCGACGGACCGCGAGCCGCGGCGCCGCCGTGCCGGCGCCGCCGCGTCGGAGGGCGTGCCCACCGGCGTGGCGGACGGCGAAGCAGCCAGAGGCGCGGGGTCGGCTCGCGCCGGTGCGGCGAGGTGGGGCGCCACGGCTTCGCACGTCGGTGCGATCCAGCGATAGCCGTGCCGCGGCAGGGTGCGCACGAAGCGCGGCGCGGCGCCGTTGTCGTCCAGGGTGCGGCGCAGGCGCAGCACGGCCTGCGCCAGGGTGCCATCGGACAGGTCTGCCCGCCCCCACACCGCGGCAATCAACTCGTCCCGACCGACCGCCCGCTCGCGGTGGGCGACCAGGTAGGCCAGCAGATCGAACACCTTGGGTTCGATCGGTATCAGCGCCTCGCCGCGCCAGAGCTCGCGCTCGGGCACGCTGAGGCGGAATGCATCGAACAGGTAGGTCACAAGCCTTGCCACCTCGCAGCGCGGCATCGTGAGTGATCGACAAGGGTTTCGCAAGCCGCCGCGCCGCCTTGGTGATGGTTTCGTGATGCCTTGCTGAAGCGCGCACCCCGCCCCGCGCGCAGTGTCGACGCCCCCACGGCAAGGGCCGCAAGCAAGAGGCGAGAGCACATGAACGGTGAAGGGATGAAGGCAGCCCTGCGGTGGCTGCTGGCAGTGGCGGCGCTGGCCGCCGCGGCCTCGGCGCAGGCGGCGGGGGACCTGTGGTCCGATCGCACCGTCATCGTCAGCCTGCCCTACAGCGATACGGCGAACACCTCCGGCGCCACCGAGGAGGGCAACGACCCAGTGCTGAACTGCT
The DNA here is from genome assembly GCA_035370085.1 of Rhodanobacteraceae bacterium. GTDB lineage: Bacteria > Pseudomonadota > Gammaproteobacteria > Xanthomonadales > Rhodanobacteraceae > Tahibacter. The sequence goes on along the minus strand of DAOOVM010000179.1, from coordinate 1,749 downwards.
TCATCGGCGCCGCCGGCAGCAGCGGGCGCGCCACGGTGTGGTACCAGTACACCACCGGCGCGGCCACCGAATACCTCAACCTGTCCACGCAGGGCAGCGGCTACGACACCGTCCTGGCCGTCTACACGGGCTCGCCGGGGGCGTTCCGCCTGGTCGCCGGCGGCTGCAACGACGACGGCGTGGGGACCACGCAGTCGCGCATCGCCGGCCTGCGCCTGCAACCGAACACGAACTACAGCATCGAGGTGGCCTCCCACGGCACGGTGACGGTCGGCGGCGCGCTGAGTTTCACCGCCAGCACCGCTCCGGTGTACACGGTGACCCGCCAGGACGACCCCAGCCCGGCGCTCTCCGGCTGCAGCGCCAGTGCCTGCACCCTGCGTTCGGCCATCAGCGCCAGCAATTCCGTGCCTGGAGCGATCCTGGTTCCGGCCGGGACCTACACCCTCGCGCTGGGCGCCAGCGGCGAAGACGCCAATGCGGGCGGCGACCTCGACCTGCGCGCGGGCATGTCCATCTACGGCGCGGGCGCCGACGCGACGATCATCGATGCCAACCACAAGGACCGCATCTTCGACGTCGACCCGGACAGCTTCAGCGCTCCCGCCACCGGCCGCGTCACGGCGCTCATCGCCAACCTGAGCCTGGTGAACGGCGGCGGATCGTCGTTCTACGGCGACGGCGGCGCCATCCGCGCCTACAGCAGCGGCTCCAGCGCCCTGGTCAGCAACGACTACCTCGTGCTCGACCACGTGCGCATCCGCGACAGCCGCTCGCAGCTCAACGGCGGCGCCGTGGCGCTGTCCGCGCGCGGTCAGTTCATCGGCTGCGAGTTCTCCAACAACTACGCCAACAGCACCGGTGGCGCCCTCACCCTGGGCCCCTCCTTCGCCGGCGGCGACACCATCATCGACCTGATCGACAGCACCGTAGCGGGCAATCAGTCGCCCGGCGGCTTCAGCGGCGGCGGCGGCATCAAGACCACGGCGCGCCTGCGCGTGGTCAATTCCACCATCGCCAACAACAGCACCGGCTACCACGGCGGCGGCATCTACACGACGGGCACCGGCACGCTGATAGTGCGCAGCAGCACCATCGCCAACAACGTCGCCGCCAGCGTCACGGCCAGCGCCAACGGCGGCGGCATCCGCGTGGACAACGGCACGCTGAGCCTGGCCAACACGATCCTGGCAGGCAACAGCCGCGGCGCCGGCGCCGGCACGCCCGACGACTGCACGGCCGCGGCCGGCACGCTGAGCGCGGACTATTCGCTGCTGACGGCCGCTGCCGGCTGCGCCTTCACCGGCGGCAACAACGTGCTGGGCCTGGGCGCCGCTTTCGACGGCGCGCTGGCCGACCACGGCGGACCCACGCGCACCCTGGCCCTGGCCAGCGGCAGCCCGGCCATCGATGCCGGCGACGTCAACGGCTGCCGCGGTGCGGACTTCGCCGATCTGCCCAACGACCAGCGCGGCACGGGCTATCCGCGCACCATCAACGGCCGCTGCGACATCGGTGCCTACGAGGCCCCGGCCACCGCGCCGAACGCCCCTGGCACACCCGACCTCAATGCGTCAGCGGACACAGGCGCGTCGAACAGCGACAACCTCACCGCCGCCACCAGCCTGCGCTTCATCGGCCTGTGCGAGGCCGCCGACACGATCACGCTGAGCGTGGACGGCACGGTGGCGACGCCAACCGGCAACTGCGCCGCGGGTGCCTACGACATCGTGCTGGCCACGCTGCCGG
>DAOOVM010000178.1:0-6305 GCA_035370085.1 Rhodanobacteraceae bacterium | reverse complement strand
AATCGTCCCCACGTTCACGTGCGGCTTGGTGCGCTCGAATTTTCCCTTGGACATGACTCAGAACCTCAAACTGTGGATATCGTGAACTGCGGATCAGGACGCCTTCTTCATCACCTGTTCGGCGATGTTGTTCGGCGCTTCGGCGTAATGGTCGAATTCCATGGTGAACGTGGCGCGACCCTGCGACATGGAGCGCATCGCGGTGGCGTAGCCGAACATCTCGCCGAGCGGAACCATGGCGTTGATCACCTTGCCCGACGGCGAATCGTCCGAGCCCTGCAGCACGCCGCGACGACGGCTCAGGTCGCCCATCACGTCGCCCATGTAGTCTTCCGGTGTCACCACCTCCACCTTCATGATCGGCTCAAGCAGGGCCGGATTGGCCTTCCTGAAGCCTTCCTTGAAGGCCATCGAACCGGCCACCTTGAACGCCATTTCGTTGGAGTCGACATCGTGGAAGGATCCATCGACCGCGCGGATCTTCACGTCGACCACCGGGAAGCCCGCGAGCACGCCATTCTTCATGGCCTCCTCGATGCCCTTGCCTGCAGCGGTGACGTACTCCTTCGGCACCACGCCGCCCACGATGGCGTTCTCGAACACGAAGCCCTGACCACGCTCCATCGGCTCCATCTCGATGACGATGTGGCCATACTGACCACGACCGCCCGACTGGCGCACGAACTTGCCTTCCTGCGTGACCGACTTACGGATCGCCTCACGGTAGGCCACCTGGGGCTTGCCGACGTTGGCCTCGACGTTGAACTCGCGCTTCATGCGGTCGACGATGATCTCCAGGTGCAGCTCGCCCATGCCGGAAATGATCGTCTGCCCCGACTCCTCGTCGGTCTTCACACGGAAGGACGGGTCTTCCTGCGCCAGGCGACCCAGCGCCAGGCCCATCTTCTCCTGGTCGGACTTGGTCTTCGGCTCGACCGCCATGGAAATGACGGGTTCCGGGAAAACCATGCGCTCGAGCGTGATGACGTGGTCGGACGAGCACAGCGTGTCGCCCGTGGTCACATCCTTCAGGCCGACCGCGGCGGCGATGTCGCCCGCCAGCACTTCCTTGATCTCCTCGCGCTGGTTGGCGTGCATCTGCAGGATGCGACCAATGCGCTCCTTCTTGCTCTTGACCGGGTTGTACACCTGGTCACCGGCGTTGAGCGTGCCGGAGTAGACGCGGAAGAAGGTGAGCGATCCGACGAAGGGATCGGTCATGATCTTGAAGGCGAGAGCGGAGAACGGCTCCTTGTCCCCGGCCTTGCGCGTGTCTTCCTTCTCGTTCTCGTCCACGCCCTTCACCGGCGGGCGGTCCGAAGGCGACGGCAGATAGCGGATCACCGCGTCCAGCATGGCCTGCACGCCCTTGTTCTTGAAGGCCGTGCCGCAGAACATGGGGATGATGTCGCAGGTCAGCGTGCGAGCGCGGATGCCGGCGATGATCTCATCCTCGGCCAGGTCGCCGCTTTCCAGGTACTTGTTCATCAGGTCTTCGGACGACTCGGCGGCCGCCTCGACCATGAATTCGCGCGCTTTCTTGGCCTCTTCGACCAGGGCGGCCGGAATGTCCGCGTAGGTGAAAGAGTTGCCCTGCGTGGCCATGTCCCACACGATGGCCTTCATCTTGAGCAGGTCAACGACGCCCTCGAAGTTGTCTTCGGCGCCGATCGGAACCTGCATCGGCACCGGATAGGCGCCCAAGCGGGTGCGCAGCTGGTCCACCACCTTGGCGAAGTTGGCGCCAGTGCGGTCCATCTTGTTGACGAAGGCCAGACGCGGCACCGAGTACTTGTTGGCTTGGCGCCAGACGGTCTCCGACTGCGGCTGCACGCCACCCACGGCGCACAGCACGAACACCGCGCCGTCGAGCACGCGCAGCGAGCGCTCCACTTCGATGGTGAAGTCGACGTGCCCCGGGGTGTCGATGATATTGAAGCGGTGCTCGGGGAAGGACTTGTCCATGCCCTTCCAGAAGCAGGTTGTCGCGGCCGACGTGATCGTGATGCCGCGCTCCTGCTCCTGCTCCATCCAGTCCATCGTCGCTGCACCATCGTGCACTTCGCCGATCTTGTGGTTGACGCCGGTGTAGAACAGGATGCGCTCGGTCGTCGTCGTCTTGCCGGCATCGATGTGGGCCATGATGCCGAAGTTGCGATAACGCTCGATAGGGGTGGTGCGTGCCATGGGGTTTGCCTCTGCGGGGTCCCTTCCCGCTGTGCTGGCGGCCATCGTGGCCGCGAATGGATTCGGTGGGCTTCCGGCCCGGACAGTCGGCGCCGACACGGCGCCCGACCCGCACGCACCCGGGGGTGCGTGGCGCCGCCCGCGAGGGCGGCGCGCGTGGATTACCAGCGGTAGTGCGAGAACGCCTTGTTGGCTTCCGCCATGCGATGCGTCTCTTCGCGCTTCTTCACCGCGGCGCCGCGGTTTTCCGCGGCTTCCAGCAACTCCGCCGCAAGCTTGCGCGGCATCGAGTTCTCACCGCGCTTGCGCGCCGCCTCGATCACCCAGCGCATGGCCAGGGCCGTGCGGCGGGTAGCACGCACCTCGACCGGCACCTGATAGGTCGCGCCGCCGACGCGGCGGGACTTCACCTCGACCGCCGGGGCGACATTGTTCAGCGCCTTCTCGACCAGGTTCAGCGGCTCAGCGTTCTTTTCGCCGATGTGGTCGAGCGCACCGTAGACGATGCCTTCGGCCACGGACTTCTTGCCGCTCTTCATCACCATGTTGATGAAACGAGCGATGAGCTGGCTGCCATGCTTCGGATCCGACAGCATGACGCGGGTGGGGGCGGAACCTTTACGCGACATGATTCAATTCCCAGTGATCAGGACTTCGGGCGCTTGGCGCCGTACTTGGAGCGGCTCTGGCGGCGCTTGGTGACGCCGGCGGCATCGAGGGAGCCGCGCACGGTGTGGTAGCGCACGCCCGGCAGGTCCTTGACGCGACCGCCGCGGATCAGCACCACCGAGTGCTCCTGCAGGTTGTGGCCTTCGCCACCGATGTAGCTGATGACTTCGTAGCCGTTGGTGAGGCGAACCTTGGCCACCTTGCGCAGGGCCGAGTTCGGCTTCTTCGGGGTCGTGGTGTACACGCGCGTGCACACGCCGCGGCGCTGCGGGCAGTTCTGCAGGGCCGGCGAAGCGCTCTTGTACGTCTTCGGGCTGCGGGGTTTACGCACCAACTGGTTGATAGTCGACATTCTGTATGCCTTGGAGAAACGAAAGACAGGCCGAACGAATCCGGCCTGCTAAGACGCAAGAGTTTAACAAGCAGAAAACAGGGGCGTCAACACAACCCACCCCGCGCGGCCTCCTGCTCCCGAACACGAGGCGCATCCTGCGCCTCATTTCGATGTGGGAAGGCGCGCCCCTGGGGCGCGCCGGATTCGCTCAGCCGTTGTCGTCGGCAGAATCGGCCACGAACTCGGTGATACCGCCCCGCAGGGTTTCGATATCCGAGTCGGACAGCGCGCCCGCCTCGCGGCGACGGCGGCTGTGGTACGCAAGACCCGTACCCGCCGGAATCAGACGGCCGACGATAACATTTTCCTTCAGACCCCTCAAGGTATCCCGGGTACCGCGCACCGCCGCCTCGGTCAGCACGCGAGTGGTCTCCTGGAAGGATGCTGCCGAGATGAAGGATTCCGTCGCCAGCGAGGCCTTGGTGATACCCAGCAGCACCGGGTCGAACACGGCCGGAAGCTCGCTGCGCGCCTCGGCACGACGGTTCTCCTCCAGCATGCGCATGCGGTCGACCTGCTCGCCACGCAGGAAACGCGTGTCGCCCGGCGCGGTGACCTCGATCTTGCGCAGCATCTGGCGAATGATCGTCTCGATGTGCTTGTCGTTGATGCGCACGCCCTGCAGGCGGTAGACGTCCTGGATCTCCTTGACCAGGTAGCCGGCCAGGGGCTCGACTCCCAGCAGACGCAGGATGTCGTGCGGATTGGGCTCGCCATCGACGATCGTTTCGCCCTTCTCCACGTGCTCGCCCTCGAACACGATCACGTGCCGCCACTTCGGGATGAGTTCCTCGTGCTCGCTGCCGTCCGGATCCTTGATGATCAGGCGCTGCTTGCCCTTGGTGTCCTTGCCGAAAGCGACCACGCCCGACCGTTCGGCCAGGATCGCCGGTTCCTTGGGCTTGCGCGCCTCGAACAGGTCGGCCACGCGCGGCAGACCACCGGTGATGTCACGGGTCTTGGAGGTTTCCTGCGGGATACGGGCCACGACATCGCCCACGCCCACTTCGGCGCCGTTCTGCAGCGACACGATGGCGCCCGCCGACAGCAGATACTGCGCCGGGATGTCGGTGCCCGGCAGCTTCAGTTCCTTGCCCTTCTTGTCCTCGATGCGGACCATCGGGCGCAGATCCTTGGCCGCGCTGCCGCGCCGCTTGGGATCGATCACCACCGCGCTTTCGAGGCCGGTGAGTTCGTCCGTCTGCGCCTGCACCGTCACGCCGTCGATGAAGTCGGTGAAGCGCACCACGCCGGCGACTTCCGACACGATCGGATGGGTGTGCGGGTCCCAGTTGGCGACGGTTTGACCGGCCTTCACGGCCGCGCCGTCCTTGACCGCGATGGTGGCGCCGTAGGGCACCTTGTGGCGCTCGCGCTCGCGGCCATGGGCGTCGATGACCGACAGTTCGCCCGAACGCGACACGGCCACCAGATGGCCCTGGGCATGCTGCACGGTCTTGAGGTTGTTGAACTTCAGCGAGCCGGTGGTCTTGACCTTCACGGCGTCCACGGCGGCGGCACGGGAAGCTGCGCCACCGATGTGGAAGGTGCGCATGGTCAGCTGCGTGCCCGGCTCACCGATCGACTGGGCGGCGATGACGCCGACCGCCTCGCCGATGTTCACCAAGTGACCGCGCGCCAGATCGCGTCCGTAGCAGCGAGCACACACGCCGAACTTGGTCGTGCAGGTGATGGGCGAACGCACCTTCACCGCCTGCACACCCTTCTTGTCCAGCAGGTCGACCAGCCACTCGTCCAGGAGGGTGTTGCGCGTCACGATCGGGGCGTCGTCGTCGCCAGGGGCATACACATCTTCAGCCACGACGCGGCCAAGCACGCGGTCGCGCAGCGGCTCGACCACGTCGCTGCCTTCGACGATGGCCGTCATGGTGAAACCATCGCTGGTGTCGCAATCGACTTCGGTGACCACTACGTCCTGCGCCACGTCCACCAGGCGGCGCGTGAGGTAACCGGAGTTGGCGGTCTTCAGCGCCGTGTCGGCCAGGCCCTTGCGCGCGCCGTGGGTCGAGTTGAAGTACTGCTGGACGTCCAGGCCCTCGCGGAAGTTCGCCTTGATCGGCGTCTCGATGATCGAGCCGTCAGGCTTGGCCATGAGGCCGCGCATGCCGGCGAGCTGGCGGATCTGCGCCGCCGAACCGCGCGCGCCGGAGTCGGCCATGATGTACAGCGAGTTCATGGACTTCTGCTCGACGACCTCGCCCTTGGCCGTGGTCACACGGTCGGTACCGATGCCCTTGAGCATGGCCGCGGCGATCTGCTCATTCGTGCGCGACCAGATGTCCACCACCTTGTTGTAGCGCTCGCCGGCGGTCACCAGGCCGGACTGGAACTGTTCCTGGATCTCGCGCACTTCCTTTTCGGCACCTTCCAGGATCGCCTTCTTCTCCCCCGGGATCTTCATGTCGTCGATGCCGATGGAGATGCCGGCGCGGGTGGCGTAGTGGAAGCCCGTGTACATCAGCTGGTCAGCGAAGATCACCGTGTCCTTGAGGCCCAGCTGGCGGTAGCACGAGTTGATCAGGCGGCTGATGTTCTTCTTGGTCAGCTCGAGGTTGACCAGGGCAAAGGGCAGGCCGTCGGGCAGGATCTCGCGCAGCAGCGAACGGCCGACCGTGGTGTCGACAAGCGCGGTCTTCTGCGTGGTGCTGCCGTCCTCGTTGCGCTGCGTCTCGGTGATGCGCACCTTGACCTTGGCGTGCAGTTCCACTGCCCGGTTCTGGTAGGCGCGGTGCACCTCGGACACGTTGGCGAAGACCATGCCCTCGCCCCTCGCGTTCACCAGCTCGCGCGTCATGTAGTACAGGCCCAACACGACGTCCTGGGTCGGCACGATGATCGGATCGCCGTTCGCGGGCGAGAGGATGTTGTTGGTCGACATCATCAGCGCGCGCGCTTCGAGCTGGGCTTCCAGCGAGAGCGGCACGTGCACGGCCATCTGGTCACCGTCGAAGTCGGCGTTGAAGGCAGTGCACACCAGCGGATGCAGCTGGATCGCCTTGCCTTCGATCAGCACCGGCTCGAAGGCCTGGATGCC
>DAOOVM010000177.1:4196-6310 GCA_035370085.1 Rhodanobacteraceae bacterium | reverse complement strand
ACCAGCGCCTTGATGTGGGTGGCGATGGTCGGGCGGTTCTGCGCGATGTGGGCAAACGCTTCCTCGGTCAGCAGCATCTTAACGAACTCTTCGGTGAAAACCTCCGGGTTCTTCTGGTAGGCGCCAACGAGGTTCTTGGCATAGTCGTTGAACTGCGCGGTGAAGCCCTCCTTCTCGGCCAGCCGGCGCAGACCATCCACGCCGCCAAGCTGGGCGTAAAGCTGGTTGGCCTTGCGGACGAAGTCCGGGCCGAGAAGGTTGCGCAGCCCGAAGTGCCCCACGAGCTCATGGAAGATGGCCGTTTCCAGCGCCTCGCGGTCGGCGAGGTTGTTGCGGATAAGATACATCGCTCCTTGGTGCATGGCGCCGAAAGTGTTGGAGGCGTTGCCGCCCTGCATCTCAGCCTCACGCCGGGCCTGCTCGGGCAAATCCTCGAAGCGCTCGACAAGCATGGTCATCGGCGCCGCCGGGTATTGCTTGCGGAACTCGTTGATGATCCGCTCCGCCTCGTCGCGGGAGATGGAGCCGTCACCGGCCTCTCCGCGCATCAGCGCCGTCGGGGCGTTGTCCTTGCCCTCGGCGGCAAGCTCGGCAGTTAGCTCGCTGAGACGAGCCTTCTTCTTTTCGTACTCTTCGGCCTGGGCGAACGGCTTCCCAAGCTGCTCCTTGAGCACCGGCAGGGTTTCCTGTGCGTCGGAAAGCTGGCGCTGCATGGACGGGACATTCACCGCACCGAGAATGTCCCAAGCCAGGGTCGCCATGCTGCTCTGCACGCTCTCTCCGCTGAACTGCCCAGCTTCTGATGTGCGCACATCACGTGCTTCTTTCACAGACTCACCCTGCACGAACAGCGTGCCATTCACCTCGCCACCATCGCGGGAGACGAACGCATGGAACTGGAGTCCGTAGTAAGTGCCGATGACTTCCTCTTCCTTGCCCTCGGACAGCATGTCGTTCATGCGAGCGGCAACGGCAGATGCAGCCACGGCACGGCGATTGAAGCGCTCTCCATCGGCAAAGACAAACGGAAAGGCCGCTGAGTCGCCCAGCGAGCCGCGGATGGCCTTCTCGACGGCGTCGACAGACGTGTAGGGGCGGCCATTCACCATCAGGGTGAATTTCGCCCGGGCGTTGTCGCCCTTCTGCGCGTCAATCAACTCGCGGGCCTTGCGCTGAGCCTCGAACTCGGAGCTGAACTCATCGCCCTCAATGTCCACGCGGCGGGACGCCAGTTCCTGCTCGGCTTCGTCGGTGGCGTCATTGACGCGCTTCTGGTCCTGCTTCGCCCCTTCGATTTTCGCCGGCAGTGTGGCGACGTTGCGCTCGGCGCGCTGGATGGCGTCCTCCAGGGTGAACCGGCGGCGATTGAAGGCGCGGCGGGACATCTCCAGTTTCTTCACCTCGGCGTCAAGCTGAACCCGCTCCAGCATCCGCGGGTCGCCGGATGCCATCGCCGCCATCTCGGCCATGTTCTCCGACTCGCTGTCGTCAATTTCCACCTCGCGCTCACCGTTGTAGCTGCGCAGGCCATTGATGAATCGGCCCTTGGCCTCGTTGAGCGACCACATCTTCGCGTCGTAGGTGCGCTCGGTGGCGTAGGCATTCAGCTCCACCTCGAACTCTTCGCCGTACTTCTCGAGAAGCAGGTTGCCCTGGCGGACGATCCGGCCTTCGCGCTGCTCGATGTCGGACGGCTTCCAGTTCACGTCGACGTGGTGCAGGGCCACGAGGCGATCCTGCACGTTGGTGCCGGCCCCCATGCGCTCGGTCGAGCCCAGCAGCACCCGCACCTCGCCGGCTTTCACGGCGTCAAAGAGCTGTTGCTTCTGGTCGTCGGTGTTGGCCTCCTGGATGAAGCGGATCTCGTTCTCCGGCAGCCCGCGGGCCATCAGGTTGCGCTTGATCTGTTCGTAGGCGTTCCAGCCACCGGACTGCGCCTCGCGCACGGCCTGCACTTCAGCCGGGTTGAACTTGTCGAGTTCCTCCTGCACGGAATCGTAGAGGTCTTCGTCTCCTGCCCGGAGCGCTTCCTCCTTGCGCGCCACCAGCGCGTCGTACATCTTCAGGAACTTGTCGTCGCCCTTGGACTTCGGAACGGAGCGATCCAGGAAAAC
>DAOOVM010000177.1:0-4096 GCA_035370085.1 Rhodanobacteraceae bacterium | reverse complement strand
CGTCGCCCTTGGACTTCGGAACGGAGCGATCCAGGAAAACAAGCTGGGTGCCCTTGTCGGAATCCCACTCCTTGTAGATGCGCGCCACCTCGTCGGCGACCTTCTCCAGCTTCCCGCCGGGCTCGGTTGTCGGGATGCGCGGATCGACAGCGCGGGCGTCAAGCGACACCTTGCGGGCGCGATCCATCAGGCGCAGGCGGGCCTTGTTGCGCTCGCGCGGGTCTTTGATTTCCTTCAGGCCATTGAACTCGGCCACCACGTCCTCAAGGATGGCTTCTTGGGCCGGCGTCGGCTGGACGATGATGTTGTTCCGCTTTCCGCCCTTCACCGCCGGAACCGGGAAACGCTTGCCGCCATTGTCCTCGGCGTACCAGCGCTTGATGTCGTCGAGCGACACCGCATCGGTGAAGGAGTAGTAGAGCTTCATCAGCTCGGGCATGTTCGACCAGCGCGCAAGGCGGGTTTTCTCGGCAAGCTGGTTGGCGTCGTTAAGCTCGAACTTCGTCACCGCCTCGGCGAACTGCTTGTGCCAGGCGTCGAAGTGTTCCAGCCCAAGATCCTTCAGTTCATCCATCGCCAGGTAGCGCATCATCGTGTACATCTCGACGATGGAGTTGGAGATGGGCGTGCCGGTCATGAAGGTGACGGCGCCGCGCGGGCTCTCCCGCAGGACGCGCACCTTGTTGTACAAGTCCCAGGCGCGCTCTGAACCTTCCTTGCTGCCCAGGCCAAGAACCTTTGTTAGCCGCGTGTAATATGCGAGGTTCTTAAACATATGAGCCTCGTCTATTGTCATGTCGTCGATGCCAAGTTGCTCGAAGGTCAGCAGATTGTCGCGCTTGATGTCCTTGATGCGCTTCATCCGCTCGTTCAGGCGCTCCAGCAGTCGCTCGCCATCCTTCACGGACTGCGGCTTTCGCCAGCCGTCGCCAGCGTCCTCGGCCTCGGCCTCCTTGATGCCCGCCTCGATGGCGGCGATCTCCTCCTGGATAAACTGCGCCTCGCGCTCCGGGCTAATGCCGACGAACTTGAACGACGAATGAGGCACAACCACGATGTCCCAGTCGCCCGTGGCGATCTTGGAGAACAGGCGGCGGCGCCTCTTCGTCTCGAAGTCCTTCTTGCCGGCGGCCAGCACGCGGGCGCCCGGGTACAGGCGGTACACATCGGCGGCGAACTGCTCGATCATGTGATTTGGCACCACGATCATCGGCTTCTTCGCCAGCCCCATGCGGCGGCGCTCCATCGCGCGGGCGATGGCCTCGAAGGTGTTGTGAGTGACGATAAAGTCGTCGGTCACGTACAGGTGCGATGGGTGGGCCACGCGGATGCACTGGGCCTGCTTCATCCCGACAGGCTCGACGCCGACGATGTAGCGGGTCGGAGCATAGCTTGTCTTCGGGACGACGGCGTCTGCCTTGCGCGGCAGGCTGAACGGGTTGATGCTGGCCGGCATTTTGATGCACAGCACGTAGCACAGCTTGCCTTGGCGCTTTTCCCCGTTGTGGGTGTAGGTCGGGCGCTTCTCCGTGACGGAAACCACTCCCCCCAGGGACTGCACAATCGCCACGACGCCATCCTTCAGCATCGGCGACGTGGAGTAGAAGTAGGTTGATTTACCAGACTTCATCACGCTGCCGTCCGTATCCATGAGGCCGCGAAGCAGTTCAGTCCGAGCATCAACAGAGTTGAAGAGGTAGTCTTCCGGGATGAACTTGGTGTGTGAATGCGTGCCACGCAGCCCCAGTTCATCCAGCGCTACCTTCACCGGATTGCAGCCCTTCGACCTGTCACTTCCGTCAGCCGTGATGCTCCACGACGGGCATGCGCCCTGTTTTGCGCTGCTCAAGCGCGACAGCTTCACGCCGCCGGGAAGCCTGGATTCGCACTTGCTGATTATTTCAACATCGGGCGTGGTGATAACTACGCCATCATGCGAGATGCACCCATCCCCAAGGATCACGCCGAGCAGATACGGGTCGATGGGGACGGCGCGGCTATCGAACTGGACAGGGGCGACAATCGGGATACTGTGATTCTTGGTTCCCAGCCGCTCGTCTTTCAGCGTCGAGCGAATCTCGGCAAGGGAGCGAACCTTCGGTTTCGCGCAGTCCCAGTCCTTGCCACGCCTTGCCGCCACGCCAGCCTGAGAGCGCTCGCTATAGTTGGAGGTCAGCCACAAATGCTCTTCGCAGCATTCGGTTGAAGACCCGTCGCTAAAAGTAACGCGGAAGATTTCTTTTTCGCCCTGCGGGAAAACGGCCTCAACCAGCGTTGGCGTTCCGTCCACGGAAACAACCATGTCGCCTGGCTGAATGTCGCCCATGCGCTTCCAGCCCTTCGGGGTCAGAATCTTCGCGTCCAGCGGCTGCGCCTTGCCAGCTCCAACGGCGTGGTCGATCAGCAGGAAGCGCTCCGACACCCCGCGCCAGATCACGTTATTCTGGTGGCGGCGCAGCTTCACCACAGCGTCAGGAACCTTGCCCGGAAGGATCAGGTGAGAGCCGTCATACTGGCGCACTACGCGGTTGTTGAACTCACGGTTGTAGATCTCGGTGAGGCGCGACCGGCGGTCGGCGTCGGCCATGATCCAGTCGGCGAACTCGTTGGCGATTTCGTTGGCCTTGGCGTTGGCCAGCTGGGTCTCTTCTTCGTTGAGCACCCGCTTGTCCTTGCCGTCCTCCCTGAAGTAGTCGTAGATGGCAACGGCTCGGCTGTTCATCATCGACTCAATGAGTCCCAGCGGCGTAGCGCGCTCAGTGCCCCATTCGGCCTGCGCCGCCTTCGACACCTCGCCGCTCACATCGAACTGATTCATCACCTTCGAGAAATGGACGCGGGCCTTGCCTCCGATGATCTTCTGCGTGAACTCGGCGTAGATGTCGGTCGGCACCCAGCCTTGACCCAGGCGCACGGAGATGTCCGCGGCACTCAGCGGCGGCGGCTGGACGGCCTCCAGGGCGGAGGCGTTCTTCTCGAGGCCGGCGTTGCGGGCGGCGGCCAGCTTCTTGACCACCTGGCCGGACAGGTAGGCGTCGCGGGTCTGCCACTCGCCCGATTCGGGGTCGCGGAAGATCAGCGGAGCCTCGGCCTCGGTGAAGAGTTCGTCGATTACCGCCTGCTCGCTCTTGCCCAGCAGCGCCGCCATGCGCTCCAGATCCACCCGGCCCGTCTCGGACAGGGAGATGGTTAGTGCCTCGGCGCCAGTCTCGGCCTTGTTCGGCGGCACGTAGGGCAGCACCACGCGCTGAGACATGATCGGCGCCGGCTCGGCCGACTCCTTGCGCACCTTCTGACCGGTGCGCCGAGCACGGGCAGCGGTGACGCCCGGGTCGTATTTCATCTCCAGCGCCGACACCAGCGGGCCGTCTGGCATGTTGGACAGCAGCGCCTGATTCGGTCCGGCGTTGATGAACCCGTGCGCCTTCACGAACGCCTTGTAGGCAGCATCCAGCGCGGAGCGGTTTTCCTCCATCACATCGGCCGCTTCGTCTGCCGATTCGAGGTTGAGTTGCTTCTTCAGCAGATCGCGCAGGCCAGCCAGCGCCTTCAGACGCTCGAACTTCCCGGCGCCCAGGCGAAGGGATTCAGGCACATCCTTGTCGGACGCAAACGTCTCGCGGTCATAGACCACGAATCGGCCGTTCTTCACCTTGTTGCCGTCCTCGTCCAGCTTGGGCGACACGCGGAACCACCGGCCCTCGTTGTCCATCTGGAGCTGAGGCGACCACGGCGACTCCGGCGTCAGCACCCGGCGGGCAAGCATGTCGGCGGAGCCGGCCGACTCGCGGCTCACCACCTGCACGAGATTTCCGTCCTCGTCGAACTTGATGGCGCCATCTTCCTCGCCATTCACCGACATCTCAAGCGCCTCGCGCATGGCCTGGAACTGCGCCAGAGATGCGCTCACGGCATCGTGGTGCTGCGGCGGCAGTTCCGGCAGGCGAGAGATGGCCGTCTCCAGCGCCTCACGGATGTCCTCGCCGGGGTTGGCGCGCAGGGTCACGTCGTTCTCGTAGCGCATCGAGCCTGAACGCTCCAGCGAGCCCAGCATCATCTGCGGGTTCTCGGCGAAGTAGCGGTTGACTTCGATGGG
>DAOOVM010000176.1:0-6343 GCA_035370085.1 Rhodanobacteraceae bacterium | reverse complement strand
GCCCTTCGACGACGAGGGCCGCTACATCGAGGCGCGTTTCGGCAAGCTCTCGGTTGTGTCGCTGTATGTCCCTTCCGGGTCGTCCGGCGAGGAGCGGCAGGAATTCAAGTTTCGCGTGATGGAGTGGCTCACGCCGATCTTCCGCGCCTGGCTGGCCAGCGGCCGCGACTACGTGCTGTGCGGCGACTGGAACATCGTGCGAGCGCGCAACGACATCAAGAACTGGACCTCCAACCAGAAGAACTCCGGTTGCCTGCCGGCTGAGCGCGCCTGGCTCAACGGCCTTATCGCCGACGCCTGCGGCGACGGCACGCCGCCGCCGGCGCAGGGCTGGATCGACAGCTTCCGCGCGGTGAAGCCAGACGCGGTGGAATACACCTGGTGGTCGAATCGCGGCGCGGCCCGCGCCAATGACGTGGGCTGGCGCATCGACTACCAGATTGTCACGCCGGCACTGGGGAAGAAGGTCCGCGCCTGCGAGATCACGCGCGAGCCGCGCTTTTCCGACCACGCGCCCTACGCGGTGGACTACGCCCTGTGAGCGGCGCCGCGGGCGCGCCGCGCAAGCCCTCAGCGTGGCAGGCCTTCGCCCAGCCCGCTGCCGGCACCATGTTCCTCTTCGGCTTCTCCTCGGGTCTGCCCTTCCTGCTGGTTGCGGGCACGCTGGCCTACTGGTTGAAGGAACACGGCGTGGAGCTGCGCGAGATCACCATGATCGCCAGTGCGGGCATGACCTATGCCTTCAAGTTCCTGTGGGCGCCCGTGCTTGACCATGCGCCCGCCCCGGGCCTGGCGCGCCTCGGCCGACGCCGCGGCTGGCTGCTGCTGGCGCAGCTGGGCGTACTGGCCGGCCTGCTTGCCATGGCCGCGCTGACGCCGGCGCACCTGGGCGCCTTCATCGCCGCCACCCTTGTCGTTGCCTTCTGCGGCGCCACGCAGGACATCGCGGTGGACGCCTACCGCATCGAGATCGCACCGGTTGAGGCGCAGGGCGCGCTCGTGGCGACCTATTCCCTGGGCTACCGGCTGGCGCTCATCCTGGCCGGGGCTCTGGCGCTGATCCTCGCCGACCACCTGCCCTGGAGCGGCGTCTACCTGGTGATGGCCGTGGCGATGCTGCTGCCGATCGGCACCACGCTGTTGGCGCGGGAGCCGGCCGTCGCCTGGGCTCCGCCGCCGGGATGGCGCGCGGCGATGCGCGAGAGCGTCCTCGAGCCGTTTGGCGATTTCTACCGCCGCTACCGCTGGCCGCTGGCCGGACTGCTGCTGGCCTTCATCCTGCTGTTCAAGCTGCCGGAGCAGGCCACGGTGGGCGGCGTGATGAGTCCCTTCTATCGCGACATGGGCTTTTCCAAGACCGAGATTGGCGCCGTCACCAAGCTCTACGGCGTATGGATCGGCATGGTCGGCGTGTTCCTCGGCGGCGCCCTGGTGGCGCGTTGGGGGGCCTGGCGCTCGCTGGGTGCGATGGTTCTGCTGTGCGGCAGCTGCAACCTGCTGTACCTGTGGCTGATCGCCCATCCGGGGAACCTGCTGGTGCTCACGCTGGTGATCTCGGGCGAGAACCTCACCCTGGGCATGCTTGGCCCTCCGACCGTGGCCTTCCTGTCCATGCTGGTCAGCCGTCGGCATACGGCGACGCAGTACGCCCTGCTGAGCTCGCTGGTGAACCTGCCGGGCAAGGTGCTGGGGTTCTTCGCCGGGGGCATCGCCACGGCGTTGGGCTATGGCGGCTTTTTCGTGCTGACGACGGTGGCACTGCTGCCCGCCATGGCGCTGTTCGTCCTGCTCTGGCCGCGCCTGCGCGCCACCGAGCTGGCGCAGCAGGCTGGCGGAGCAACCGCCCTGCGCGGCTGAAATCCGCGGCCATTGCTGCCAGAATCGCCGCGACAGGGGCATGGGCAATGGGATGGAGCGGTCGTGCCGGACATACTCGTGCGCCACATCGACGACGCCACCGCCGAGCGCATCAAGGCGATTGCGCGGGAACGCCAGTGGTCGATCAATGAAGTGATCCTGCATGCTCTTCGCCACGGGCTGGGTCTGAGCGGCGAGGATCCGGCACGGCGGGAACTGCACGACATCGCCTACCTGCGCGGGACCTGGGAGCCGACCGAAGCCGCCGCCTTCCGCGAAGCTGTCAGCGCCTTCGAGCAGGTGGACGGTAAACCCCTCTACGTCGACGACAAGTCGCCGAAGTAAATCGCGCCCAGCACGCGCGGGCCGCTGGCTCCGGTGACCGCCGGCAGGTTGCCCGGCTCGCCGAGAAGGCGGCGCCGGGCCAGCCAGGCGAAGGCGGTGGCTTCCACGAAGTCCGGATCGACGCCGAGGGCGGCCGTCGTGAGCAGCGTGCGCGGCGCCAGGGCCTGCTGCAGCGCGGCCATGAGCACCGGGTTGTGCACGCCGCCGCCGCAGGCATAGACCTGCATTGCCTCCGGCGCGCTCGCGGCCACGGCGTCGGCGACACTGCGAGCGGTCAGTGCGACCAGGGTCGCCTGCACGTCGGCGGGCGCCAGCGTGCGCGCGGCGAGGTGGCCATCGAGCCAGTCCAGATTGAACAGCTCGCGTCCCGTGCTCTTGGGCGGTAGCTGGGCGAAATAGGGCTCCTGCAGCAGGGCCGCGAGCAGCGGCGCATCGACCTGCCCGGCCGCGGCCCAGGCACCGGCGCTATCGTGCGCCTGGCCCAGGTGGCGCGCGGCCCAGGCGTCCAGGAGGCAGTTCGCCGGCCCCGTATCGAAGCCGCGCACCGGTGCGTCGCGCCCGCTGCCTTGCGCCGGCAGCACGGTGATGTTGGCGATGCCGCCGAGGTTGAGCACCACGCGCGCCGACGCTGGGGCGGAAAACAGCGCGGCGTGCAGGGCCGGCAGCAGCGGCGCGCCTTGGCCGCCTGCGGCGAGGTCACGGCGGCGGAAGTCCGCCACCGTGGTAATGCCAGTGCGCTCGGCGATGACGTTGGGATCGCCCAACTGCAGAGTGAAGGGCGCCGGCCCCGCGGGTCCATGGCGTACGGTCTGTCCGTGCGATCCCAGCGCGCACACTTCGCTGCGATCCACGCCCGCGCGCTGCAGCAGATCCCGCGCGGCCGCGGCGAAGGCGCGGCCGAGTTCGGTATCGAGCGATCCGAGTTCATCCAGGTCGGCCTGGGCTTCGCGGCGGGCCAGGTCGAGCACGCGCCGGCGCAGTTCGGCGCAATAGGGGACGGCCGCAGCGGCGACGATCTCGATGCCCGGCTCGAAGCGCGCCAGCACGGCATCGATGGCGTCGGCGCTGGTGCCCGAGATCAGGCCGAGGTACAGCTCGGCGGGCCGATGCACGCGCTCAGTCCGCGCTGGCGAGTTGCTGGCCTTCGACCTGACGCAGGCGCGCCAGCATCGGCTGCACCTGCTGGCGGAAGCGGGCCAGCTCGCCGGCTGGCAGGGGCTCCGGCTTGGGCAGTGTCACGGTGAGCGGATCACGGTGCACGCCGCCGATGCGGAACTCGTAGTGCAGATGGGGCCCGGTGGCCAGGCCGGTCATGCCCACGTAGCCGATGAGCTGCCCCTGGCGCACGCGCTGGCCGTTCGCGATGCCGGCGAAGCGCGACATGTGACCGTACAGTGTGGTCACGTTGCCGCTGTGCTGCAGGATCACCACGTTGCCGTAGCCGGGCTGCTGGCCGCGGAACTGCACCTTGCCGTCCCCGGCCGCGTAGATCGGCGTGCCGGACGGGGCGGCGTAATCCACGCCGCGGTGGGCACGCATGGTGCCGAGGATGGGATGCATGCGCCCGGCACTGAAGCCGGAGGAGATGCGCGCGAAGTCGACCGGCGTGCGCAGGAAGGACTTGCGCAGGGGGCGTCCATCTTCGCTGTAGTAGGAGACGTTGCCCTCCGCGTCGACATAGCGGTAGGCCGTGAAACGCTTGCCCGCATTGACGAAAGTCGCGGCCAGGATGTCGCCATCGCGCAGGCGCTCGCCCTCCCGGTAGACGTCCTCGTAGATCACGCTGAAGCTGTCGCCGACGCGCAGATCCTGCGCGAAGTCGATGTCGTAGCTGAATGCAGTGGCCAGCTTGAGGATCATGGCGTCGCTCAATCCGGCCTGGCCGCCGGCGTCGAACAGCGAGCTGTCGACGACGCCCCGGGCGACGTGCGTACGGCGCTCCAGCGCGCGTTCGATCGTCTCGCTGTGCACCTGGCCCGCGTCGAAACGCAGCACCACGCGCGTGTGCTCGTCGCGGTCGAAGCGCAGGGCGGCCAGTCGCCCGTCGGCGCCGCGGCGCAGGGCGAATTCATCTCCGGGATGGAGGCGACGGAAAGCCCCCTTGTCGGGGCTGCTGTCCAGGACCCGCTGCAGCTCGGCCGCTGTCAGCCCCTGCTCCTCGAACAGGTCGGCGAGGGACTGGCCGGCGCGCAGCGCCACCACGGTCCAGCCCGCATCGTCGCTCCCCTGCCCGGGAAGCATGCCCGCACGCGCCATGCCCGCATCCGCAGCCGCGGCGGCGTCCTGCGGCAGTGCCGGCAGCGGCAACTCCAGCGTGGTCAGCAGCGCTGTGCCGTCCTCGTGACGGACCGCGCCGGCCCAGTTCGGCACTACCAGACCCACCAGCACAGCGAGCGTGGCGGCGAAACTGGCCAGGACCCAGTGTTCGCGGCGCCACGACGCCGGCGAGGCGGGCGGCAACCGGGACAGCGTCCAGTGCGCGCACTTGGCGTAAAAGTGAAAGTGCTTGCGGAGTGCCCGGCGCCGCAGGACGGCGCGGCGACGGTTGCGGCGGACGCTGGGTGGAGCGGCTGGGGTCTCGGTCACGGTCGCAATCCGGCAAATCGGCGCGTACCATAACGGCAGCGTCAAAAGCCCGTCAACGCCAATTGCGACAAGGGTTTGCGTGCGGCGGCCGGTTAACGAATACTTAACCGCAGGGCCACTTTCGCGGCCGCGGAATCCCGCCTCCCGCGCCACCTTGGCCCTCGCTCCATCATCGCCCCGGGGACCACCCATGACGTCAGTACAGGACGCGCTCGACCTGATCGGTCGCGGCGCCGAGGAAATTCTCAAGCCCGAAGAACTGGATGCCCGCCTGCGCCTGGGACGGCCGTTGCGCGTCAAGGCCGGTTTCGATCCCACCGCGCCGGACCTGCACCTGGGCCACACGGTACTGCTCAACAAGATGCGGCAGTTCCAGGACCTGGGCCACCAGGTGATCTTCCTGATCGGCGACTTCACCGGCATGATCGGCGACCCGACCGGCAAGAACGCCACGCGCAAGCCGCTCACCCGCGAGGATGTGCTCGCCAATGCGCAGACCTACGCCGATCAGGTGTTCAAGGTGCTCGATCGCGAACGCACCGAGGTGCGCTTCAACTCCGAATGGTTCGGCCAGATGTCCGCCGCCGACATGATCAAGCTCGCGGCGCAGCACACCGTGGCGCGTATGCTCGAGCGCGACGACTTCGCCAAGCGCTACGCCGCGCAACAGTCGATCGCCATCCACGAATTCCTGTATCCACTGGTGCAGGGCTACGACTCGGTCGCGCTCAAGGCCGACGTCGAGCTCGGCGGTACCGACCAGAAATTCAACCTGCTCATGGGGCGCGGCCTGCAGGAGCACTACGGCCAACCGCCGCAGATCGTGCTGACCATGCCACTCCTAGAGGGTCTGGACGGCGTCAACAAGATGTCGAAGTCGCTGGGCAACTACATCGGCATCAACGAGCCGGCGATCGACATCGTCACCAAGACCATGAAGATCGGCGACGAACTGATGTGGCGCTGGTTCGAGCTGCTCAGCTTTGAGGTCAGCCTGGGCGAGCTGGCACGCATGAAGCAGGACTTCACCGCCGGCCAGTTGCATCCACGCGACGCCAAGCTGCGCCTGGCGCGCGAGCTGGCGGCGCGCTTCCATGGCGTTGCCGCGGCCGAGACCGCCATTGCCGGCTGGCAGGCGGCGGTCAGCGGCGAGGGCGACCTGTCCCTGCTGCCGCTCATGGACTTGCCCGTACCGGCCGAGGGCCTGCGCATCGCCGCCTTGCTCAAGGCGGCGGGCCTGGCCATGAGCAACGGTGAGGCCAATCGCAAGCTCGCCGAACGCGCCGTGCGCATCGACGGCGAAGTGTTCTGCGACGGGCAGCGCCTGTTTGCGCCGGGCTTCGAAGGTGTGCTGCAGATCGGCAAGCGCAACTTCCAGCGCGTGCGCCTGCGATCGGAGTGAGCTGCCGCGCGACGAGGTGCGATCCACTCGTCCAGGTGCCGCGGCAGCTTGTCTCAGCCGCCGCGGCAGGGCTTCCCAAGCACCGCCGGTGCGATTAGGATTCGCGCCCCTTCGCTGCCGGGTGCTTGCTTGGTGGCGGGGGAGCCGACCGGA
>DAOOVM010000175.1:0-6387 GCA_035370085.1 Rhodanobacteraceae bacterium | reverse complement strand
GCGCGTGGACCTGTCCGTGCTGTTGCCCGAGGGCCACGCCCTGCGCGTGCGCACGCAGCGCGGCGCCATCGATGTGCGCGGCGTGCGCGCCGCGGTGGACCTCCTGAGCATCGACGGCGACATCACCCTGCGCGGCATCCGCGGCGCCATCCAGGCGCAGACCGGCGCGGGCGCGATCGAGGCCGCGCTGGCCAGCGCCCCGCGCGGCTCGCGCCAGCGCCTGGCCACGTCCACCGGCGACATCCGCCTGGGTGTGGACGACGGCCTGGATGCACTGCTGGAGATGGCCACCTCGAACCAGTTCGCCACCGACTACTCGCTGCGGGTGGAGCGCCGTCCGGGCCAGGAGCCGAACAAGCTGGCACGGGCGGTGGTGGGGCGCGACCGCGCCAGGATCCGTGTGGAAAGCGCGCGCGGCGAAATCCGCCTGCTGCGTCGCGCGAGTTACATCGTCGCTGGCAAGGGGGCGCCGGCGGCGACGGCGGAAGCGGAAGACAACGACAGCGATTGACACGCGCGCCGGCGGCGGGCGGGCCCCTGTTCCCGCGCCGCCGCTGTCGCAGCGCCGTCGGCGGTGTTCCGCAAGTGGGGATGTTCTGCTTTTTCACTTCTGGGGAGGATGCAACGTGAGAATCCGCAATCTTTGCCTTGCCGCGATCGGGCTGCTGCTGCCCGCGCTGGCGCTGGCGGACCAGGGAGCCGTGTACGTCGGCGCCCAGGTCAGCGAGCCGGTCACGCCGGTCGACGTGCGCGTGGACCTGCGCGATCTGCCGACGGCGCCGCTGTGGCGTCCCGGCATGCCGGTCATGGAGGCGCACAAGCGCCAGTTCCATGCGCCGGGCAAGCTCAACACGGCCACGTCGCCGGCGCGCGAGACCGCACCGGACCGCCTGCCCGAGTTGCAGCAGCTGTGGGACAGCGCCGGCGAGCGCGTGCAGCGCGCCAGCAGCGGCCGCGTCACCATCAGCAACGGCAGCACCGGCGTCTACCCGGGCGACCCGGTGGTGGACGTGAGTCCGAACTACATCATCTACGGCGTCAACGGCAACAGCACGACCCACACCACCTTCACGGTCTACGACAAGACCGGCACCAAGCTCGCCGGGCCGACGGCGATGTCCTCGCTGGCGCCGAGCGGCGACGGCTGCCGCACTTCGCAGAGCGATCCCATCGTGCTGTTCGATCGCCTCGCCGGCCGCTGGTTCCTGCTCGAGATGGGCGGCACGAGCTCCGCGCCGAAGATGTGCATCTACATCTCCAAGAGCGAGAACCCGGTCAGCGGCGGCTGGTGGTTCTACGGCTTCTCCACGCCCACGACCAACGATTACCCGCACTGCGGCGTGTGGAACAACGCCTATGTGTGCAGCGACAACGAAGGCGGCAGCACCGTCACCTTCTACGCCTACGACCGCGCCAACATGTTGCTGGGCAACACCGCGCGCGGCGCGCAGCGCTTCTCCAGCGTGCCCTCGCTGGGCGGCTACGGCTTCCAGGCGCTGACGCCGGCCAACTTCATGGGCGACGCCAGCCACGCACCGCCGGCCGGCGCGCCGCAGATCCTCGCGCGCCACCACGATGACGAGGCGCACGACGGCGCCAGCGCCGATCCGGCGCACGACTTCATCGACCTGTACGCGCTGAACCTCGACTGGAACACCCCGGGCAACAGCAGCATCAGCACCCTGCCGCGCATCCAGATCACCGAGTTCAACAGCTGGTTCACCGACTACTCGACCTTCGCCACCGTGCCGCAGCCGGGATCGACCAGCAAGCTCGATCCGATCCGTGAGGTGATCTTCAACACGATGGTCTACCGCAACCTCGGCAGCTACGAGTCGATCGTCGGCGACTTCGCCACCAACCAGAACACGGCGCGCAGCGGCAGCACCGTCGACGCCGGCATCCGCTGGTTCGAGCTGCGCAAGTCGGGCGGCGGCAACTGGACGCTGTACCAGGAGGGCACCTTCAGTCCCGGCGACAGCAACACGCACCATCTGGAGGGTTCGCTGGCCACCGACAAGAACGGCAACATCGGCATGGGCTACAACGTCACCAAGACGAGCTCTCCGGTGGTGTACGCCAGCCTGCGCTACACCGGGCGCAAGGCGGCCGATCCCGCCGGCGTCATGACCGTGGCCGAGACCGACATCGCCACCGGCGCGGCCGCCGAGACCTCCGGCCGCTGGGGCGACTACTACTCCACCGTGGTCGATCCGGCCGACGACTGCACCTTCTGGACGGTCGGCATGTACCGGCCGAGCGGCAGCTGGGCCACGCGCATCGGCAGCTTCAAGTTCGACGACTGCGGTACTGCGACCACTTACTCGATCTCCGGCAGCGTCACCACCAGCGGCGGCGCGGGCATTGCCGGCGTCACGGTGAGCAGCGGCAGCGCCAGCACCACCACCAACAGCAGCGGCTCATACACCCTGGCCAACCTCGCCAACGGCAGCTACACCATCACGCCCAGCCTGTCCGGCTACACCTTCTCCCCGGCCAGCCGCAGCGTGAGCGTCAGCGGCGCCAACGTGAGCGGGCAGAACTTCACCGGCACGGCGCCCGCCAACAACCCGCCCACGGCGAACTTCAGCTTCGCCACCAACGGCCTCAGCGCGAGCTTCACCGACGGCTCCAGCGACAGCGACGGCAGCATCGCCTCGCGCTCCTGGAACTTCGGCGACAGCACCAGCTCCAGCGCCACCAACCCCAGCCACACCTACGCCGCGGCCGGCACCTACAGCGTCACACTGACGGTGACCGACAACGGCGGAGCCAGCAATGCGGTGACCAAGTCGGTGACGGTGACCGCGCCGGCCAACGTGCCACCGGTGGCCAACTTCGGTTTCACCACCTCCGGCCTGACGGCCAGCTTCACCGACAGCTCCAGCGACAGCGACGGCAGCATCGCCTCGCGCTCCTGGAACTTCGGCGACAGCACCAGCTCCACCGCCACCAACCCCAGCCACACCTACGCCGCAGCCGGCACCTACAGCGTCACGCTGACTGTCACCGACAATGCCGGTGCCACCAACACCAAGTCCCAGTCCGTCACGGTATCCAGCGGCAACGTGCTGCAGAACGGGGTCACCGTCAGCAACCTCTCGGCCGCCACCGGCGCGGACCTGGTCTACACCATGAACGTGCCGGCCGGGGCCGCCAACCTCAGCTTCACCACTTCCGGCGGCAGCGGTGATGCCGACCTCTACGTGAAGTTCGGCGCGGCACCCACCGACTCGGTCTACGACTGCCGTCCCTACAAGAGCGGCAACGCCGAGTCCTGCAGCTTTGCCAGCCCCTCGGCCGGCACCTGGTATGTGCGCGTGAAGGCCTACAGCGCCTATTCCGGCCTGAGCCTGGTCGGCAGCTACGGCACCGCGCCGCCGCCGAACGTGCTGCAGAACGGCGTGGCGGTGACCAACCTCTCGGCGGCGACCAATGCCGCGGTCAACTACACCATGACCGTGCCGGCGGGTGCGACCAACCTGAGGTTCGTTATCAGCGGCGGCAGCGGCGACGCCGACCTCTATGTGAAGTTCGGCTCGGCCCCCACCACCAGCAGCTACGACTGCCGCCCATACCTGTCGGGCAACAGCGAGACCTGCTCCATCACGACGGCCCAGGCCGGCACCTACTACGTCATGGTGCGCGCATACAGCGCCTACTCCGGCGTCAGCCTCACCGGCAGCTACACGCCCTAGGGCCCCTACCGCCTGCCGCCCCTTGGGGGCGGCAGGATTCCAGTTCCGGGGCGGCGCAAGCCGCCCCGTTTTTTTGCGGAAACACCGCTCACGGAGCGCAGCCGCGACTCAGGTCGCGTCGTGCTGCAGGGCGGGCTCGCTGCGGCGGTCGGGAATGAGCCAGAGCAAGGCGACCCGCACGTACAGCGCCTGCGCCGCGCGGGCGTTCCAGGCGGTGAGGCCGATCGCGGAGAGATAGAGCAGCGGCGAGGCCTTGCCCTACCCGTCGCCGCCGGCCGCGCGGCACAGCAGCGGCTCGGGCCCATGCGCGGCGATCAGGCGCTGCTGCGGCAGTCAGCAGGCGATGGCCGCCATCCGCAGCACCACACCACCGGCCGCCGTCGGCAGCGCGGCGAAGTGGATCTCCCCCCATCCAGCCGGTGGCGAAGGGAAACAGCGAGAGCCAGAACAGCAGGTGCAGGTAGGCCCACAGCGTGGCGCCGTCCAGCTGGCGCACCGCGTGCAGCATGTGATCGTGGTTGTTTCATTGGATGCCGACCTCGACGAAGCTCGGCGCGTAGCTCAGGAACAGCGGCAGCAGCGGCTGCAGGGGGTCGACGCCCTCGCCCTGCGGCAACTTCGCCTCCAGCGCCATGGTGGAGATGGCGAGGACGCCATCGCTGAACGCCTCCAGGCGCCTCTTGGCCATGAACGGTCACCCCTGTGCGCGGACTGCGGGCGGGGATTCTCGCACCGCGGGCGCTGCGCGCGCCGAACCGCCGACGCGCGACCGCGGCGGGCTCAGGCCACGCCGCGTTCGGGCAGCACGATGCCGAGCTGCTGCAGGATCGACCCCGCCGCCTCGCGCCCGTCGTACACGGCGCGCACCACGAGATCGGCGCCGCGCACGTTGTCACCGCCCGCGAAGACCCTGTCGTGGCTGGTCTGCAGGGGCAGACGGCCCGCGCCGCCCACGCTGAGGCGACCGGCGGCATCCAGCGCGAGACCGAACTCGCGGAACCACGGCGCGGGGCTGGGCTGGAAGCCGAAGGCCAGCAGCACCACGTCGGCGGCGAGGGTCTCCTCGCTGCCGGGCACGGCCTGGGGCCGCGCGCGGCCGGCGCCATCGGCCACGAGCCGCGTGCCGGCCACGCGCACGCCGCGCACTCCCGCGGCATCGCCCAGCAACTCCAGCGGCTGGCGGTTGAAGAGGAACTGCACGCCCTCGTCGCGGGCATATTTCACCTCGCGCCGCGAGCCGGGCATGTTGGCCTCGTCGCGGCGGTAGACGCAGCTCACCTGGGCCGCGCCCAGGCGGATGGACGAGCGCACGCAGTCCATGGCCGTGTCGCCGCCGCCCAGCACCACCACGCGCTTGCCGGCGAGCTCGGGCAGCACGTCGTCGCCGCGCGCGCTGCCGAGCAGGCGGCGCACGTTGGCCACGAGGAAGGGCAGGGCGCGCTGCACGCCGGGAAGAGCCGAACCGGGCAGGCCGCCGTCCACCTCGGTGTAGGCGCCGGTGCCGAGGAACACGGCGTCGTAATCGTCGAGCAGGCGGGCGAAGGCGACGTCACGGCCCACCTCGGTGCCGAGGTGGAAGCGCACGCCGATCTCCTCCAGCAGGGCGCGGCGCGTGCGCACCACGGCCTTGTCCAGCTTGAAGGGCGGGATGCCGAAGGTGAGCAGGCCGCCGATTTCCTCGTAGCGGTCGAACACCTCGGCCTGCACGCCGGCGCGCGCCAGGCGGTCGGCCGCGGCGAGGCCGGCCGGACCGGCGCCGACGATGGCCACACGGCGGCCGGTGGGCGCCTCCACCGTAGGGCGCCAGCCGCGCTTGAGCGCCTCGTCGGTGACCCAGCGTTCGATGGCGCCGATGGTGACCGCACCGAACTGGGTGTCCTCCAGGGTGCAGGCGCCCTCGCACAGGCGATCCTGCGGGCACACGCGGCCGCAGATTTCCGGCAGCGGATTGGTCTCGTGCATGAGGCTGGCGGCGTCCTCGATGCGCCCGTCCTGCACCAGCTTCAGCCACTGCGGAATGCGGTTGCCGAGCGGGCATTCCCAGGAGCAGTAGGGATTGCCGCAGTCGATGCAGCGCGAGGCCTGGTCGCCGGCGTCGCCGTTGACGAAGCCCTCATGGATCTCGCCGAAGCCGAGCACGCGCACCGGCACCGGCACCTCGCGCGGCAGGGTGCGGTGGAATTTGAGGAAGGGAAAGGTCTTCTCGCTCATGCCGCGCGCCTCAGCTCGTCGGCGAGCGCGGCCAGGCTGGCCGCCTTGGGCTTCACCAGCCAGATCTTGTGCAGCACGTTGCGGAAG
Organism: Rhodanobacteraceae bacterium; assembly: GCA_035370085.1. GTDB lineage: Bacteria > Pseudomonadota > Gammaproteobacteria > Xanthomonadales > Rhodanobacteraceae > Tahibacter. The sequence continues at coordinate 391 of DAOOVM010000175.1, read as the reverse complement.
TCGTCGAGCAGCTGCGTGGCCCAGGCGCTGCCGGTGTGGGCGATGTGGTTGGCCAGCAGGCTGCGCAGGTGCTGCAGGTGGTTCTCCATGCCCTCCAGCGAGATGCGGTGGATGTCCACCAGCTCGTGGTTGTAGCGGTCGACGAAATCGCGGCTGAGGTCGAGCACGTAGGCGAAGCCGCCGGTCATGCCCGCGGCGAAGTTGAGGCCGGTGCGGCCGAGCACCACCACCACGCCGCCGGTCATGTACTCGCAGCCGTGATCGCCCACGCCCTCCACCACCGCCAGCGCGCCGGAGTTGCGCACGCCGAAGCGTTCGCCGGCGCGACCGGCCACATACAGCTCGCCGCCGGTGGCGCCGTAGAGGCAGGTGTTGCCGACCAGGGCCGTGT
>DAOOVM010000174.1:0-6429 GCA_035370085.1 Rhodanobacteraceae bacterium | reverse complement strand
AGCGGAAAATTCGCCGCACGCACCCTGAAAGCGCCCTTTGTGGCGCTTTTTTCATTTCAGGATGACTCCAGCACCGAACTTTGCTGGACTACGCCGAAGCCCGATACAGCAGGTTTATCAATAACTTAGGCGCGTTCATCATATGCCGGTGCTTTCTGAAACCTGACCCGGCTTGTGTCCTCATGGCTCCCATGTGGCCCCTGCAAAACGGGTCTTTCAAGGAGTCATCATGGCAAAGATCAAGCTCACAAAGTCCGCAGTTGATGCGGCGCAATCCCAGGCGCAGGCCGTCGAACTCAGGGATACCCTGGTGCCGGGCTTCTTGTGCAAGATTACACCAGCGGGCCGCAAGGTGTTCATGCTCCAGTACCGGACGAACGCCGGGGAGCGCCGCAAGCCTGCCTTGGGCCTATACGGGGAATTGACCGTCGAACAGGCCCGCTCGCTGGCGCAGGAATGGCTGGCCCAGGTGCGCCGGGGCGGCGACCCGGCCGCAGACAAGGCAGCGGCCCGATCGGCCCCTACGGTCGCGGAGTTGTGCAAGAAGTTCATGGGGGATCACTCCAGGCAGCGCAACAAGCCCAGCACGCAGGTCGGCTACCAGAAGTGCATCGACAACAACATCATCCCGATGCTGGGCCGCATGAAGGTGCAGGACGTGAAGCGCCCGGACGTGGCGACGATGATGAAGAAGATGGCCCACAAGCCGGCCGATGCGAACCGCACGTTCAGCGTGATGCGCAAGATGTTCAACCTAGCCGAAGTGTGGGGCTACCGGCCCGACGGCACCAACCCGTGCCGCCATGTCCCGATGTACCCCAACGGCAAGGCCACCCACCTCATTAGCGACGAGGAAATGGGCAAGCTGTTCCGGTATCTCGACTATCTGGAAACCGATGGGCTGGGCCTGGATCATGCGGTTCTGCCGCTGGCCATCCGGCTGCAATTTGAGTTCGCAGGCCGCCGCTCCGAGATTGTTACGCTCCAATGGGATTGGGTCGATCTGGAGAACAGGCGTGTGGTCTGGCCCGACAGCAAGACCGGCGGTATGTCCAAGCCATTGAGCGAGGAAGCCTATCGGCTGCTGTCCACCGCGCCCCGCCAAGACGGATGCCCGTATGTGTTCCCGTCACCGAACCATCCGGGGCAGCACATGACCACGGGCGAGTATTACGGCGGCTGGACGCGCATCCTCAAGCGCGCCGACGTGTCCCATGTGGGCACGCACGGCATCCGCCACCGCTCCGCGACCGACATTGCCAACTCGGGCATCCCCGTCAAGGTCGGCATGGCGCTGACGGCGCACAAGACCGTGGCGATGTTCATGCGCTACGTCCACACCGAGGACAAGCCGGTGCGCGAGGCGGCCGAGCTGGTGGCGAACCGGCGGCAGGCGATCACGGGAGTCCGACGCAATGCTTTAGCACAAGCCACCGCGTCAACCGCATGAGCTATACCGGCCAGGAGCGCCACAAATCCCAGGCAGTGTCTGGGAAATCCGTCTCCTGCGAATTGACCAACAACTCAATGACGCTTTCCTATGCGCCGCCGACGCGGGAGCAGTTGCTGGAGGCACTTGCCATGCTGGAGCGAGTGCGTCCGGAGGACTGTAACGCTGCCGCACAAGAGGTTGTGGGGGCGGTCACATGAGAGATCCTTGCGCTATATATCTGAACGTATATAATCTATGACTGAGAAACGCAAGCTCTTGTACTGGGAAGGTTCCTCGAAGAAGGATTTCAAGGAGTTTCCCATTCCTGTCCAGAAGGACATGGGCGTCGCGCTGTTCGTCGTGCAGTTGGGTCAGACGCCTGATTCGGCCAAACCCTGGAAGGGGTTAGGTTCGGGCGTTTACGAGCTGGTGGAAGACCATCGTGGCGACACCTTTCGGGCGGTCTACACCGTTCGCATTGGCGATGCGGTGCATGTACTGCATGCGTTTCAGAAGAAGTCCAAGTCCGGCATTGCCACACCGCAGCCGGACGTGGAGTTGATTGAGAAGCGGTGGAAGGCTGTGCTTGCGCGTTACGGCGCGAGCGGGAGATCGTGATGACGCGCAAAGACCATTCTCAAGGCACCGACAACGTGCTGGCCGACCTCGGTTTGGACGACGCGGAAGAACTGTCGGCAAAGGCCGTCTTGGCAGTCAAGCTCAATGAGCTGATTGACAAGCGCAGCCTCAGTCAAACCGAAGTTGCGCACATCACCGGCATGACGCAGCCCAAGGTGTCCCAGGTGCGGCGCTACAAGCTGCAAAACATTTCGCTTGAACGGCTGATGCAGGCACTGGTGTCGCTCGACCAGCAAGTGCAGATCGTTGTCCGGCCGGCGCGGCGTGCGCATGCCGCTGGCATCACGGTGGCCGCATGATCTCTGCAGCAGTCATGAGGGTATGGATGATGGTCGCATGTTGACGGGCGGCCAGCAGCCTTGGTGGAACCAATTGAGCGATGCCGTGCGAGGCGTCGCTGTGGAGGGGCTTGTCTTCGTCAAAACTTACCGGCGTGACGGTCGCCCGCCGGAAGAGGTTGTTCTGATGGAGAAGGCGCGCGAGTACGGCGCGCAGGCGGTGTTCTTCGAGGCGGGCCGCAATGGCAAACGCTCGGTGCCGCAGGCCTTCGTGTTTGTCGCAGACGGTCCTGAGCGAGATCATGAGTTTGCGGAGATTCACAAGAAGCTCTGGAGTTGGGGTGGCGTACCCCTGATCTACCGAAAGCTGCCTGGTCAACTGCAACTCTTCAGGTGCGCTCACGGCCCTGACTTCGTGTCTTCATCCGGAGAGCTGGTCTGCAATCCAGTCCGCACTTTGGCATTGGCGTCCACGGTTGCCAGCGACCCATGGTGGAGTGCGGAGCAATTGCGCAACGGCACGCTATGGGATGACACGGCGGCCTGCAAGGTATTGCTGTCATCCAACAAGTCCGCGCACAAGGGTCTCATCACGGCGGTCAAGGAGATCAGCGACGACTTAAATACCGAAGGCATCCTGCCAAGACATTTGCGCCGCAAGCTGCTGATCCTGTCCTTGCTGATCGCATACTTGGAGCAGCGCGAGGTCTTCAAGGATGGTTATCTGGCGCGCTTCCTGCCAGGTGCAGAAAAGTTTTTCCAGGTGCTGGCCAATGGTCCAGCACTCGTGGCGCTGCTTGAGGATCTGGAGAGGCGCTTCAACGGCCACGTATTCTCCTTCAGTGACGCTGACCGCGAGCGCTTGAGAGGCAGCCAGCAACTGATCCGCTTTTCCCGGCTTATCGAAGGGCGCGAGGAGGTTGGCGGTCAGTTGACGTTGTGGCAGCTCTATTCGTTCAAGGACCTTCCCGTTGAACTGATCAGTCACATCTATCAGCTGTTCGTCAAGGATGCCGATAGTTCTGTCTATACGCCACCATTCCTGGTGCGCCTGATGTTGGAGGAGTCGCTGAACTGGGAGCGGCTTGACCGGCTGCAAGAGCGCGGGGAGATCATCCTGGACCCATCGTGTGGTTCGGGTGTGTTCCTGGTCGAAGCCTACAAGCGGTTGGTGCTTCACTGGCGCAGCCGCAACCAATGGCAGAAGCCTGATGTCGCTGTCCTCAAGGGATTGCTTCAGTACGTGCACGGAATCGATCGCGAAGAGGGTGCGATCGAACTGGCCGCCTTCAGCTTGTGCCTGGCTCTTTGTGATGCGCTGGAACCGGAGACCATCCGAGCCACCATCAAGTTGTTCCCACCACTGGCTGGTGAGACGTTGCACTGGTCTTGTTTCTTCGAGGCGAAGGAACAAGGCGTCATCACGGCACCGATAGGGGTCGTTGTAGGCAATCCGCCGTTTGCGTCGAAACTGACGACGCCTGGCGCTGTGCGAAGCTACGAGCGATACAACGCCACGCATGGCACCCTCCCCGACAAGCAGCTTGCCTACCTGTTCCTGCACGAAGCGATGGAGATGGTTGCCGAGGGCGGTGTGCTGAGCATGCTGCAGCAATACAACTTCCTCTACAACCAACAGTCGATTGCCCTGCGTCGGAGCTTCATCGGCAAATGGGATGTGCGTGAGATTCTGGACTTCATTTCAGTGCGTGGGCTGTTCCAGAGGGGCAAGGCCGACACGAAGGTCGTTGTCATCGTCGCCGAAGCCAGGACGGCGCCGGAAGACAGGCAGATCCTGCACGCAACGTTCCGACGCAGCGGACGCTCGGATGCCGAGCAGGGATTCGACATCGACTATTACGACCTGCATTGGCTGCCGAGAGAACTCGCGCTGGAAAACGATGCAGTGTGGAGAGCCGACCTGTTTGGTGGCGGCCGCACGCTGGGCTTTGTCGATCGCCTGAAGAACTATCGGACGCTGGGCGAATACGCGAAGAAGAAGAATTGGAACCACGGCGAAGGATTCATCGAAGGACTGAGTGGCAAGCGTGAGCCTGCGAAGCATATTTCTGGGAAGAAATACGTTCCATCGGACGCCTTGACTGTGGATGGGTTGGACCGCCAGCGCATTACGACTGCCAAAGGCACTCTCTTCAAGACCGCCTATACGAGTGGTCGCTACACACCGCCCATGCTTCTTGTTCGCGAGCAGATGGACCTCCCACATTGCTTGTGGACGGATTCGTACCTTACCTATGGTCAGCAGATCGTAGGGTTCTGTGCGGAGCAGAAGGACATTGCAGCCCTGCGCAAGCTCGACAAATGGATGTCGACATCGCGGCGTGCATTGCAAGCCCACCTTGCATTGGTGAGTCCGCGCTTGTTTGTGCAGAAGGCTACCGCGCTGCAGGCGGACGATGTGTTCTCCATCCTGTATCCTGCAGAAGGCACCCTCGACCTGAGTCCCAACGAATCGATTCTGGTGGACGACATCGTGGACCACTACCGCGACTTCATTCGACTGGGTGAAGACTCCGAGGTGATGAAGAACAGTGGTCTGTCCAGTATGTCGGCCTTCAACGATGTCTTCGTGCGCCAGATCAACGCCATTTACAAGAAGAAGTCGATAAAGGCGCTCGCGCCGCAAACGTGGCCAGGGGTTATTTGCCAGCCGTTTGTTTTTGGTGCTGGCAAGGTGGAATGGCAAGGTGCGGATGCGTTGAAGGACAGGTTGGCGTCGTTGCTGCAGGAGCGCCAAGGGCAATCGCTGCAAATCACGCGGATAGCGCGCATCTACGACGGAAACTTTGTCTTCCTGCTCAAGCCTGACCGCCTGCGCTTCTGGATGCGTTCCGTGGCACTGAGGGATGCGGACGAGATGCTGGCCGACCTTCGGGTGCAAGGGTTCTAACCGCCCGCTTATGCTCGCAGACTCTTCAGATCGCCACGTCCAGATTGGCTCTCTCGGGAAAGATGTTCATCTGTCTGCGGCATCGCTGGATGAGCTGATCGATTTCATCGCCGGCGAACTGCCGTGCTGGCGGGATCATCCCGATCGACCGGAAAAGACGGCAGAGACGGCGCTCACATCCCAGTTGTGTGGCCATCTCAACACGGTAGCCCGTCACTCTGCTGGCTGGGACATGCTGCAGTTCCGCATTGAGGAGCCCGATGAACAGAAGACGGGCCGCAAGATTGATTTGATCGCTTCGCCATGCGGGCCGACGATATGGATCGATGGTCGACGCTGTACCCAGTTCGATACCTTGCTTCCTATTGAGTGCAAGCGGTTGCCAACGCCGAAGGACAAGAATCGGGATGAGCGCGAGTACGTGATAAACCGCAAGGCGACAACGGGTGGCATCCAGCGTTTCAAGGCCGGGGATCACGGGGCGGCGCACTCCCGTGCTGCCATCATTGCCTACGTCCAGGCTGAGACACCGCAGATCTGGTTCGACCGCTTGAATGCGTGGATCACTGAATTGGATGGCTCGGAGCACGCAGGCTGGTCGTTGCAGGACCTGATCCGCAATGAGTCTGCTGCCGCAAAAGCCGGCCTCACCATGTATCGCTCGCAACACACCAGGGCCAGGGGACTCTCACATATCGATATTCGCCATCTCTGGATTGCGATGAAATGAGAGGCTGGGAGGATCGGTTTCCGGTTCGGATCGGTCGGATCACGCCTTCCCCCCCCTTACACATGACAGATTTGCAGATGGTCAGGTAGAAGTGGACTGCCTGTTCACGAATATCCGAAGTACGCACGCGCGTCCTCCAGGGGAAAGCCCGGGCTATCCCCGCCGCGCAGGCTTGGCGCTCCTGAATACTGCCGACAAGGCTGTGCCGGATCAACTGGCCAGCAGCATTGGGCGACGCGTCGGACTCATCCTAGAAAAAGGGCTGCCCATCCATGCCACGGCACCGCCTCGCCCGTGATTGCGAGCACGATCACGATGGCCACCTTGCGTACATCTCGCGCAACCAAGGCAAGCAATCGGGCGCGGTCGTCCTTGAATTCGCAGTACGGTGCAGCCGTCCATCGAGCCCATCGGCCGAGCAGGCTGTTTTCTTCTGGAG